>CALCBC010000001.1 GCA_937898525.1 uncultured Sphingomonadales bacterium
GCACCATTTCCTGGCCAGTGACGGGCCCCGCCCGGCCGTGGGCGGCGGCCTCAGCTTCGGCGACCCGCCGTCCGCCTGCGTCGAGCGACGAGCGTTTTCGACGACCGGCCGAGCTGCTGGCCGGGGCGCGTCCGCAGCGTGCGTCGGGTCAGGCGGAAATGCGCACGGGAGCGGCCTGCCAGCCCTCGGCAAGCGGCTGACACCCTTCCGGCGTGATCAGCACCGGGCAACCGAGCGAACAGCCGCGGGAGAAGTCTTTCGCCACGACGTGCGGTTCGAGCTCGAGCACCATCCCGGGCTCGAGCACGATATCGAGGTCCTCGTCGAAGCTCGTGCCGAGCGCGGTCTGGGCGATCGGACGCTCGAACGACAATCCCAGCCCGTGAAACATGGGCCCGAGGACCTGGTATCCCCGGGCAAGGGCCGGGGCCTTCATGAGCGCCTGCAGTTCTCCGGCCGACAGGCCGGGTTTCAGCGCGTCTAGGCCGCCGGCGAAGCACTCGGCGGCGGTTGCGGCGACCTGTTCCCACGCCTCGTCGACCTTGCCGACGAAGAACGGTTGATTGAACTGGGCGCAGTAGCCCTCGAACCTGGCATCGAACTCGGAGTTGATGACGTCGCCATCCTCGAGGATGCGCCCTTTCGGAGCCGGCAGGGACCCACCCATCGCACCGTGGACGCTCCGGCTGCCCGAGTGGAACAGGAGCAGGGTATGCGAATCGCAGCCGCCGCGGAAAAGCGACCGCATCAGCTCCGCCTTGACGTCGAGGTCGCTGACGCCGGGCCTCGCGAGGGTGGCGACCGCCTCGATGGCATCCAGGCCCACCTTGCACCCCGACCTGAAGCACTCGATCTCGTAGTCCGTCTTGATGCGCCGGACGCGCTCGAGGATCGGGGCGGCGTCCACGATCGAGGCGTTCGGAAACCGCTCCGTCATTCGACGGTGGATCTGGGCAGGGAAACTGAGATCGCCCTCGTATCCGGAAAGAAGCGCACCGAACGTGTGCTTCTCCCAGCCCCTCTCCTCGACAATTCCGAGAATGCCGTCGGCAAATCGCGGGTAGCCGTTTCGGTGATCCGTTACCCACGCATCCGGATCGTGGCCGCCGCCGAACGAGAGCATGATGGGCTCACCTTCGAGGGGGAACAGGAGGACCCCTTCCCGCAACATGCCGGACAGGTACTGCAGGTCGGCCAGCCGATAGAGGTTCAGCCCGGCGTTGCCGACGACGATCAGGCAGTCGATGCCGGCTTCGCTCATGGCCGCGCGCGTGCGGCTCCACCGGTGGTCTTTTTCGCTGGCAGGCGGAGTCATGGAACACCTTTCTCTCTCGAGGCGCCGAGGTGGCGGTCAAAGTCCGAGCAGGCGGGCGGCGTTGCCGTACTCGATGGCCGCCAGCCTTTCCGGGGCGAGTTGCAGCCGCGCCAGGCCGGCGCGTGACGAAGCGAGCGTTCCCCAGGGGAAATCGGTCCCATAGAGAATCTGCTCCGTCGGCAGCCATTGCTGGAGGGCTGCCATCGCTGCCGGATTGGCCACGCTGGCGGTGTCGACGTACAGCTTCGACAGCGCGGCCGCGGCCCCTTCGGGCACGCGCGCGCCCAGCTCGCGATCGACGAAGCCCATCGCGATCACTCGCTCGGCGACCATCGGCAGCACGCCTCCGCCATGCGAGAAGACGAACCGGATCGTTGGAAATTCGCTGAACACCCCCGCCCACAGCAGGCTCGATATCGTGCGCGCGGTATCGACCGGGAACTCGATCAGCGGCGTGGCCAGTTCCGGCACCAGTCCGGCGCAGCAAGGAGCATCGGTGGGATGGACGTAGACGAGCGCATTGCGCGCGGCGAGCCACTCGAACAGCGGGCGGAACTCGCGATCGCCGAGATACCGGCCGCCGTAGTTGCTCAGCAGGCCGACCCCGTGGCTGCCGTCGAGCCTGAGAGCGCGCTCGGCCTCGCGGATCGCTCCCTCGACGTCCGGCATCGGCAGGGCGGCGAAGAACCCGAAGCGGCCGGAATGCTCCGAGCCGAGCGCCACTGCGTAGTCGTTGCAGTCGCGGGCGATCGCCGCAGCCGCGGCGTCGTCACCGAAATGGACGCCGGGCGAGGAGATCGAGAGGATGGCCCGCTCGACCTTCGCCTCGTTCATGGCGGCGAGCGATGCTTCGGGCGTCCAGGCCATGACGGCGTCCACCCCCGTCGCGAAACGGTCCATCCAGCCCTGCACGTGCGGCTTGTAGAACGGCGGCAGGAAGTGGTGGTGAACGTCGATCGCCGAACTGACGAACTCCGGCTGGCTCTGCGCCCCCGCGGTACCGCCGAGTATCAATGCGGCGCTTCCGCCTTGCAGCATGGTCCGGCGCGTGAGTTTCATGCGCGACCCATCTCCCATTATTCTTGCGCCTAGGAATTCATCGGACAATGCTGGGCGGGACGCAAGTGCGCAAAGGCGGTGGAGATGAGGCAAGCCCGGATTCTGGTCATCGGGGGCGGTATCGGCGGGCTCACCGCCGCTTCGGCATTGGGGCAGCGTGGCTTCGAGGTCACCGTCATCGAGCGCGATCCGGCCGGATCGGTGGAGGGCGTGGGGATCAGCCAGCAGGCCAACGTGGTGCGGGCGCTGGCGACACTGGGACTTGCGAAGGACTATGTGGAGGCCGGCTGGGCCTATGAGGCCGTCGAGATATACGCGCCCGACGGCACGCAGGTGGCCCGGATCCCTTCGCGCTCGCTGATCGAGGGCTATCCGGCAAGCATGGGCATTCCTCGCCCGGCGTTGCATCGCGTCCTGACACGGGCTGCCGTCGCTGCCGGTGCCGAGATTCGGCGCGGCGTGACGGCGGACGGGCTCGACGACACGGGTTCGCAGGTGGAGGTGACGTTCTCGGACGGAAGCCACGGCGATTTCGACGTGGTCGTGGGTGCGGACGGCATCTACTCACAGACGCGGCGGATGCTGTTTCCCGATGCCCCCGTCCCGGCATTCGTGGGCCAGTCGGTTTGGCGCTACAACCTGCCGAGGCCGGCGGACTTCGATGCGCTGCACGTGTACAACGGCCCGATCGGCGTCGGGCTCGTGCCGATGAGCAGGGACCAGATCTATCTCTACGCAACCACGCCGGAGCCCGACAATCCCACCTTCGAGACCGAGGGTCTTGCCGCCAGGATGCGCGAGCGCCTGGCGAACTGTGCACCCGCCATCCGTCAGCTCGCCCGAAGCATCACGGATGACGGCGCCGTGGTCTACCGCCCGCTCGAGACGATCTTCCTCGAGGGAGACTGGAGCAAGGGCCGCGTCGTCCTGATCGGCGACGCCGTTCACGCGACGACCCCTCATCTCGGCCAGGGCGGCGGAATGGCAATCGAGGATGCCGTCGTGCTCGCCGAAGAGCTCGCGCGCCACGACGATCCCGAGGCCGCCTTTGCAGCCTATCGAGCCCGGCGGTTCGCGCGCTGCCGCTTCGTCGTCGAGAAGTCTCTCGAGATTTGCCGCGGCCAGCTCGGCCTCGGCCCGCTTGTCGACAATGCCGCTGCGGGCGCTCAGATGAACGCGCTCCTGGCGGAGCCGATCTGAAGCCGTCAGTCGACCGGCGGCGGAACGAACTTCAGTCCTTCGCGCTCGAGCAGGGCCTGCGCTTCCTCTTCGCGGGCCAGCACGCGGACGACGACGGGCCGCTGCTCCGTGGCCCGCGCATGGCGGGCGAAGCACGGGAACCGGGAGACGTCGTAACCCGCCCCTTCGACTCGCCAGAAGACCCAGTAGAGGTAACCATCCATCGCCGACCATTGGTCGCCGTACCACCAAGGTGCACCGGCCAACCGGTCCTCGACGATCTGAAAATACTCGTCCATCGCCGCCACGGCGGTCTTCCTGACGATCGCGGAATGCTCGGGACCCGCGAAGAACATCGGCATTCTTATGCGGGTCACGAGCGGATGGAGCGTGGACGAGCAGAAGCAGAGGTCGGCCAGTTGCCGGCAGCGATCCGCCAGGGTCGGTGCCGGGGGCATCAACCGCGCTTCAGGGAAGCGCTCGTTCAGGTAGGTCAGGATGGCGACGTTTTCCGTCAGTACCGTCCCGTCGATCTCCAGCGCCGGTACCTTGCCTTTCGGGTTGATGCGACGGAATTCCGGTGACTTGTGCTCGCCCTTGAGGAAGCGGACCACGCGGACCTCGAACGCGACACCTGCTTCCTCGAGCGCGATCGCGGCAACGCGGCCGCAGGTCCCCGGCGCGGTGCGGAGTACCGTGCTCATGCCGTGAGCTGTGCTGCAGGGGCGGACCCGGTATGCACCTTGGGCAACCGGAGAAACAGCGCGATCGCGACCGCGAGCCCGAATACCGTGACCAGGAGCGCGGCCCTGTAACCACCCGTGGCATCGGCCAGCGCGCCGATCCACAGCGGGCTGACACCTCCCATCAGCATGAAGCTCGCATACTGGACCGCATAGAGCCGTCCGTAATGGGCGATGCCGAAATAGCGGGCGGTGAGATACCCGATCAGGTCCGCCTCCGCCCCCATTGCCGTCCCGAGGGCGACCGCGCCGATCCACGCGAACGCGGCCCCCTGCCAGGCAAGCGCGAGACAGCCGAGGGCGCACAAACCGCAGCAGGCCGCGGCGATCCGCGGCGCTTCCAGCCGGTCCGCGAGCCACCCGACGACGAGCCGGCTGACGATGACGGACGCCCCGATCGCCCCGGCGATCTTGCCTGCCGTGGGCGCATCGACTCCTGCCTCGCGCAACATCGGCACGAAGTGGGTCAGCAGGCCGGCGAATGCGAGCGACATCGTCCCGAAGGCGAACAGCAGGGCCAGGAACAGGGGCGAGCGAAGCTGGCCGCCGTTCGAGGCCGGACGCGTGACCGCCTCGTTTCCGCCCCGCAGCGCGAGCGCGGGGATGATCCCCAGCGCCGCTATCGCCGCCAGGGCCAGGTATCCGGTCTGCCACCCGTGCTCGGCAACGACCAGGGCCAGGACCGGCGGAACGACCATCGCGGCGACGCCGACGCCCATCTGGGTGAGTCCCAACGCGAGGCCGCGCGAGCGATCGAACACTGCATTGACTGCTCGCGCGTAAGCCACCGGTGCGGAGCAGGCGGCGAAGAACCCGATCGCCGCCATGACTCCGATGTAGGCGGGCACGGTCTCCACCGCCGTCCCCAGGGCCGCGAACCCGGCCGCGAGCGCCAGCGCACCGAACAGCGCCGGCCAGCGAGGGCCGAACCGGTCGACCAGCCAGCCGACGAGGGGCAGCGCCAGCGCCAGTGCGACGGTCGCCCCGAAGAAGGCCCCGCCGAGCGCCGTCCGGCTCAGGCCGATCTCCCCCTCCAGGTCCTTGGCAAAGATCCCGGCGGTGTAAGTCAGCAGGCCAGCGATGCCGAGACCGGCCCCGGTCGCGGCAGCGAGAACCACCGGCCAGCCCCGTCGGAACTCGGAAGGCGGGCTCGGCCCGCCGCGCACTTTGGATCGCATCGTCCGGCCCGGCTCACTCCTTGGCCGGAATCTTGTCGAACTCGGCCTGGATCCGGGCGAGATTCGCGTCGCTGAGCGCCTCGGGCTCGTACTGCTGGATGGCACGCAGGGTCAGGTCCCGCCCGAGGGTCTGGAACATCTCGTTGGCATAGACCGTGGGAATAAGGCGCTTGAGAATCTCGACGGCCGCCGGGTCCTCCAGCAGCTTGCCGACGAGGGTTTCGTCCACGGAGTAATGGGCGGCGGGTTGGGATGTGGTCGCTTCCTGTGCGACCGCAAGGGTGGGGACCGCGGCAAGGGATGCGGCGGCCAGCAGGCCCGCAAGCTTCAACGCCTGTATACGCATCGGTCTTCTCCTTCAGTTGAACGGGTCAGTTCTGCAGCGTTTCGTCAAACCGGACGGCGTGGCTGGAGGGCTGTGTCACCGCGAGGCGCCGGGACATCCGCGGCAGCAGCAGGAACGAGGCGGCGGCTACCGCGGTGGCGATCCCGACGAAGGCTCCCGGTGCGCTGTAGCCGTAGATGAACATGGCGATCACCGGGGCGACCAGCAGGCCCGAGCCCATCGCGGCACTGGTCATTCCGGCCACCGCGCCCTGCATGTTCGAGGGGTTTGCCAGCGAGGCGCCCGAGGCAGCCGCCGGCATGCCGAAAGCCGCGCCGGCGCTGCTCAGGACGTAGGCGAACACGATCCAGGGGTACGTCTGGGCGATGGCCATGAGCCCGTTGCCCGCGATCAGCAGGACGCTACCGGCCAGCATGAGCAGCGGAGGTCGCGCACGGATGCGGCGCATGATGCCGAGCTGCACCGTGACCGCCGCCGACGCACCCAGCATCATCGCGATTCCGGCAAGCGGCTGGGCCTCGATCGGCGCCAGGCGAAGCCGGTCGATGACCACGAACCCCAGCATCTGCAGGCTCGCTGCCTGGCATCCGCTCAGCATCGCGAGATAGGCCACGAATGGCAGGACCGAAGGGCGCCGAAGCGTGTCCCAGTTTCGCGACGCGCGTTCGTTCGAATCCGCTGATCGCGCCTGCGAGGCCGGCAGCCGCCAGGCCACCCACGCGAGAATGCCGCAGCCGACGAGGGTAAAGACGACCTGCGGCCCGGCGAGGCCGAGCCACGGCAGGATCAGCAACGGCGCGACCGCGGGTCCCACGATCGAGCCGAGTCCCTGGGCCGAGGCCATCGAGGCGAGCGCACCCGTGCGCTGCGCGGCGGTCGTCTGGTCGGCGATGTGCGCCTGGATCGCGGGAGCTGCTGCCAGACCGACGCTGCCGAACACCGCCCGCGCCCCCGCCAGCGCAGCGACGCCTGCGGCCACCGAGACCAGCCGGTTGACCGCGGCAAAGATGCCAACCGCAGTCAGGGCGCTTGCGACGGTGAACCCGGTGATCCCGATCAGGATCACCGGCTTGCGTCCGATCAGGTCGGACCGGGCAGCCCATAGCGGCAAGGCCAGCATGCTCAACCCGGCGGAGACGGACTGGACCGCGACCATCGCCACGTCGGGAATGCCGCTGGACCGCGCGATGGCGGGGAACAGCGACATCATCGCCAGGTTGCCGGCCGCC
Source organism: uncultured Sphingomonadales bacterium (assembly GCA_937898525.1). Classification (GTDB taxonomy): domain Bacteria; phylum Pseudomonadota; class Alphaproteobacteria; order Sphingomonadales; family Sphingomonadaceae; genus Croceibacterium_A. The sequence goes on from CALCBC010000001.1 coordinate 7,050, forward strand.
ATCACGAACGTGGTCGTGTAGAGCAGCATGAAGCCGGAAATCCGCGACCTGCGCCGGTCGAATGTCATGGTGCTTGCGGCCGAGAGGGTCACGCGACGGCCGGCGCGCGAACCGCGCCCTGTCGGTACGATAGCCACAGCACCCCCGCGCTGATCAGCGGAACGATGGTCATGCTGGCCAGCGCGTAACGCAGCGACTCCTGCCCGAGGCCCGGCATCAGCGCGTCGCTCAAGGCGCCGACGACCAGCGGGCCAAGCGCGCTGCCGATCACGCCTATCGCGGCCAGCATGATCGTCGACGCCACGCCCCGCATGTTGGCGGGCGAGAGTCCCACGGCCGCGGCGAAGCACGGGCTGCTCCCGCTGGCGAGCAGGAAGTTCATGATCGTTGCCGCCACCATCGCGACGGTGAGCGAGGAGGAGAAGCAGAAGACCAGATAGAACGGCACCGCCAGCGGCAGGGCTACCAGGGGAACCAGCAATCCCGTCAGCTCGCCTCCGCGGGTGCGCACGAGTCGGCTCGCGAGCATGCCTGCGGCAATGGTGCCCGTCACGCCGCCGAGGCCGACCGTGGGGCCGATCAGGGCGCCCACGTTGGCCAGCGCGACGTCGTGGCTGCGCAGGAGGAATGTCGGCGCCCAGACCGGAAGCACTCCTCCCGTCATCGCCCCGATACCCGTGCCGAGCGCGAGCAGGGCAAAGCCCGGGATACGCAGCAGGCGGCCGACCGCCACCGGGAGTTTCGGTGCGGGGCTGTCGAAGGCGTCGTTGCGGTCGAACTTGCCCCGCTCCGGCTCGCGCATCGTGGCCACCATCAGCAGGACCAGGATGAAGCCAGTTGCCCCGCAGATCAGGAACATGTTCCGCCAGCCGTAGGCCGCCGCCAGAACGCCGGCGGCGATCGAGCCGAGCACCACGCCGACGAACACGCTCGACTGGTAGATCCCCACCGCGCGAGCGCGGCGGTCGGGGGCGTACAGGTCGGCGATCATCGACATCGCGACCGGGAAGGCGGTTGCCTCGCCGACGCCGACGAGCGCCCGGGTCACCGCGAGCGAGGCAAAGCCTTCTGCCCAGCCCGTCGCCGCGGTCGCCGCCGACCACAGCGTGACGCCGACGATCAGGATGCGCGTCCGGCTGGCGCGATCGACCCAGCCGGCGATGAGGATGCCGACGGCCAGATTGAACAGGACGAAAGCGGAGCCCGAGACGATGCTCATCTCGGTGTCGCTCAACCGCAGATCGGCCTTGATCGGATCGACGACGATCCCGAGCAGGGAGCGGTCTGCGTAATTGAACAGGTTGCTCGCGAACAACAGGAACAACCCGTAGGCGGGGTTGGGATCTCGTCGCCCCTGCGCGTCGGGTCTTGCCGCGGTCACCAGTTCCCCTCCCCATTCTTCCGGCGACGCCACTCTTGGCTGTCGCACTTCGGCGCTTCCCGCCCCGATCCGATCAACGAGCTGCCCGGCGCGTCGTCCCGTTCATTCCACGCGCAACCCGAGCAACTCGGCGGCATTCAATCCGAGAATCTTTGCCTGGTCCTCCTCGCTCAGCCGGCTGTGGAAACCGAGCGGGTCGGGCTCAGACATGTCGAAGGGGTAATCCGTGCCGAGGCACAGCTTGTCCGCGCCGTGAGTCCGCACCAGGCTGTCGAGCTGGTCCTGGTCGAAGACCAGCGTGTCGAGCCACAGCTTGCGCAAGTAGCTCGATGGCTCGTGACGGCAGTGCTCGCTGCAATCGGCACGAGCGCGCCAGGCGTGGTCCATGCGCCCCCAGTACCCCGGCATGTAGCCGCCGCCGTGCGCAACGCAGATGCGCAGTCCCGGATAGCGGTCGAGCACGCCGCCGAAGATCAGGTGGCCGATGGCCAGCGTGGACTCGAGCGGATTGCCGATCAGGTTGTTGAAGTAATACTCGCTCATCCGATTGGCGTGGGTGAAGCCGAGCGGGTGGATGAACAGCAGGATTCCGAGTTCTTCGGCCGCGGCGAAGAACGGCCGGAACTTCTCGCTGTGGAAGTCCTCGCCGTTGACGTTCGAGCTGATCTCGATGCCGCGCAGGTCGAGCTCGCGCACGCAGCGCCGCATCTCCTCGATCGCGAGCTCGACGTTCTGCAGCGGCACGGTTCCCATCGCGACGAGCCTGTCCGGATGCTGCGCGGCCGCCGCGGCCATGCCCTCGTTGACGACCCGCGCCGCCTCTCGCGCGACGTCGTCATCCGCGTAGTAGAAATACTGGCCCGGGCTGGGGCTGATCGCCTGCACGTCGATGCCGAGCCGGTCCATGTCCGCAAGCCGCTGGTCGATCGTGTTGAGGGTGCGGCCCATGGCGGCGAACTGCGCGCGGTTCACCTCCATCGTCTTTGCGCTGGTGAAATCGTTTATGCCCGGAGGGGGGCCCGGATGCCGCGCCTGGACGATGGCATCGGCTGCCGGAATGCCGAGATGGCAATGAATGTCGACGACGAGGTGCTTTCCGCGGGCCGAGACCCGAATGGGCGGTCGATCTCCGCAAGTCGTGATGGTCATGCGAGCTCCAGCGCGGGGTGAATCGTGCCGCTGCATTCGCCGAAACCGATCGACACGTATCCTTCGGCGATGGCGCGCCCCCGGATGGTCAGGGTATCCCCGTCCTCGAGCTGCTTTCGCGTCGAGCCGTCGGGGAGTTCGATCACCTCGCCGCCGCGGAAGACGATCTCGGCCAGGCAAGCGCGGGCCTCCTCGTCGGCCCCGGAGACCGTGCCTGTGGCAATCAGGTCGCCCGCCTCGAGCGGCGAACCGTTCGAGGCCTGATGCGCGACCATCTGCGCGAGAGTCCAGTAGAGCTCGGCGAGGTTGCTGCGGACGATCCGCCGGGCCGCGCCGCTTTCATTGGCAAGGTCCGCCGTCAGTTCGACGTTGATCCCGCCGAAGCGGCGGTCGTCGGCATCGAGAAGGTAGGCGGGTACGTCGGGCTCGTCCGCGTCCCGCCCGCGCGCCGCGACACGGAACGGGGCGAGAGCTTCCATGGTCACGATCCACGGGCTGATGGTGGTGAGGAAGCTCTTGCCGAGATGCGGTCCGAGAATGGACTCGAAGAACTGGATGCCGCGAGCCGACCAGTCGTTGACCAGACAGCAGCCGAACAGCAGCTCCTCGGCCTCAGCGACCGAGATCGGACGGCCGAGTTCGTTCCCGCCGCGCAGCCAGGCGCCGAACTCCAGCTCGAAGTCGAGGAACGGCTCCGGCCCGAAACGCACGTCGTTGCTGCCCGGCGGCGTTTCGTACTGCCCGCACGGGCGTACGACCGGGGTGCCGCTGGGGCGGACCGAACTCGCGCGGCCGTTGTAGGCCACTGGCAGCGAGAGCGCGGCCAGCTTCGGCCTGGCGCCGCCCATGCGCCGGATGTGATCGTAGGACGTGCAGAAGTCGGTGAACGCGGCCGGCTTGAGCGGCATCAGCAGCTCGGCGTCGCTCAGCGGCACAAGCGTCGCCTCCAGCTTCGCCGGATCGCCGGCCCCTCCAACCCGGAAAAGGTCCGACAGCTCGGCGCGCAGCGCGCTGACGGAAGCCGGCTCGCAGGCGAACAGCGGCGCCAGGCTTTCCCCTGAAGCCGCCCGGGCAGCTTTCGCGGCCGCATCGCCCAGCAGACCCGTTTCGCCCAGCCGGACGAGATCGATTATCCGGTCGCCGAGGGCGACTCCCCCACGCGGTCCTTCGCCCGCGTCGAAGATTCCGAACGGCAGGTTCTGGATCGGAAAGTCGCCGTCGGGCGCGTTGGCGCTCTCGACCCAGCTGCGGCGCGCGGGGTCGTGCGTCGCGTTCACCTCAATGGGCATGCTGGCAAGCCTCCTCGTGGGCGGTCAGCTCCTTGCGATAGCGGCCCATCGCGCCGAACAGGTCGCGCTGCTGCTCGGGCGTGAAGGCCGTTCCCCACTGCTTGTACAGCGAGAACACGTTGGCGACGATCCGCTCGGGATCGGTCCACCCGCGATATTCGCTCATGTTGATGTCGCGCGCCGCCGCGTTGAAATCCATTCCGGCATCGAACCGCTTGCGCGCCTCGTCCCGCACGTACTCGAAATAGGCCTTCAGGTTGCCGACTGCGGCAATATCGGTGATCGGGCCGTGTCCCGGCACGACGACTTCCGGATCGAGCCCGATGATATACTCGCAGGCGGCGATCCAGTTTTCGACCGGGCCGGCCCACATGATCGGGTGCCCCTCGTTGAACACCAGGTCGCCGGTAAAGACGACCCGGTCGTCGGGTACCCAGACGATGGTGTCGGAGTTCGTATGCGCCGGTCCGAGATCGACCAGCTCGATCCGCTTGGAGCCGACGGTCAGGTCGAGCCGGCCGTCGAATGTCCGGTTCGGCAGCGTGACCTTGTCCACCCCGGAGAAGTCGAACTTGCGGCCCATGGTCTCGTACAGGAAGGCGCCCGAATCGCCCATCTGCCCGTAGGTATCCTTGAGATTGGCGAGCCGGATCGGATCGAACTCGGCCATTTCGGCCTTCGCCTCGTTGGTGCCGATGATCTCGGCATCCGCGACCAGTCCGTTGCCGAAGAAGTGATCGGGATTGGCATGCGTGTTGACGAGCCGGCCGATGTGCGCCGCTGCCGGGACCCGAGCCTTGAACTGGTCGAGCATTTCACGGGTCAGCGGCACGCTCATCAGGGTGTCGACCAGCAGGGTCTCGCCGTCGCTGACGACGAGGCCGGCGTTCGACCAGCCCCATGTGCCGTCGGGCTGAACGTAGCCGTAAAGGCCGTTGCCGATATCGTGCACGCCCTGGGTGAACGCCCAATTTGCCATTGCCGGTAGATCCTCTCTTCAATGAAGCTTACCGCCTTGATGCGTCGGCGCAATTCCTATTTGCGGGAATTTCGGAATGCGGGCAGTCGTGCGGCAATGGGCAAAGACAGAGCGGTCAAGCGGGGCAAGGGGCGGCCGGCCGATCACAGCGTCGGGCGCGACGCGCTGCTCGCGACCGCCAAGCGCCTGATCAAGGACCTTCCGCCCGCGCGGGTCACGATCTCGCTGATCGCGCGCGAGGCGGGTGTCGATCCGGCGCTGGTGCGATACTACTTCGGGGACCGCAGCAACCTGCTCATGGCGGTAGCCGAAAGCATGCTGGCCGATTCGACCCGGACGGAGCTCGATCCGGCCAAACCCCTGGCAGCGATCGAACAGGTCATTCGCCGTACCGCCCATTTCACCAGTTCGACAAAGCACATCCACCGGTTGATGGTGGACGAGCTCGCCGGGGCGAAATCGGCGGCCATCGGCGAACATCTCGGAGAGCTGAACCGAGGTGCGGTGAACGATCTCGACGCTCTGATGAGCGCCGAAGGGCCGACCGGGCTCCGCCATGTGAACCCGGCGTTTCTTCATCTCGCCCTGCTCGGCCTGTTCGATTTCTTCGCGTCCGCCGAGCCCGTGGTTCGGCAGCTGGTACCGCAAGGGACCGACATGAAGACGCTCGCGGCCGAGTACGAGGACTTCGTGGTCGACCTGTTGCTCAACGGATTGCGGAAACCGGAGCCGTCCGGCGAGGGCTGACGCCTAGGTCTCCGCCACGCAGGGATTGCGCTGGGTGCCGAGGCCGCTGATCGTCCCCTCCATCACGTCGCCGGGTTGCAGGAAGACGCCGAAGGCGGAGCCGTTGCCGTACGGCGAGCCGGTGCAGATCACGTCTCCGGGCATCAGCTCGACGCGATCGGAGAGGAAGGCGATCTGCCGTTCGATCCCGATCATCATGTCGCGCGTCGATTCGTCCTGGTACACCTTGCCGTTGACCGAGAGCCTGATGTTCAGGTCGTAGGGATCCGGCACGCATTGCCGCGGCACGACCAGCGGTCCGAACGGCAGGAAGGTCGGGAAGCATTTGCCGGAGAGCCAGTCCGCGCCGAGCGCTCCCGCGTCGCGGCGGAAGATGTGCTCGCGCGCGGTGACGTCGTTGACCACGGCATATCCGGCGACGTGGCTCATGGCCTGCTCGGCGGAAACGTGCCGCGCACGCTTGCCGATCACCACGCCCAGCTCGAGTTCCCAGTCGGGCTTGACCACGTTCCGCGGCAGCACGACCTCGTCGTGCGGCCCGACCACGCAGGACGGCAGCTTGACGAAGCAATAGGGCTCGGCCCTGGCGCGCTCGTCCATCATCTTCTCGATCCGCGCACGGCGCTCGTCGTCGCTCAGCGCCTCGTGCTCCGCCGTGCGCATCGAGGGATCGCCCATGATCAGCCCGACGACATGTTTCTTGTAGTTCGCGCCGGTGCAGAACACCTGGCCCGGGCGATAGGGTGCCTTGATTTCCGCCTGCGAGAACTCGCCGGCCGAGGCAAAGGCCTGTTCGTCGCGCGCCCAGTCCTCGAGCCGTCCGACGACGTCGTCCCAGTCCGCGAGCAACGCCAGCAGGTCGCGTTGCTCGCCCCACCGGCTCAGCGGCACGTAGCGTCCGCCCCGCACCAGCGCTGCCTGCGGGCGGCCGTCGATCAGCAGCGTTGCCAGTCCGTAGGTCATCGTGCGTCCGGGCCTCAGTAGGGTTGTTGCAGCTTGTGCATCGTGTCGCCGAGCATCGCGTTGGCGTCCCGCTGGTCTCCCCCCGCCATCTCGATCTCGCCGATGCGCACCGAATTCTCGACCACCATGCGGGCGCGCTCGAAGCGCCGTGCGGTGAAGGCGGCGAGCGCCTCGTCGGGGCTGTCGTGCCGGGACAGCTCCTCGGCCAGGACGAGACCGTCCTCGACCGCCATCCCGGCACCGGAGGCCATATGCGGCGTCGTGGCGTGAACGGCATCGCCGATGAAGACGACCCGGCCCTTGTGCCAGGGCGGTGGCAGCAGGACCCACTCCAGCGGCCGGTAATTGACGAGCGAATCCTCGCCGAGGTTTTCCCGCACGGCCTGAACGTAACCGCCATAGGGCGCGAGCAGTTCAGCCACGTGCGCCAGCTGTTCTTCCGGAGCGAACCAGGGATTGTCGGGCACGTGCTCCAGGATGAAGGCATACATCGCGTCCGCGGACACCGGATTGAACCCGAGCTTGACCGGCCCGCCGAGCCACATTTCCGCCCGATCCACTTCCGCAGGCCGGTTGGCGACGATACGCCAGCAGCCCTGGCCGGTGAATTTCGGCTGGGGCGCGTTCGGGAACAGCATCCGGCGCGTCCTTGAAAAGATGCCGTCCGCGGCGATGACGAGGTCGAAGCGCTCCTCGCGGCCGTCCGGCAGCACGACTTCGACACCCGAGCCGTCCTGCGTCATCTGCGTGACCTCGGCGCCCAGTGTCACGCGCACGCCCGCCTCACGCACCCGGCGCGACATGATCTCGTGCAGCACCGGCCGCATGATCCCGCCGCTGCGAGCGATCGGCGGCGCCTCGGGGGGCGGCACCGGGCTTTCCATGATCACGCTGCCGTCCGCACCGCGCAGGCGAATTCCCGCACCGACGAAACCCTTCTGCCGGACCTCTTCGAGGATCCCCAGATCGTCGAACGCGCGCAGCGACAGGCCGGTCACGCTGATGCCGGCACCGTAGGCCCGCCACTGCGGATCGGCGTCGGCCAGCTCGACTTCCACTCCGAGCCGCGCCAGCGCGAGGGCCGCGCTCATCCCGCCGACCCCGCCGCCGACCACCAGAACCTTGTTGATCATTCTCGCCCCTTCCCGCGGCCGCAATCAGGCCGGGACCTGCCACAGACCCTTGTCCGGCGTCATCTCCGCATGCGGGACATTTCCCGTCAGGATGCGGCCGGTTCCCCACTGATCGATCGTCGTCGGGCCCGGCTCGTAGACCTGCGGCTGCCAGGTTTCCTCGTCCACTTCCTCAAGGTCCGAGGTGTATTCGACGGTGTTGCCGTTGGGGGTGGTGAAATAACTGAAGGTGTTGTTCCCGGCCGTGTGCCGGCCCGGCCCCCAGTTCAGCTTGATCCCGTTCTCGTGCATGCGGGCGAGCCCGCGCATCAGCTCGTCGACCGAGCTCACGTCGAAAGCGATGTGGTTGAGCGCCGGCGGCCCCGGCAGGATCGCCACGCGGTGGTGCGCCGAATTGCAGCGCAGGAAGACCATGAAATCGCCGATCCAGTCGGACAACCGGAAGCCCAGCGCCTTCTGATAGAATTCGGCGAGCCCCTTGTGGTCGGGCGAGTGGAACACGACGTGGCTGATGCCGATGGGAATCGCCTCGCCCTTGTCGAGCTTGCGGAACTCCCGCGGCGTGGTGTCGCAGACCACCTCCATCGCGCGCCCGTCGGGATCGAAGAAGCGGAAAGCGAAACCGCCTGCCGGCCCATCCGCCGGGCCGGGCTCGGAAATGATCTTCGCGCCAGCCGCCTTGACCTGCTCGAACAGCTCCAGCACGTCCTCGCGCGAGGCGGCGGAGAACCCGATCAGGTCGGTCTTGCGCTCGGCGTCCTGGCGCAGGACCAGGACGTAGGGATGAGGCATGCCCGCCGCGGCAAAATAGACGCGGCCGTCCCTTTCGGTGACTTCGATCAGGCCCCACTTCTCGCCGAAGAACTCGCGTTCGGCGGCGAGATCCGGGACCGCGAGGGCCACATACTGCAAATCGGTTACTCTGGCCGACATCGATCAGCTCCGCTTTCCTGTGTCATTCCGATCCCCTGATCAGAATCTTCCGCCAATGCGAACACCGTAAGTGCGCGGCTGCTCCGCCACGGTGGCGACGAGACCGGCCGTGTTGATGCTGCCGCCAAGCTGGCGCCGGCTGTTCTCGATATTGCGCACGTAGAAGCTCACGAACTTGTTCTGGTCCTCGTCGGTAAAGGTGATCGAGGCATCGCTGACGAAGTTTGCCCGCGACTTGAGGAACGGCAGGTAGTCCGCCGTCGAATAGCTGCTGCTGCGATAACGGGTGCCAGCCTGCAGAACGACCTGGAAGTTGTCGAACGGGATGGTCTGTTCGCCATTGAGGTTGAACGACCAGCGGGGCGAATTGAATGCCACGTTCCCCGAGCAGTCGACCTCGTAGAGCGCGAGCACCGAGCCGTTGACCTCCTGCGTCGTCGGGGAATACGCGCAGGTCGTGTTCGGCGGCAGTCCTTGGTCCGGCGCGAAATAGGTGAAGCTGTCGTACTCGGTGTCGAGGAACTGGACGTTGGCCGACAGCAGCGTGTTGCGCGTGAGCTTGAAGTCCGCCTCGAGATCGAGGCCCATGATCGTGCTGTCGCCGATGTTGCGGGTCAGGAACACCGTCGTGGGCGGAGTGCCCAGGTCATAGCCGAACTGGCTGAACTGCTGGTCCTTGTACTTCCACAGGAAGGCTTCGAGGTTCAGCTGCAGCGTATTGCCGAAGAACCGGTTCTTGCTGCCCAGCGTGAAGGCCTTGATCGACTCCGGGCGATAGCTCTCGACGCCGCGTGCGAACGAGAAGCCGCCGGCATGATAGCCGGTCTCGAAGCTGGCGTAGAGCATGTTGCGCGGCGTCAGGTCATATTGCGCCGCCAGGCGATAGGTGAACTTGTCGTTCTTGAGCTCGGAGTCGATGACGATCGGCGAGCGCAGCACGAACGGCGCGGTCTGCGACCCCCCTGCCTCCGGCGGCAGGGCGAACAGCGGGACAGGGGTGATCGGAATGCCGCGCGACGTGTAGAAGTCGATGAACTCCTGCTCGGTCTCGACCAGCGGGATGAAGGGCAGGTTCGGGCAGAAATCCTGCGGCGGCGCGGGGTTGCCGCAGAACAGGACGTAGACGTTCGAAGCCCCCTGGAAGTCCTTCTTGTCCGAGGTGTAACGTCCGCCGAGCGTGAGGCTCAACTGGTCGGTCACGTTGAAAGTGACCTTGCCGAAGCCGGCCCACGATTCGGTCCCGGTGGTGAAGGACTGATAGGGGTTCAGCGTCTGCTGGTTGTACCGGGCAACCGCCGAGATATCTTCCTCGAAGTAGATCGCGCCGAGCAGGTAATCGACCGTGTCGCCGATGTTGCCGGCCCAGCGAGCCTCGATGCTGGTCTGCTTGTCCTTCTCGGCCGAGTACGCCGCGCGGAACACGCCGTTGATCTGGTATTCGAGGTCGGCTTCGCGGTACGCCGGCTGGATGGTCAGGGTGCCAGCATCGGTCTCGTAATTGAGCTCGGCGGTGATGCCCCAATAGTCGTTGTCGTTGAACGGCATCCCGTCAACCACGGCGCCGGCGCGGCCGGCCTGGGCAATGAAGCGGGAAGCCTGCAGCGCGTTCGAAGCCGGGTCGAGCAGGCCCTGGTCGGGCGAGAAGCCTGTCGGCGTGAAGCTGTACCCGGCAAACCCCGTCGGTCCGAAAGTCGGGTCGACCGCGCCGAGGTAGAAGCCGCTGATGCTGTCGCCGCCCTGATGGGAGACATCGGCGCCGAGGCGCAGGCTCAGCCGGTCGGTCGGCTCGGCGTAGATCTGGAAGCGCCCCGCGTATTCGCGCTGACGCCCGGTGCCGTCCGACTGGAACCCGTCCCGGCGCGACATCGATCCCGCGACACGTACGGCGACGAGATCGCCGACCGGCAGGTTGATGGCCGCCTGACCGGTCAGCCAGTCGAAGTTGCCGTAGCCCAGCGAGACATCGAGCGAAGTGTCACCGAGCCTGGGCCGGTTGGGGATGACGTTGATCGCGCCCGCGGTCGCATTGCGGCCGTAGAGCGTTCCCTGCGGACCCTTGAGGACCTCGACGCGCTGAAGATCGTAGAACACGCCGGAGGTCGAGCTCGGCCTGCCGATGTAGACCCCATCGTAGTTGAACGAGATCGCCGGGTCCGAATACGCGTTGACGGTCGTGTTGCCGACGCCGCGCACGAAGAACACCGTGGTCGGCCCGCCCGTGCTCCCCGTCGCGGAAAGAGCCGGCGTGGTCCGCGACAGGTCTTCCGCCCGGATCACGTTCTGCCGCGCGAGTTCATCCGGACTGATGACGTCGATGGCGAGCGGAGCGCGCTGACTGCTCTCCTCGACGCGCTGGGCCGTGACGATGATCTCTTCGAGGCCGCTCTCGTCATCGACGGCGTTCGCTTCCGGAGTCGGAGCGGCGCTCTGGGCCTGTGCCGCGAAGGACCACGCAAGCGCGCTGAGCGCCACCGACGAACCAAGGATCCCTTTCATCACTTTCTCCCAAAGCACGGCTTCTCGCCTTATTATTCCTAGCTTAGGGAATTTCTGGAGATGATCAACGCCCATCGTTGGGCAGCGCGCGTTCCGTGGGGGATCGTTGCGTTAGCGCGCGCCCCCGCGGCGCCGATCGCGGGACCGGCGTACGAAGAGTGGCCGAGGGTTCCGACGTCCGCGGCGTTGCTCGCTCTCCTTGCAGGGATCGCATTCGAGGGTTTGCGCCAACCGCGGGCGACCGTCGGGTGCCCTCGCCGGCCTAGGAGAGGTTCAGCGATCCGGCCGGCACCCACGACCCGTGCACCTGGGGCGCGGCCGCGAACGGAAGAAGCGCCCGGGCGAGCGGACCTTCCTCGAGCCGCTGCGCGTCGGCGACTACCAGCTCGCCGCAGCCCGTGGCCCCGTTGGTAACGACCCCGATCAGCCAGCCATCGCCCTCCCTCGCTCCGGGCGCACGGGGAACGAAACGGCATTCGCCCGCGCGGTAGTGCGCCCCGAGGTCGAGAACCGACATCCGCCGCTCCTCGACATCGAACCGCACGTAGGCGTTGGGCATCACCCACAGGGCCGATGGCTTCGAGGGATCGGCATGCACGTCCATGGCCCCGAAGCAGTAGCGGTGACGCTGCCCCATGAAGCGGGGATCGACGTCGCCGAGATCGCCGATCGTGTCCTCGAACAGCAGCTCTTCGCGCCATTCGTTTCCGCTCGATGCCAGGTCGAAGTGGAGCCGGCGCAGGTGGGCCTTGCCGTATTCCGGCGACCAGGACGATCCGTCCCTGTTCTTCAGGAAGGGGAACGGGTTGCCGCAATAGAACGGCGCATCGAACAGGATGCGGTCCCCTTCCTCCCACGCGTTGAAGGTGTGCAGCTGGCAGGTCTTGGGCCCGGTGAACCACCGCAGGTCGGAACCGTCGCCGTCCCGCCGCAGGATGCCGATCCGTGCCGGGGCATCGGGGTCCCAGCGCCACATGGGTCCACCGGCTCGCGCCGCCTCCTCGCTCGTATGGTAGCCCCCGAGCGGGAGCAGGATGTAGTTCTCGGTGATCGCCATGTCGTGGATCATGTCCAGCCAGGGCACCTCGATGCGGATCTCGTGACGCAGCGAACCGTCGGGCGCGAACGTCCAGAGGTGGACGTCCTTGCTGTAGTTCCCCCTCGCCTGATAGCCGAACGCGACCATCTCGCCGGTCCTGCCGTCGATCTTGGGATGAGCGGTGAACGTCCGGCTCTCGACCTTGCCGGCAAAGTCATAGAGCCCGCGCGTTTCGAGGGTCTCGGGATCGATCAGGTAGGGAAGGCTGTCTTCCTTGAGAGCGAACAGTCGTCCGCCATGCGCGAACGCGGTAGTGTTCGCCGCACCGGCATTCAGGTGCTGGACGTCGGGGTCGTCGGTGAACCGGTTGCGGTAATAGCCGAAGCGCATCCGTTCCTTTTCCCGGTTCGCGGCCAGCCGCTCGGTCTCCACGTAGCGGGCAGCATAGGTGACGCGCCCGTCGGCGATGCGGAACATGGAGACGATTCCGTCTGCATGAAGCAGGATGTCGTCTTCGAACTTCGGCGGATAGTACCAGGCCCCGCCCAGGCGGTAGAGCGCCCCCTCGAGCCCCGGCGGCAGGCTTCCGACGACTTCGCATTCGATCGGCTCCACCTCCCGTTGCCGCTCACCCCACCCGGGCAGGTGTGTTCCGGTCGATGGCTTCATCTACTTTCCTCCTGCAGCGTTTCCGGCCAGTGCCGGTCGAGCCCTTATTGCGCAGACGGCACTTCGTCGATCCGGGGCGAACGGACGGGGATGCCGGCAAGCCGAGATCGCTCCGTGCCCGAGCGGTGGGTAGTGCCCGTTCGATCTCGTACGAATGAACGACCGGGAGGCCGGTGGCGACGGTTTGCCGCCGAACCTGCCTCAGAACGGTCTTTCCCTTCACATATGATAGCGTTACCATGCCTGGCGTGAGTGCCCGACAGAGGCCGACCGGGGGAGATTCCATGCGCGTGCGTTTTCACCTTGCCGCTGCCGCCCTTGCTCTCGCTGCCAGCGCGGCCGCGCAGCCGGAATCGGCGCCCACCGAGCCCGGCGTCGCGCATCCCGAAATCTGGCCGGCGTATGATTACCCGGTCCCCGAATCCGCCGAGACCGAGGCGCGCATCGCCGACCTCATCCGGCGCATGACGCTCGAGGAAAAGATCGGCCAGCTGGTGCAGGGCGACCTGTGCTGCGTCACGCCCGAGGACGTGCGCCGCTACAATCTCGGCTCGGTGCTCAACGGCGGCAACAGCGGGCCGGGCGGCGACGACCTCGCGCCAGCCGAGAAGTGGCTCGAGGCGGCCGACGCGTTCTACGAGGCCTCGGTCGACACCAGCGACGGCGGCGTGGGCATTCCGATCGTCTGGGGCACCGACGCGGTGCACGGCCACTCGAACATCATCGGGGCGACGCTGTTTCCGCACAACATCGGCCTCGGCGCGATGCGCGATCCCGAACTGATCGAGCGGATCGGGGCGGCCACCGCGACCGAGATCCGCGTGACCGGGCAGGAGTGGACTTTCGCCCCGACCGTGACCGTGCCGCAGGACTTCCGCTGGGGCCGCGCCTACGAGGGCTACTCGTCCGACCCGGCGCTGGTCTCGTCCTACGTCGGGGCGATGGTGCGCGGGCTGCAGGGGCCGCCCGACGGCGGCAGCATCCTCGCGCGCGGCAAGGTGATCGCCTCGACCAAGCACTTCCTCGCCGACGGCGGCACCGACCGCGGCGTCGACCAGGGCGACGCCAAGATCAGCGAGGAAGAGCTGCGCGACATCCACGGCGCGCCCTACGGCCCGGCGATCGAGGAAGGCGTCGCGACGGTCATGGCCAGCTTCTCGAGCTGGCAGGGCCGCAAGATGACCGGCAACCACAGCCTGCTCACCGGCGTGCTCAAGGAGCGGATGGATTTCGGCGGGTTCGTCGTCTCCGACTGGAACGCGCACGGGCAGGTCGAGGGCTGCACCAACGAATCGTGCCCGCAGGCGCTGCTCGCCGGGATCGACATGTACATGGCGCCCGACACCTGGAAGGCGATCTACGAGGATCTGCTGGCAAGGGCCAGGGCCGGCGAGATCCCGCAGGAGCGGATCGACGAGGCGGTGGCCCGCATCCTGCGGGTCAAGATGCGGCTCGGGCTGTTCGAGGCGGGCAAGCCGTCGTCGCGGCCGCTGTCGGGGCAGTGGGAGCTGCTCGGCTCGCCCGAGCACCGCGCCCTCGCCCGCGAGGCGGTGCGCAAGTCGCTCGTGCTGCTAAAGAACCAGGGCGCGCTGCCGATCAGGCCCGGGGGGCGCCTCCTGGTGGCCGGCGACGGAGCCGACGACATCGCGCGTCAATCGGGAGGCTGGACGCTGACCTGGCAGGGTACCGGGGTCGATAACAGCCACTTCCCCGGCGCGACCTCGCTGTGGGAGGGGCTGCGGCAGGCGGTCACAGCCGGCGGCGGAACGGCGGAGCTTTCGCCCGACGGCAGCTTCACGCAGCGGCCCGACGCGGCGGTGGTGGTATTCGGGGAGAAGCCCTACGCCGAGTTCCAGGGCGACCGCGCCTCGCTGCAGCTCGATCCCGAGCTGACCGCGCCCTACGAGACGATGCGCAGGCTCAAGGCGCAGGGCATCCCGGTCGTCGCGGTGATGATCACCGGGCGTCCGCTCTACGTGAACCCGGCGCTCAACGCGGCCGACGCGTTCGTCGTCGCCTGGCTGCCCGGCTCCGAAGGCGCGGGGCTGGCCGACGTGCTGATCGCCCGGCCGGACGGCCAGCCCAGCTTCGATTTCACGGGCAAGCTCCCGGCCGCCTGGCCGCGGACAGCGGACATGGCCGAGGGGGAGCTGTTCCCGTTCGGCTACGGGCTGAGCTACGGGTCCCCGGCGAGCGAGTGGACGCCGCTGCCCGAGGATGCCGGCGCCGCCGCGGCAGGGGACAGCCGCACCTTCCTCGCGGCCGGCGTGCCGGCCTCAAGCTGGTCGCTGCACATCGTCGATCCGAGCCAGTCGGGCAGCCAGACCCGGCTGACGACTTTCCCCGCCGAAGCGCTCGGCGGGCGTGCCCGGATCACCGTCGAGGAAGGCGCGGTGCAGGAAGGCGCCCGCCGGTTCCGCATCGCCGGCGGCCAGGCAGCGGTCAGCCTCGACACGTTCGAGCCGATCGACATCAGCCGCGAGACCAACGGCGACGTCATGCTGCTGGTCACGCTGCGGATGGTCGACGCGCCCGACGGGGCTGCCATCGCCATGCGCAGCGCCGACGGCACGCTGCAGATGAGCCCGGTCGAGCTGCCGGAAAGCACCGGCCTCGTCCGCTACGGACTGTCGCTCAAGTGCCTGCGCGACAAGGGGCTCGACATGACCACGATCTCCAGCCCGCTGATCCTCGCGACCGAAGGCGCAGCCGACTTCCTGCTCACCGACGTGCGTCTCGGCACGGACGCGGAAGCGGTGCTGCCCTGCCGGTGAGCATGCGAAGCTGAGCGGATCGGGCCGGTCGCGCAACGCCAAGCGCGACCCGGGCCCATTCTGCGCAAATTCCTTGCGCCGACTGGCCCCGCCCCCTATTGGTAGCGCTATCAGACAGATGGCCCGCTTCGGGAGCGGCGGGCGCTGGCTGGCGTCGCTTCGAGGCGGAAAGGGTCCGCCACAGCTAGCCGGGATGCGCGGGGAGTGAGCCGTTGGGCGAGGGGGTTTTGAAGCCGTTTGCAAATGCTGCCGTCTACCCGAGCCTCGCCGGTCGCAAGGTCATCGTCAGCGGTGGAGCGTCGGGGATCGGCGAAGGCATCGTCGAGGGCTTCGTGCGCCAGGGCGCGGCCGTCGCCTACCTCGACGTGCTCGAGAGCGAAGGCCAAGCGCTCGCGGGCCGGCTGGCCGACGCCTCGATCGCGCCGATCTTCGCCTGCTGCGACATTACCGACAGCGACCGCTACATGCGCGAGATCGCCGGGCTGATCGAGAGGCTCGGCGGATGCGACGTGCTCGTCAACAACGCGGCCAACGACGACCGCCATGCGCTCGAGGACGTCACCCCCGCCTATTGGGACGAGCGGATCGCGGTCAACCTCAAGCACCAGTTCTTCGCCGCCCGGGCGGTGATCCCGACGATGCGCGCCGCCGGCCGCGGTTCGATCATCAACCTCGGCTCGATCAGCTGGCATCTCGGGATGACCGACCTCGCGATCTACCAGATCGCCAAGGCCGCGATCGAGGGGCTGACACGCAGCCTCGCCCGCGAGCTCGGGCGCGACGGGATCCGGGTCAACACGATCGTCCCGGGCAACGTCCAGACGCCGCGCCAGCAGAAATGGTACGACCCCGAAGGCGAGGCCGAGCTCATCGCCAGCCAGTGCCTCGACGGGCGAATCCAGCCGTTCGACATCGCCGCGATGGCGCTGTTCCTCGCCTCGGACGACGCGCGCTTTTGTACCGCGCACAACTACTGGGTAGACGCCGGATGGAGATAGCGGCCCGTCGCTGAGGCCGCGAATGTTGGGGGAGAACCGATGAACCGCACGTCGCTCGTCGCGCTGGTCGTGGCCGCCGCGATCCCCTCCGCTGCCCTCGCCGCTCCCGAACTCGCCCCCGTGTGGACCGATCACGCGGTGATCCAGCGCGACGCGCCGATCCGCGTCGAGGGTACGGCGGGTGCCGGGGAGCGGGTGACCGGGCGGCTCGGAGACCTGACCGCATCGGCCCGGGCCGACGCCGGCGGGCGCTTCACGCTCGAGTTCCCGGCGCGGCCGGCGAGCGCCGACCCGCTGACGCTGACCGTGACGGGAGCCGACGGCACCGCGGCGACGGTGAGCGACCTCGTCGTCGGCGACGTCTGGCTGTGCTCGGGCCAGTCGAACATGGAATTCCCGGTCTTGCGCGGACTGAACGGCGATGCGGTGGCGCAGACCTCCGCCGATCCCGGACTGCGGCTGCTGATGATCCCCAAGGCGACCTCGCCCGTGCCCCAGACGGCGTTCGCCGAGCCGGTCGCCTGGACCCGGGCCGCGCCGGAGACCGTGCCGGAGTTCTCGGCCGCCTGCTACTTCATGGCCAGGGACCTGCGCGAGGCGCTCGATGTGCCGATCGGAGCGATCCATTCGAACTGGGGTGGCTCGCAGATCCGCGCCTGGCTGACTCCTGAGTCCGGCCGCGCGATCTACGGCGACGAGCAGATGGGGCTGCTCGAGCGGGTCGCGCGCGACCCGCTCGGCGCGGTGACCGCCTTCGCGCCTGTCTGGGAGGCCTGGTGGCGCGAAGCGACCGGCGGACAGGAACCCTGGCGCGATCCGGATGCGCTCGAGTGGCATCCGGTGCCGTCGATCTCGCCGTGGACCGGCTGGAGCGGGACGCCGCTCGCCTCCAATGGCCTGGGCAACGTCTGGCTTCGCCGGACCGTGACGCTGACCGCAGAGCAGGCCGCGGCGGGCGGCACGCTGGCGCTCGGCGTGCTCGACGATCTCGACGCGACCTGGGTGAACGGCAGGCCGGTCGGCATCACGCACGGGTGGGACTACGAGCGCGAGTACCGGGTCCCGCCGGAGTATCTGAAAGCCGGGGCGAACGAAGTGATCGTCTCGGTCAACAACAGCTGGGGCTCGGGCGGCTTTTCCAGCCCGGCCGACAGGCTCGCCTTCTCGGTCGAGGGCGGAGAGCGGATCCCGCTCGGCGACGGCTGGCGCTATTCGATCGGCGCGACGGACGCGGGACCGCCCCGCGCGCCGTGGGACGCCAACGCCGGCATCGGCGTGATGCACAACCGGATGGTCGCCCCGTTCGGCCGGATCGCGCTGAGGGGCGCCGCCTGGTACCAGGGCGAGAGCGACGTCGGCATCCCCGGCTACGGCGAACGCATGCGCGAGCTGTTCGCCGGCTGGCGGCGCCAGTTCGGCCCGCAGATGCGGATGCTGGTGGTCCAGCTGGCAAACTACGGCCCGGTGGCCGAGCAGCCCGGTGAATCCGGCTGGGCCGAGACGCGCGACATCCAGCGCGAGGCCGTCGCGGCCGACGCCGACGCCGCGCTGGTCAGCGCGATCGACATCGGCGAGCGGACCGACATCCACCCGGCCAACAAGACCCTGCTCGGCGAGCGGCTGGCGATGGCCGCGCTCGGCCAGCCGATGCCCATGCCGCAGTCGGCCCGGCTCGAGGGGGACACGGTGACGGTCAGCTTCACCGGCATCGAAGACGGCCTCCACGTCTGGAGCGGGCCGCACCCGCTGGGGGTCGAGCTGTGCGGTGCCACACCGGGAACCTGCCGCTACGCGCTGGCGCGAGTCGACGGCGACCGGCTGGTCATTCCAGCAGACGGCCAGCCCGCGACGCGCGTGCGCTATGCCTGGGCCGACAGCCCGGTGGTCAACCTGTTCGACGGGCGCAGCCTGCCGGTGCCGGGGTTCGAGCTGGACATCGCCCGATGAGGCTCGACCGGCGTGCGGCCCTTGCCGGGCTCGCCGGCGGGATGGCGCTGCTGGCGACCGGCGGTTGTGCGGCGGGCACGGCGGCGCCCGGCGACTTCATCCGGCGCGACGGGACGCGGCTGCTGCTCGGTGACAGCCTCTACCGCGTGGTCGGCGCGAACATGTGGTACGCGGCCTGGCTCGGCGCCGACGCGCCGTTCGGCGACCGGGCACGGCTGGGGCGCGAGCTGGACCGGCTCAAGGCGCTCGGACTCAACAACCTGAGGATCATGGCCGCGGCCGAGGAAGGCCCGCTGAAGAACTCGATCAGGCCCGGGTTCTCGAAGCCCGACGGCACGCTCGACCCGGCGCTGCTCGGCGGGCTCGATCACGCGCTGGCCGAGATCGCGAAGCGGGGGATGACCGCGGTCGTCTGCCTCGGCAATTTCTGGGAGTGGTCGGGCGGGTTCGGCACCTGGCTCTACCGGGTCACCGGCGAATACATCGACATGAACGACCCGGCGCACCCGTGGCCCGCCTATCCCGATGCGACGAGCGCGTTCTACGCGAACGAGGAGGCGGTCGCGCTCTACCACGCGCACGTCCGGGCGATCGTGACCCGGACCAACTCGGTGACCGGCGTGCGCTACGCCGAGGATCCCGCAATCATGAGCTGGCAGCTCGCCAACGAGCCGCGCCCCGGCGGCACCGACGCGGTCGTCGAGCGCAACCGCGAGCCCTACTACGCGTGGATCGACGGCACCGCCGCGCTGATCCGTTCGCTCGACGGCAACCACCTCGTCTCGCTCGGGCACGAGGGCACCCAAGGGGCCCACGGCAGCGCGGACATCGTGCGGCGGGCTCACGCCAACATCGACTACCTGACCGCGCATATCTGGCCGCTCAACTGGGGCTGGGTCGACGGGAAGGACCTCGCGGGGACCTGGGACGCGGGCCGCGCGAAGGTCCGCGACTACCTCGCGGCGCACGAACGGCTGGCGAACG
The DNA here is from genome assembly GCA_937898525.1 of uncultured Sphingomonadales bacterium. Classification (GTDB taxonomy): domain Bacteria; phylum Pseudomonadota; class Alphaproteobacteria; order Sphingomonadales; family Sphingomonadaceae; genus Croceibacterium_A. Next base: position 26,531 of record CALCBC010000001.1, read on the forward strand.
AGATGAGCAAGCCACTGGCGTTCGAGGAGTTCGGCTTCCCGCGCGACGGCGAGAGCTATTCGCCCGAAGCGACGACCGAGTTCCGCAACCGCTACTACCGGACGATCTACGACGAGGTCGAGGCATCGTGGGCCAGCGGCGGACCGATCGTCGGCAGCAACTTCTGGGCCTGGAACGGCGAAGCGCGCGCGGCCCATGCCGACGCCCGCTTCGTCGACGGCGACGAGGCCTATATGGGCGATCCGCCGCACGAGCCACAGGGGTGGTACGGCCTGTTCGACGACGACAAGAGCACGCTCGCGCTGGTCCGCGACCACGCGGCGTTGCGCTGCCTGAAGGTGACCGAGCCATGTCTAGCCGCGTGACGCATCCGACCCGGCGCGAGGCGATCGCCGGGCTGGCGGCCCTGTCGCTCGCCGGTTGCGGCGAGAGCTCAGGCAGGACGGCCGTAGCCTCGACCGCTGCTCCGACGCCGACGACCGAGCCCGGGCTCAATGCCCTCGCCCAGCGCACGGGCCGCCGCTGGGGCAGCGCGATCAGCTGGAACGACGGCAACGGCGGCGGCTCGATCCAGAATCCCGCCTACACGGCGATCATCCGGGCCGAATGCGGCGTGGTCGTGCCCGAGAACGAGATGAAGTGGCGCTGGACCCGGCCGGGGCCCGACAGGTTCGACTTCACCCGGCTCGACGAGATCGTCGCCTGGGCCCGGGGTGCAGGGCTCGCGGTGAGGGGCCATACGCTGCTGTGGCACCGGCCGCGCTGGTTCCCCGACTGGCTCAACAGCTACGACTACGGCGCCAATCCTGTGGCCGAGGCGGAACGGCTGCTGGTGACGCACATCCGCACGGTGACCGAGCGCTATCGCGGGATCATCACCAGCTACGACGTGGTCAACGAGGCGATCGACCACGATACCAACGGCCTGCTGCCGACCAGCCTGAGCCGCGCCATGGGGAGCGAGGAGGCGGTGCTCGACCTCGCCTTCCACACCGCGCGCGAGCAGCTGCCCGAGGGCGACCTCGTCTACAACGACTACATGAGCTGGGAGCCGGACCACGCCGCTCATCGGGCGGACGTGCTGCGGCTGCTCGAAGGCTTCCGCCGGCGCAACGTCCCGGTCGACACGCTCGGGATCCAGTCGCACATCGAGATGTACTCGCTCGACCCGGCGACCGGGCTCGGACCCTACCAGGAGCGCGAATGGCGCCACTTCCTCGACGAGGTGGTGGCGATGGGCTACCGACTGCTGATCAGCGAGTTCGACGTCAAGGACAAGGCGCTGCCCTCCGACATCGCGGTGCGCGACGCGCGGGTGGCCGACTACGCGCGCCGCTACTTCGACGTCATGCTCGACTACCCGCAGCTCGGCGACGTGCTTGCCTGGGGGATGGTCGACCGGTTCAACTGGCTCCAGGGCTTCGCCCCGCGCGACGACCGGCTCGAGGTTCGCGGCACACCCTACGATTCGAACTACGCGCCGAAGCCGCTGCGGGCGGCGATCGCGGAGAGCTTTGCTGCAGCCTGAGGGCGCGCGGCCGAAAGAAGGGCGCCGCCGCTAGGGAGTAGCGGCGGCGCCAGACAAATGACCCGCTCAGGTCAGAAGTTGCCGCGAATGACCAGCGAGTAGCGCCGGTCGTTCATGAAGTACGACCGCGGTGCGAGATCGGCCGGGTCGCCGGTGTAGGACTGCGTGGTCTTGGTGACCTCGTTGAGCAGGTTCACGCCCTGCACACCGACGCGCAGCCCCTCGGTGACGTTGAAGAAGATCGACGCGTCGAGCTGTCCCGTCGGCTCGTTGAAGATGGTGTAGTACGGGAAGATCACGTCGGAAGCCGTGAGCAGGAACCGCGAGCGCCAGTTGTAGGCTGCGCGCAGCGAGATCGGTCCCTTCTCGTAGAAGGCCACGAAGTTGACGTTGTGCTTCGACAACTGCTCGAGCGGCAGGTTGCCGGGCGGCACCGTGGAGTTGTTGGGCAGGTTGCCGCCGTTGAGGAACGTGTTCGGCAGGCCCGAGCTCTTGATGTAGGTGTAGTTCGCCTGGATGCCGAAGCCGTCGAACGGTTCGGGCAGGAAGTCGTAGGTCTGCTGGTAGGCGATCTCGAAGCCCTTGACCTTGCCCGAATCCTCGTAGTTGGCGGGACCGCGGATGAGCACCGGCAGGGTGATCCCGTTGCTGGTGATCTCGCGCTCGGTGACCGCCTGGTAGAAGAAGTTGTTGATCGTCTTGTAGAACCCGTTGAGGGTCAGCGAGCCGACCCGCGCGAAATACCATTCGACGCTCGCGTCGAACTGCCATGCCGTGGCTGGCAGCAGGAACGGGTTGCCCGCAGTCGAGGTCAGCTCATTGCTCTGCCCCAGCCCGGTGGTCAGGAAGTTCCTGATGTAGGCGTTGTCGGGACGTGTCAGCACCTTCGAGGCGGCGAAGCGTAGGACGATGTCGTCGGTCACCCCGAACCGGAGGTTCAGGCTTGGCAGCCAGTAGTCGTAGCTGTGCCTGGCCACGTCGGTGAACGTCGCGCCATTGCCGGCCCAGGTCGCGAGGTTGTTGTACCCCTGCTCCCCGAGTTCGCAGGGGCCGCCCGGACTGCTCGGCGGCGTGCCCGGAGGCGCGCCCGGCGGCGGCGGCTCGGGCGCGCACTCGACGTCGTAGTCGCCGTCGACGTTGAGGGCCTGCGCGCTCGGAACACCGATCGAACCGGTCGAGCGAACCTTGGTGCTCACGTAGCGGACGCCGACGTTGCCGGCGAAACGCACGTTTCCGAACAGGTCGTCGGAACCGAAGTTCAGCATCACGTAGGCGGCCGTATCTTCCTGCGACACCGGCTGGATATCGGCAGGCAGGTAGTGCGTGCCGTTGATCGTGCCGTCCCGCTCGGCGAGCGGAAGCCAACTCGGGCTGGCACCCAGCGCAGTCGCCATGCCCTGGATGGACTGGAAGTAGTCGATCGAGCCCTGGTAGTCGTCGATCAGGTCGCCCGTGTAATAGAACCCGCCCGGAGGTCCGGGGACCTGGCCGCGGAAGAAGTTCGGGAATTCGTGGCGCGCGGTGGAATTTCCTGCGGTGTCCTCGAAATTGATCGGCCGCGATCCCGACCAGGTCTCGCTGAGCATGCCCCAGTTGTAGGTCGTGTAGCGGACCGTCTGGTCGCGGTCCTGATAGCGAGCCCCGACCGCGGCGCGGCGAATGAAGGAGTCGTCGTCGAACTCGTAGGAGAGGTCGGCGGCGAGAGCGTACTGCTCGCCTTCGCTGTCCTCGATGTGATCCATCGCCGCGCGCCAGAACTGGAAGCGCGGATCGGTGAAGTACTCAGCCTCGCTCGCATTGGCCAGATCGGGGCCCGGGCTCGACCAAGTGTAGCCGAGGAACTGCGGCTTGTGCGGGATGACGATCGGGTATTTTCCCGAGATGTCGAGCTCCTGGTCGGCGAAGATCGAGCCGAACACGCTGACGTCGAGGTTCTGCTTGTGCGACCGGGCGTACTGCGCGTCCACCTCGAGGGTCAGCCGGTCCGTCAGCTCGCTGACGAAGTTGATGCCGTAGTCCTGATTGAGAACCTCGTCATGGACCTGGCGCCGGGCGAGCGACTGCTGAAGGCCGCCGATCGGCACGAAGGGAGAGGCCCCCGGGTCGCCGCGCCAGCCGTTGCTGGCGTTGACGATGTAGCCCGACTGGAACAGGTTGTTCTCGTCGTAGACGTAGTCGGTGAACGCGCCGACCGGGCACTGCGCGCGCGCAGTCGGATCGCCGTTGGTGCCGTCCTGAAGGATGATGTTCGGGCCGTTCGCGTTCTGCAGGCATCCGAGCGGATAGGTCGAGTACTCGGCCAGGTCGGGCGCGGTCTCGTAGGTCCACTCACCCCAGGCGTTGGTCGAGTGCGAGCGGATGAACTCGGCGGTCAGGTGATGCCGGCCGTCGAGGCTCTCCCACTGCAGGGCGGCGGCGAAGCCGTCGCGCTTGCGGTTGAATTCCTGGGTGCGGAACTGGCCGCCGACCGGGGCCACCCGGTAGCTCGCGTAGTCGGCGAAGCCATCGGCCCCGGCCGCACCGAAGTTGCCGCACAGCGAACCGCCCGGAGGCAGGGTCTGCGTGTCGGAGTTCGACGGCAGCGGATTGCGGCAGACCTGGTTGCCGCCGGTGTTCGCCGCCGTGACGAGCACGCCGTCGCGGTTCTGGTAGTTGGCGACCTGGAGGCCGTCCGCCCGGCTCTTGATCTGCGAGAACGCACCGCTGAACAGCAGGCCGAAACGGCCGTAGTCGGTGTCCCAGGTGTTGCTGATCAGGCCGGAGATCGTCGGCGTCCAGTCCTTGCGGAAGTCGCCGTAGTTGGCCTCGGCGCTGAACGCGACGTGGAAGCCGTCGTTGTCGAACGGCTTGCGGGTGTTGAGGTTGACGGTGCCCGCAAGGCCGCCCTCGATCATCTCGGCGGTGGCGTTCTTGCTGATGATGACCGAACCGAGGAGCTCGGACGGCACGTCGGCGAAGTTGAGCGCCTGCCCCCCGACACCTGCGGCGAACGCCGTGCGGCCGTTGAATTCCGAACGGACGAAGTTGAGGCCGCGGACGACGACCCCCGAGCCTTCGACCGAGAAGTGGTCGGGGTCGTTCGAACCGGCGAAGCGGTTGATCGCCACGCCCGGGACGCGCTGCAGCGCCTCGGTGACCGAGCGGTCCGGCAGCGCGCCGATGTCTTCTGCGGTGATCGCGTCGACGACGGTTTCGGAATCGCGCTTGATGGTTTGTGAATTGGCCAGGCTCTGGCGGATGCCGGTGACGACGATGGCGTTATCGTCCTCGGCCGCGTCGGCCGCCGAGGCCGCCGCGGGATCGTCCTGAGCGTGCGCGGTGGCGGACGCCAGCAGGCAGCCGATGGCGACCAATGAGCCGCCCGTCCTCAGCGAGCGACGCAAACCGGTGATGAGCTGCTGCGAGTTGCTAACGGTCGATTGCTCGGCCACGCCTGATCCTCCCCTGAACCCCCAATGTTAGCGCTACCATTATTGCCCGTCGGAGCGCTTGCGCCGATCCACTAGCCGGCTCCGCCGGTATTGGCAAGAGGTCACAAAGGAGGCAAGACCGTTCTGGCGGGGAAAAACGGGGCGGGGAGGACCATCGCAGCGTGAGCAATGATAGCGTTAGCGCGGCAGGCGGCGACGGCGAGATCGGCCGCGTCGTGATCGTCGGCGGGGGGACCGCGGGATGGATGGCCGCAGCGGCGCTTTCACGCTTTCTCGACAACGGCCGCCGGCGAATCGCACTGATCGAATCGGACGCAATCGGCACCGTCGGGGTCGGCGAGGCGACGATTCCGCCGATCGTCGGCTTCAACGCCATGCTCGACATCGACGAGAACGCGTTTCTGCGCGCGACGCAGGGGACCATCAAGCTCGGCATCGAGTTCGTGAACTGGAGCCGGATCGGCGACCGCTACATCCACCCGTTCGGGTTCTTCGGCCAGGACCTGCACGGCATCCCGTTCCACCAGCTGTGGCTGCGCGAAAACGGGCGCGGCGACCCGGGGTATATCTCCGAGTACTGCATGAGCGCGGTCGCCGCGGCGGGGCGCAAGTTCGGCCGCCCGTCGCAGAAGGCGCGGCCGCCGCTTTCGGAGATGCTCTACGCATTCCACTTCGACGCCTCGCTCTATGCGCGGTTCCTGCGCCAGCGGGCCGAGCGGCAGGGCGTGACGCGCCACGAGGGGCGGATCGTCAAGGTCCACCGCGACGGCGAGACCGGCGACGTGACCGCGGTCGAGCTCGAGGGCGGCCGGCGGATCGAGGGCGACCTGTTCGTCGACTGCTCGGGCTTTCGCGCGCTGCTGATCGGCGAAGCGCTCGGGGTCGGATACGAGGACTGGAACCACTGGCTGCCGGTCGACCGGGCGATCCCGGTACCGACGACGAACGTCGCCCCGCCCGACCCGTTCACCCGCGCGACCGCGCACGGTGCGGGCTGGCAGTGGCGCATCCCGCTGCAGCACCGGACCGGCAACGGCCACGTCTATTGCAGCGCGTTCACGAGCGACGAGGAGGCCGAGCGGGTGCTGATGGCCAACCTCGAGAGCGAACCGTTCGCCGACCCGCGGGTGATCCGCTTCACGACCGGGCGGCGAAAGGAATCTTGGAGCCACAACGTCGTCTGCATGGGGCTCTCGTCGGGGTTCCTCGAACCGCTCGAATCGACTTCGATCCACCTGGTCCAGAACGGCATCCAGCGGCTGCTGGCGCTGTTCCCCGGCAAGCCGATCAGTCCGCTCGAGCGCGACGAGTACAACCGCGGGATGCGCGACCTCTACGAGGACATCCGCGACTTCATCATCCTGCACTACAAGGCGACCGAGCGCGACGACACGCCGTTCTGGCGGCACGTGCGCGACATGCCGATCCCCGAGACGCTGCAGCGCAAGATCGACCTGTGGAAGGTCCACGGTCGGGTGTTCCGCGAGGGCAAGGAGCTGTTCGGCACGGTCAGCTGGGTCGCGGTCATGCTCGGCCAGAACATCTGGCCCGATGCCTACGACCCGATCGCCGACTCGCTCGACGAGCACAAGGTGGCCGCGGCGATGGCGGAAATGCGCGAGCGCTATCGCGCGGCGGCGGCGGCGCTGCCGACGCAGGAGGAGTTCCTGCGCGCCGCGGGTGCCTGGGCGGCGTCCGACGTGCGGCCGCAACCGGCAGCCGTGCGATGAGGGACGACAGGATCACCAAGGTCGTGATCGTCGGCGGGGGCACCGCCGGGTGGATGACGGCCGCGGCGATGGCCAAGATCATCGGCCCCCTGCCCGGCCTGTCGATCGAGCTGGTCGAGAGCGAGGCCATCGGCACGGTCGGCGTCGGCGAGGCGACGATCCCGCAGATCGTGCTGTTCAACGCCATGCTCGGGCTCGACGAGATGGAGTTCATGCGCGAGACGCATGCGACCTACAAGCTCGGCATCGAGTTCGTCGACTGGACCCGGATCGGGCACCGCTACATCCACCCGTTCGGCACGCACGGCATCGACATGATGGGGATCGAGTTCCGCCATCACTGGCTCAAGGGCCGGCAGCTGGGCGATACCTCGGAGCTCGAGGAATACTCAATTTCGGCGATGGCGGCGCGATCGAACCGGTTCATGCGGCCGACGCCCGAACAGCCGCGCTCGCCGCTGGCGCGGCTCGCCTATGCGTTCCAGTTCGATGCGGGGCGCTATGCCAGGTTCCTGCGCGGCTATGCCGAGCAGCGCGGGGTTCGCCGAACCGAGGGGCGGATCGTCGAGGTCGAACAGGATCCCGAAAGCGGGTTCGTCACCGCGCTGAAGCTGGACAACGACCAGCGGGTCGAGGGCGAGCTGTTCATCGACTGCTCGGGGTTCCGCGCATTGCTGATCGGGCAGACGCTCGGAGTGCCGTTCGTCGACTGGAGCAAGTGGCTGCCGAACGACCGGGCGGTGGCGATCCCGTGCACGCTCGGCCCGGACCGCAAGCCGATCACCCGCTCGACCGCGCGGCGCTGCGGCTGGCAGTGGAACATCCCGCTGCAGCACCGGGTCGGCAACGGGCACGTCTACAGCTCGGCGCACATCTCCGACGACGAGGCGACCGAGGTGCTGCTGGCTAACCTCGAGGGCGAGCCGCTCGCCTCGCCGAACCAGCTGCGCTTCACCGCGGGGCACCGCGCGCGGGCGTGGGAGAAGAACGTCGTCGCGCTGGGGCTTGCAGGCGGCTTCCTCGAACCGCTCGAATCGACCTCGATCCACCTAGTCCAGTCGGGCATCGCGCGACTGATGTCGCTGTTCCCGACGCGCGCGTTCACGCCGTGCGAGATCGAGCGCTACAACCGCGAGACACTGGAGGAATACGTCGACATCCGCGACTTCCTCGTGCTGCACTACATGGCCACCGAGCGCGACGACAGCGAGTACTGGAACTACTGCCGCAACATCGAGCCGCCCGAGGGGCTGGCCGAGAAGCTGGCGATGTTCCGTTCGTCGGGGCGGGTGTTCCGCGAGCACAACGAGCTGTTCACCGAAGCCAGCTGGGAAGCCGTGCTGGTCGGCCAGGGGATCCGGGCCGAGGGCTATCACCCGGTGGCCGACATGCTGCCCGACGACGAGACGCTGCGCCGGCTCGCCTCGATCCGCGCGACGATCGCGCAGGCCGTGGCGCAGATGCCGACGCAGGAGCAGTTCCTCGAGAGCAACGGCGGCGCGATCGACCCGGCGATGCGGATGTCCGTGTGAGCGCCCTGCCCGAACCGCGGCCGATCCGCGAGGCGGACCCGGTCGATCCGGCCCGCTTCGACGGCGAGATCCGCCCGGCGCGCGAGCCGGTGATCCTGCGCGGGCTGGCGGCGGACTGGCCGGGGGTGGCCGCGGCGAGGCGCGGCGACCGGGCGATGGCCGAGTACCTGCTGAGCTTCGGGCCGACGCGACCGGTGCGCGGGATCGTGCTGCCGGCCGAGGCCGGGGGTCGGTTCTTCTACGACGCGGAGCTCAGGGGCCTGAACTTCACCTCGCACGAGGACAGGCTCTCGGCGTTTCTCGGCGAGCTGTTGCACATCGCGGAGGAGCCGCAGCCGAAGGGCGTCGCGGTCCAGTCCGAGAAGATCCCCGAGCTGCTGCCGGGATTCGCCGAAGCCAACCCGATGCCGCTGGTACCGGGCGTGGTGCCGCGCATCTGGATCGGCAACCGGATTCGCGTGGCGCCGCACTACGACCTGATGGAGAACGTCGGCGTGTGCCTCGCCGGACGGCGGCGGTTCACCGTGTTCCCGCCCGAGCAGCTGGCCAACATGTACCCGGGGCCGTTCGAGCTGACACCCGCGGGAACGCCGGTGTCGATGGTCGATCCGGCCGCGCCCGACCTCGAGCGCTATCCGCGCTACGCCGAGGCCTGGACGCACGCGCAGCGGGCGACGCTCGAGCCGGGCGACGCGATCTACCTGCCCTACGGCTGGTGGCACGGGGTCGACGCGCTCGAGCCGCTGTCGATCCTCGTCAACTACTGGTGGAACGAGGCGCCCGAGGGGAGCGGCGGCGGCTACGACGCGCTGCTCCACGCGATCTACGCCTATCGCCACCTGCCCGCCGGCGAGCGGGCGGTCTGGCGGCGGATGTTCGAGCACTACGTGTTCGGCGACGAGGACCCGGCGGCGCACCTGCCGCCGCACGCGAAGGGCATCCTCGGCCCGCCGAGCGCGCAGCTGTTCGCGCAGATGCGGGCGATCCTGAGGGCGATCTTCGCGCGCGGGTGAGTGGTGGGCGAGAAAGGGGACAGTCCCTGTTTTCGAGGGGCGTGAGCTGTCATCCGGCGGC
>CALCBC010000002.1 GCA_937898525.1 uncultured Sphingomonadales bacterium
GTTGCCCTGGTCGACCAGCCGGTGGAGCACCTCGAGCAGCTTGCGCACGTCCTCGAAGTGCAGGCCGGTGGTCGGCTCGTCGAGGATGTAGAGCGTCTGCCCGGTCGAGCGGCGTGACAGCTCCTTGGCGAGCTTGACGCGCTGCGCCTCGCCGCCCGAGAGCGTGGTCGCCTGCTGGCCGACCTTGACGTAGCCGAGGCCGACCTCGTTGAGCATGTGCATCTTGTCGCGGATCGGCGGGACGGCCTTGAAGAATTCCTCGGCGTCCTCGATCGTCATGTCGAGCACGTCGGCGATCGAGTGGCCCTTGAACTTGACCTCGAGCGTCTCGCGGTTGTAGCGCTTGCCGTGGCACTCCTCGCAGGTGACGTAGACGTCGGGCAGGAAGTGCATCTCGATCTTGATCAGGCCGTCGCCCTGGCACGCCTCGCAGCGGCCGCCCTTGACGTTGAAGCTGAAGCGGCCGGGCTTGTAGCCGCGCGCCTGCGCCTCGGGCAGGCCGGCGAACCAGTCGCGGATCTGGGTGAAGGCGCCGGTGTAGGTCGCCGGGTTCGAGCGCGGGGTGCGGCCGATCGGGCTCTGGTCGATCTCGATCACCTTGTCGCAGTATTCGAGGCCGGTGAGGCGGTCGTGCGGGCCGGCGATCACCCGGGCGCCGTTGAGCGCGCGCGCGGCGGCCGGGTAGAGCGTGTCGATCACCAGGCTCGACTTGCCCGAGCCCGACACGCCGGTGACGCAGCAGAAGGTGCCGAGCGGGAAGCGCGCGGTCACGCTCTTGAGGTTGTTGGCGCGCGCGCCCTCGAGCGTGATCGCGTGGCCGTTGCCCTTGCGGCGCGAGGCCGGGACGGCGATCTCGCGGGTGCCGTTGAGGTAGGCGGCGGTAAGGCTGTCCTTGCTGGCGAGGACCTTGTCGAGCGGCCCTTCGGCGACGACCTCGCCGCCGTGGACCCCGGCGCCGGGGCCGAGGTCGACCACCCAGTCGGCGGCGCGGATCGCGTCCTCGTCGTGCTCGACGACGATCACCGTGTTGCCGAGGTCGCGCAGGCGCTTGAGCGTTTCGAGCAGCCGGTCGTTGTCGCGCTGGTGGAGGCCGATCGAGGGCTCGTCGAGCACGTAGAGCACGCCCGACAGGCCCGAGCCGATCTGGCTGGCGAGGCGGATGCGCTGGCTCTCTCCGCCCGACAGCGTGCCGCTGGTGCGGTCGAGGTTCAGGTAGTCGAGCCCGACGTTGTCGAGAAAGCCGAGCCGCTCGTTGATCTCCTTGAGGATCGCGCGGGCGATCTGGTTCTGCGTCTCGGTCAGCTTGTCGGGCAGCGCGAGGAACCATTCCTTCGCCGCGGCGACCGACAGGCGCACCGGGGTGGCGATGTCCTCGCCCGCGACCTTGACCGCGAGCGCCTTGTCGTTGAGCCGCTTGCCGCCGCAGGTCTCGCACGGCTGCGCGGTCTGGTAGCGCGCCAGCTCCTCGCGCATCCACGCGCTGTCGGTCTGGCGCAGGCGCCGGTTGAGGTTGCCGATCACGCCTTCGAACGGCTTGGTGACCGTGTATTCCTTGCGCCCGTCCTTGAAGGTGAGCGGTACCGGCATGCCGTTGGTGCCGAACAGGATGATGTCGCGCTGGTCGGGCTCGAGCTCGCTCCACGGGGTGGTGAGGTCGAAGCCGTAGGCCTTCGCCAGGCTCGCCAGCACCTGCATGTAGTACGGGCTCGGCGGGTTCGACCTGGCCCAGGGCACGATCGCCCCCTGCTTGAGGCTCAGCGCCTCGTTGGGGACGACGAGCTGCGGGTCGAACAGCTGCTTCTCGCCGAGCCCGTCGCAGGTCGGGCAGGCGCCCTGCGGGGCGTTGAACGAGAACAGGCGCGGCTCGACTTCCTCGATCGTGAAGCCGGAGACCGGGCAGGCGAACTTCTCGGAGAAGACGATGCGGTTGGGCGGGAGGCCGACATTCTTCATGCCCCCCTCCCGCTCGCGGGAGGGGTCGGGGGTGGGTCTTCCCCCTTCCCTTGATCTAACGTTGTCGGACTGGCCCACCCCTGGCCCCTCCCGCAAGCGGGAGGGGAATACCTCCGCCACGGTCGTATCCGCGAGGTCCACGTAGGCCAGCCCCTCGGCCAGCTTGAGCGCGGTCTCGAAGCTGTCCGCCAGCCGCGTCTCGATGCCCGGGCGCACCGCCAGGCGGTCGATCACCACCTCGATGTCGTGCTTGTACTTCTTGTCGAGCGCCGGCGCGTCCTGGATCTCGTACATCTCGCCGTCGATGCGCACGCGGGTGAAGCCGGCCTTCTGCCACTCGGCGAGCTCCTTGCGGTACTCGCCCTTGCGGCCGCGGACGACGGGCGCGAGCAGGTAGAGCCGGGTGCCTTCGGGCAGCGCCATCACCCGGTCGACCATCTGGCTGACGGTCTGCGCGCTGATCGGCTCGCCGGTGACCGGCGAATAGGGCACCCCGACGCGGGCCCACAGCAGGCGCATGTAGTCGTAGATCTCGGTGACGGTGGCGACCGTCGAGCGCGGGTTGCGGCTGGTGGTCTTCTGCTCGATCGAGATCGCCGGCGAGAGCCCGTCGATGTGCTCGACGTCGGGCTTCTGCATCATCTCGAGGAACTGCCGCGCGTAGGCGCTGAGGCTCTCGACGTAGCGCCGCTGGCCCTCGGCGTAGATCGTGTCGAACGCGAGGCTCGACTTGCCGCTGCCCGAGAGGCCGGTGATCACGATCAGCGAGTCCCGCGGGAGATCGATGTCGATCCCCTTGAGGTTGTGTTCGCGCGCGCCGCGGACGGAGATGTGGGTAAGACTCATCGAGAATGGATGTTCCGCAAATGTTCACCGGGGTCAAGGGGCCGCCGACACCGTTCGCCGCGGCCGCGACCATGTGGGGCCGCGCGGGCGAATTGCAACGCGGGCCATGCCCCGGCCCCGGTCGGTGCCCCGACCTTGCCCCTTCCGCCTCCAGGGCCTATCTGCCCGGCAAATTCCGCACACCACCTGTTTTCCCCGAAGGACGACCATGGCCGCCCAGTACGCATACGTCATGAAGAACATGACGAAGACCTTCCCCGGCGCGCAGAAGCCGGTGCTGAACAACATCAACCTGCAGTTCTACCAGGGCGCCAAGATCGGCATCGTCGGCCCCAACGGCGCGGGCAAGTCGACGCTGATGAAGATCATGGCGGGGATCGACACCGAGTTCACCGGCGAGGCCTGGCCGGGCGAGAACATCACCGTCGGCTACCTGCCGCAGGAGCCCGAGCTCGACCCGAACAAGACCGTGCTCGAGAACGTCAAGGACGGCGCGCGCGAGGTGGCCGACATGGTCGAGCGGTTCAACGCGATCTCGGCCGAGATGGGCGACCCGAAGGAGGACACCGACTTCGACGCGCTGATGACCGAGATGGGCGAGCTGCAGGAGAAGATCGACGCGGTCGACGGGTGGACGCTCGACAACCAGCTCGAGATCGCCATGGAGGCGCTGCGCTGTCCGCCGTCGGACGCCGACGTGCGCAACCTGTCAGGCGGCGAGAAGCGCCGCGTGGCGCTGACCCGGCTGCTGATCCAGAAGCCGAGCATCCTGCTGCTCGACGAGCCGACCAACCACCTCGACGCCGAGAGCGTCGAGTGGCTCGAGAACCATCTGAAGGAATACCCGGGCGCGGTGCTGATGATCACCCACGACCGCTACTTCCTCGACCACGTGGTCGGGTGGATCCTCGAGCTCGATCGCGGCAAGTACTTCCCCTACGAGGGCAACTACTCGACCTACCTCGAGAAGAAGGCCAAGCGCCTGGCGCAGGAGGAGCGCGAGGAGAGCGGCCGGCAGAAGGCGCTCAGGGAAGAGCTCGAGTGGATCCGGCAGACCCCGGCCGCGCGGCAGACCAAGTCCAAGGCGCGCATCCGCAAGTTCGAGCAGCTGCAGGAAGCGCAGAACGACCGCAAGCCGGGCAAGGCGCAGATCGTCATCCAGGTGCCCGAGCGGCTCGGCGGCAAGGTCATCGAGGCGAAGAACATCTCCAAGGCCTACGGCGACAAGCTGCTGTTCGAGAACCTCAGCTTCACGCTGCCGCCCGGCGGCATCGTCGGCGTGATCGGCCCGAACGGCGCCGGCAAGTCGACGCTGTTCAAGATCATTACCGGGCAGGAGAAGCCCGATTCGGGCGAGATCGTGATCGGCGAGACCGTCCGGCTCGGCTACGTCGACCAGAGCCGCGACCACCTCGACCCGAGCAAGAACGTCTGGGAGGAAATCTCCGACGGACTGGATTACATGAAGGTCAATGGCCACGACATGTCGACGCGCGCTTACGTCGGCGCGTTCAACTTCAAGGGCCAGGACCAGCAGAAGAACGTCGGCAAGCTCTCCGGCGGCGAGCGCAACCGCGTGCACATGGCGAAGATGCTCAAGCAGGGCGGCAACGTGCTGCTGCTCGACGAGCCGACCAACGACCTCGACGTCGAGACGCTGGCCGCGCTCGAGGACGCGATCGAGAACTTCGCCGGCTGCGCCGTGGTGATCAGCCACGACCGCTTCTTCCTCGACCGCCTGGCGACGCACATCCTGGCGTTCGAGGGCAACAGCCACGTCGAGTGGTTCGAAGGCAACTTCGAGGCCTACGAGGAAGACAAGCGCCGCCGCCTCGGCGACGCGGCCGACCGTCCGACGCGGCTGGCGTACAAGAAGCTGACGCGGTGATCCGGCGGCCGCCTCGCTGGCGGCCGGCGTCCTTTCAGGCGCGAAATTCGGCGACCGATTCGCGTTCGACGATCTGGAACGGGACCTGGCGATGCTCGTTGGCGCGCGCCGGGCTGCGGATGCGCTCGAGCAGCATCTGGCACGCCGCCTGGCCCATTTCCTCGAGCGGCTGGCGCACCGAAGTCAGCCGCGGGCGCACGGTGCGGGCGACGACGTTGTCGTCGAAGCCGACCAGCGAGATGTCCCCGGGGATGTCGATCCGCGCCGCATGAGCGGCGTCGATGATGCCGACCGCCATCTCGTCGTTGCTGGCAAAGATCGCCGTCGGCTTGGCCGCGAACAGCGCCGGCGCGAGGTCGCGCCCGGACTCGCGCGAGAAGTCGCCCTGGACGATCAGCGCCGGATCGGTCCGCAGCCCCTTGCCGCCGAGCGCGTTGGCGTAGCCGTTGAAGCGCCGCATGCTGACGAGGTGGACGCGCGGGCCGCGCATGAAGCCGATCCGCCGGTGTCCCTTCTGCAGCAGGTAGTCGGTGATCGCCCGCGCGGCGTCGTATTCGTCCATCACCACGGTGCAGCCGCGCTCGGGTTCGAGCATCGGCGCGATGCGCACGTAAGGCACCCCGCGCTCGTCGATCTGGCGCATTACGTGACGATCGTCCGAGAGCGGCGCGGTCAGGATGATCCCGGCGAGGCCATCGGCCTCAATGAACGCGGTTACCGGGGTCGAGCCGCCGAACAGGTTCTCGACCTGCACGGGCAAGCCGGCCGCGCGCGCGCAGCGGCTTGCGCCGTCCTGAATCCGCGAGACGTACTCGCGACCGTTGTTGTCGAACAGGAGCAGGATCCGTCTGCGGGAATCCATGAGCCTCTCCCATTATCCAGTTATGGTTATCGTGCGGCCATTCTACGCCCGCAAACCTGAAGAGGTTCTCAACGCCGACATTCAGGATTTCGTCTGCTAACCTGAACGGAAGGTCATCAAGCCGGTTCAGTTAATCGACAGCCCCGAGCGCTTAATCGGCGATCAGTGATCTGGCCGTCTCCCACTCGGCGGCATGGCTTAGGAGATACCGCGATGTCGGTAGGAAAATTCTTGAAGAATGCCGGGTGGGCGGCGATCGCCGCGGCGTTTGTGGCTTCGGTCGTGCCCGCGGAGGCCCATGCCCAGAGCCGCTCGCGCGCGGAGCGCATGCAGCAGCATCGCGAAGGCGGCCCCCGCGCCGATGCGGGCCAGCGCAGCCGTATGGAAGCTCGCGGCCAGCGGGTGCGCGCGGCCAGCGAGCGGCGCACGCAGCGGGCCGACACGAGCCGCCAGCGCCCGCCCCAGACGCAGCAGGTCAGGCAGGCGGACCGTCGCGCGACACCGCCGCCGCGGCCGGTCGTCAACACCACGCAGAACCGGCCTGTCGAGCGCAACCGCACCTATGCCGACCGCGACCGCAACGGCAGCTACGTCGCGCAGAACAACAACCGCCGCGGCAACGACCGCAACGGGACCTGGCGCGGCAATCGGCAGGCCAACGACCGCAACGCGGGTTGGCGCAACGATCGCCGCGACAACGACCGCAACCGCAACTGGCGCAACGATCGCCGGGACAACGACCGCAACCGCAACTGGCGCAACGACCGGCGCGACAATGACCGGTGGCGCGGCGACCACCGCCGGTGGGATCGCAACTGGCGCAACGACCGCCGCTACGATTGGCACCGTTACCGCAATTCGAACCGCGTGGTGTTCCGCATCGGCACCTACTATGCGCCCTACCGCAACTACGCGTACCGACGGCTCGGGATCGGCGCGTTCCTGAACTCGCTGTTCTACAGCAGCAGCTACTGGATCAACGATCCGTGGCAGTATCGCCTGCCCGCGGTCTACGGGCCCTATCGCTGGGTGCGCTATTACAACGACGTCCTGCTGGTCGACATCTACACCGGCGAGGTCGTCGACGTGATCCACGACTTCTTCTGGTAGTCCCTCCCCCGCGCTTCTGCCGGGAAGAGTGGCTCGGCAGCGGCGAAGCCCCCGCCCCCTTGCGGAGCGGGGGCTTCTGCCAGCCTGCGAGACTTGCAAGCGACGGCGGGCGATGAAATGGTTGCCGTCATGCAGCACATCGTCCCTGCCCCTGCGCCGGCCGACAACCCAGACCGCGACCGCCTGTACCGCATCGGGCGCAAGGTCCGCGAGCGGCTGGCGGCGCTGCCGGAGGCCTACAAGCTGCCGACCGACAAGGCCGAGATCTTCGCGGTCGGCGACTTCCTCGCTCCCGACGAGTGCGCCCGGCTGATCGAGATGATCGACGCCGTGGCCCGGCCGAGCCAGGCCTACGACGCCGACTATTCGAGCGGCCACCGGACGTCCTATTCGGGCGACTTCGAGCCGGATGACCCGTTTGTCATGAAGATCCAGCGCCGGATCGACGACCTGCTCGGGATCGACCCGTCGTACGGCGAGACAATCCAGGGACAGCGCTACCTCCCGGGCCAGCAGTTCCAGCCGCACACCGACTGGTTTCCGGTCAACACGCGCTACTGGGAGATCGAGAGAGTCCGCGGCGGACAGCGCTCGTTCACCGCGATGGCCTTCCTCAATGCCGTGGAGGAAGGCGGCACGACCGATTTCTCGAGCCTCGGCCTGAGGATCGAGCCGCGCCCCGGCGTGCTGCTGATCTGGAACAACGCCGATGAGGACGGCGTTCCGAACCCATGGACGCTCCACGCCGGGATGCCGGTGATCAAGGGCGTCAAGTATATCATCACCAAGTGGTACCGCGCGCGGCGATGGTTTTGATCAGCGAATTCGAAACGAACACTGCCAATCGTGAACAGCTGAAGCGGATCGGCCGAAAGGTCCGCCGGCGGCTCGCCGCCCACCCAGGCGTGCGAAAGCTCGACAGCGACAAGGCCGAACTGTGGGCCGTGCCCAACTTCTTCGACCCGGTCGAGTGCGGCCAGCTGATCGCGATGATCGATGCGGTTGCGCAACCGAGCGCAGCCTACGAGGTCGACTACGCGACGGCCTATCGCACCTCGTACTCCGGCAACCTCGACCCGTTCGATCCCGTCGTCCGCAAGCTCCAGTCCCGGATCGACGAGCTGATCGGGCTCGACGGTTCATGGGGCGAGACGCTGCAGGGACAGCGCTATGCACAGGGGCAGGAATTCAGGGCGCACAACGACTGGTTCAGTTCGACCTCACCGGGGTGGGAGTCCGAGAAGGCACGCGGCGGGCAACGCTCGATCACCGCAATGGCCTACCTCAACGCGGTCGAAGCCGGCGGCGAGACCGGCTTTCCCCGCCTCAAGCTGGCGGTGAAGCCGCGGCCCGGCCTGCTGCTGCTGTGGAACAACGCCGACGAGGACGGTGCGCCCAATCCGTTCACGCTCCATGCCGGCACGCCGGTGACACGCGGCACCAAGTACGTCGTCACCCGGTGGTACCGCTGCGGGAAGTGGTACTGAGGCCGTGGCGAACCTGCAGGCCCCCGAACATCCCGACCGGGAGCAGCTGCGCCGCATCGGCCAGCGCGTGCGGCAGCGACTCGCGCGGAACAAGGCGGTACGCCGGATCGCCGTCGACAAGGCCGAGCTGTGGGCCATTCCGAAGTTCCTCGACATGCTCGACTGCGGTCGCCTCATCGCGATGATCGACGCAACCGCGCGGCCGAGCATGGCTTACGAAATCGACTATTCGCAGGGACACCGGACCTCCTACTCGGCCTACCTTCATGCGGCCGACCCGTTCATCGCCCGCCTGCAGAAGCGGCTCGACGACCTGCTGGGGATCGAGCCGTCCTGGGGCGAGCGGATCGAGGGCCAGCGCTACCTGGCCGGGCAGGAATTCCGCCCGCATACCGACTGGTTCCCTCCCGGCTCTCCGAGCTGGGCGCAAGAGAAGGACTGCGGCGGCCAGCGGTCGATCACCGCGATGGCCTATCTCAACGCGGTCGAGGAAGGGGGCGAGACGGCGTTTCACCGGCTCGACATCCAGATCACACCCTATCCCGGCACGCTGCTGATGTGGAACAACGCCGACGAGAACGGCGTGCCCAATCCGTGGACGACGCACGCCGGCTCGCCGGTGATCCGCGGGGCCAAGTACATCCTGACCAAGTGGTACCGCTGCCGCCCGTGGCGGCCGAGCCACTGAGCTAGCGCGCGAGCGCCTCGGCGATCAGCCTGCGCGTGTTGGCGACCCCGTAGAGCGCGATGAAGCTGCCCATCCGCGGCCCCTGCGAGGACCCGAGCAGGGTCTCGTAGAGCGCCCTGAACCAGTCGCGCAGGCTCTCGAAGCCGAACTCCTCGCGCTTGCCGATCTCGTAGACTTCGGTCTGCAGTTCCTCGGCCGAGGCGCCTTCCGGCGTCCGGGCGAGCAGGTCGTCGAGCGCTCGCAGCGCAGCGGCCTCGTTGTCGGTCGGTGCGCGCTTTTTCAGCGTCGGCGCGACGAAATCGCGGTTGTAGGCGATCGCGCGGTCGATCAGCGCCTCGAGTTCGGGGTGATGGCCGGCGTCGAGGTCGTGGATGTAATTGCCGAGGTAGCTCCACACCTGCTCGTGCGTCGCCTCGGCGCCGAGCACACCGACGAGGTTGAGCAGCAGGCCGTAGCTGACCGGCAGGCTGTCCCCGGCACCCGGAGGGACACTCCCCTCGGGGACTGTCCCTGGCTTGAGGTTCGCGCGCAGGAGGTGCCACGCGGGGTTGCCGAGCTGCTGTTCGAGCGGTTGCTCGGGAATCTTCGCGCGGAACTGCCAGTACTCGTCGACCGCCCGCGGGACCACGCCGGCGTGGAGCTGCTTGGCGCTCTTCGGCTCGCGGAACACGTAGAACCCGAGGCTCTCTTCGGTCCCGTAACGCATCCATTCCTCGAAGGTGAACCCGTTGCCCTTGGACTTCGAGATCTTCTCGCCGTTGGCGTCGAGGAACAGCTCGTAGATCATCACTTCGGGCATGCGGCCGCCGAGCGCGCGGACGATGCGCCCCGACTGGGTGACGCTGTCGGTCAGGTCCTTGCCGCTCATCTCGTAGTCGACGCCCAGCGCGTACCAGCGCATCGCCCAGTCGACCTTCCACTGGCACTTGGCCTTGCCGCCGAATACCGTCTGCTCGACGATCTCGCCCTCGTCGTCGAAGCGGACGATGCCGTTCTCGGCGTCGACCACCTCGATCGGCACCTGCAGCACCTTGCCGGTCCGGTCGCTGATCGGGAGGATCGGCGAATAGGTCGCCTGCCGCTCGGCGCGCAGCGTGGGCAGCATGATCTCCATGATCGCGTCGTACTTCTTCAGCACGAGCCGCAGTGCGTCATCGAACGCGCCCGAGTTGTAGCGATCGCTCGCGGCGACGAACTCGTAGTCGAACCCGAAGCGGTCGAGAAAGTCGCGCAACATCGCGTTGTTGTGATGTGCAAAGCTCTCGAACCCGGCATTGAACGGGTCGGGGATGCGACTCAGCGGCTTGTGCAGGTTGGCCTGCATCAGCTCCTGGTTGGGCACGTTGTCGGGCACCTTGCGCAGCCCGTCCATGTCGTCGCTGAAGGCGACCAGCCGCGTCGGCGCGCCGTCCGAGACGATCTCGTAGGCACGGCGCACGAGCGTGGTGCGCAGGACTTCCTGGAAAGTGCCGATGTGCGGCAGGCCCGAGGGGCCGTAGCCGGTCTCGAACAGCACGGGCGCCCCGCCGGGCTTGCCGTCCGGGTAGCGCTTGACGAGTTTCATCGCTTCCTGGAACGGCCAGGCCTTGGACACGCGGGCGGCTTGGATCAGGGCTTCATCGAACATCGCACGCGCGCCTTTGCGGAACGCGGCGCGCGGTGCAAGCGCGGCGGCAGATACAGCCTCGAAAACGCGCCTGCTTTCCGTCCGAAGGGCGAAATTTGCGGCCTGAAGGCGAGATCGATGCCCGCCGGGACCCGGGGGCGGCTAGCGGAACGCTCCTAGCCGCTTGGCGAATCGGCGTTTCCCCGGCAATGTCCGCGGCAAAAGACAACTCGGGACCCCCGTTCCCGCTTGGGAGGATGACTTGATGGCCATGCCGGACCGCCTGCGGCTTGTTTCCCTGCTTCTTTCGGGCTCTCTCCTGGCTGCCTTGCCGGCCGGTCTCGCCGCCCAGGACCACGGCGACCACGCCGCCGCAACCGCAGCGGCCAACGCTCCGCGCCCCGTCATGCAGCAGGTGCTGTGGTCCGATCCGGGCTCCTGGCCCGACGGCAAGGTGCCGGGTGAAGGCGACGCCGTCACGATCCCGCGCGACAGGCACGTCGTGCTCGACGTCAGCCCGCCGGTCCTGCGCAGCCTGACGATCGAGGGGAAGCTCAGCTTCTCGAACGAGCGGGATATCGAGCTCAAGACCGACTGGATCTACGTTCCCGGCGGCGAACTCGAGATCGGGAGCGCGGATCGGCCGCATACCCGCAACGCGACGATCACCCTGACGGACAACGTTCCCGGCGAAGACCTCAACACGATGGGCGACCGCGGCATCATGCTGATGTCCGGCACGCTCAAGATCCATGGCGACCGCGAGCATACCTGGACCAAGCTCGCGAGCACGGCCGAGAAGGGCAGCCGGGAGATCGAAGTGCTCGATGCCCGCGGCTGGCGGGTCGGCGACGAGATCGTTCTCGCCTCGACCGACTACGACCCGCGGCAGGCGGAGCGACGCCGCATCGCCGCCATCCGCGGCAACCGGCTGACGCTCGACCGGCCGCTCGAATACATGCACTTCGGCAAGATCACCTTCGGCGTGGACGAACGCGGCGAAGTCGGCCTGCTGACGCGCAATATCCGCATCCAGGCCTCCGAGGACTCCGAAAGCTCGTACTTCGGCGGACACATCATGGCGATGTCGGGGTCGAAGATGTACGTCTCGGGCGTCGAGCTCACGCGCATGGGCCAGCACCTGGTGCTCGCCCGCTACCCGATCCACTGGCACCTGATCGGCGACGGCAGCGGCCAGTACATCCGCAACGCCTCGATCCACGACACCTTCAGCCGTTGCGTGACCGTGCACGGCACCGACAACCTCGAGGTGGCGAACAACGTCACCTTCAACACGGTCGGCCACTGCTTCTTCCTCGAGGACGGGATCGAGACGGGCAACCGCTTCGTCAACAACCTCGGCATCCAGACCAAGTGCCACCCGACGCTGCCGTGCGAGCCGACGAACCTGACCGATGCCGCACGGGGCAGCCGGGGCCAGGAATCCAAGCACGTGCTGATCCCGTCGGACAACACCGTCTCGACCTTCTGGATCACCAACCCGTCGAACGACTACATCGGCAACGTCGCCGCCGGGTCCGACCAGATCGGCTTCTGGATCGCGCTGCCGCAGCACCCGATCGGCCAGTTCATCGGTACCGAGATCAGCGCGAAGACCTGGCCGCGCCGCATGCCGCTCGGCGAGTTCCGCGGCAACGTCGCGCATTCGAACTTCGACGGCCTGATGTTCGACCGCGGCCCGTCGCCCGACAACACGTTCACGCTCGGCGGCGCCGGACACACCGCCTACGCCGATCCGTCCGACCCGAGCAGCGGGGCGATCCCCTCGGTTATCGACGACTACACCGGCTACAAGAACCGCAACGGTGCGATCTGGGGTCGCGGCGAGTACCACCTGTTCACCAACCTGAAGCTGGCCGACAACGCGATCGGCTTCACCCACGCGGCAGGCGCCGTCGGCGTCGCGCCCTACTCGTCGCGCGTGGAAAACTCGCTGTTCGTCGGCGAGAGCGAGAACATCGGCAATCCGTCGAGGCCCGAGGAGATCGCCTACGGGCGCAGCCTGCCGCACGTCACGGCCGATTTCCCGATCCGCGGCTACGAGTTCTACGACTACCGCCACGACGTCGTGAACACGACCTTCGTCAACTACGAGCCCAACGCGCTGCGCGGGGCGGGCGCGATGTCGTACCTGCTGTTCACGAGCTTCGGCATGAGCACCGAGAACCGGGTCGAGGGCGCCAAGTTCGTCAACGCCCAGCCGGTGCATTTCCCCCAGATCCAGCGCCGCTGGTCGTCCGACTTCGCCGGCCGCGCGGCGTATCGGAGCGCTGCGATCCACGACGTCGACGGATCGGTCGGCGGCATTCCCGGGGCCTATATCGTGATCGACAACGGGATCGCCTCGGCCGAGGACACCTGCGAGATCAAGGCGAGCTGGAATGCCGCGGTCTGCGTCGGCGACATGGGCCGGCTCAGCATCGACGACACGCGCCGGTTCCCCGAATTCGCGACCGGCCCTGCCGCCGACCCGGTCGTGCTCCAGCGCAACGACAAGCGCTACGAGTACAACGGCGAGACGACCGTTCCGAGCGGCGCCGAGATCCGCATTTCGACGGCGCGCAAGGACCTGTCGTTGCACCTGCGCGAAATGGACAAGGGCTCGTGGGTGATCTTCGAGCTTCCGGGCTTTGCGGAGCCGGCAACCGGCCAGCGCGTCGCCAGCCTCGAAGAGCTGCGCGCCGCGGACGTCACGTCGTATTTCAAGGACGGCGACACGCTGTGGGCCAAGCTCGTGGTCGAGGACCCGACGGCCGACGGCCCGGTCGTCGTGCAGGTCGGCACGCTGCGGGCCCAGGCAAGCCTCGACGTCACCCGGCAGGCGCCGGTCGAGACGGCTTCGCTCGATACGGGAACCACGCGGCGCGATTGAAGCGCAATGTCCCGCGGTTGGGCGCGGGCACGATACGACGAACGCCAGGAACGCCGGGAGGGCGCGCAGAATGGGTAGGATTGGATATCTCGGCCGCGCGGTGATGGCCTGTTCGCTCTCCCTCGCCGGGATGGCGTTCGCGACGCAGGCGCGGGCCGAATGCCCGCGCGAGATGCTCCGCGAGATCTCCGCTGCCTACGTCGAGGCCCAGTCGACCGGTAACCCGGCGCTGCTGCCCTTCGCCACCGATGCCCATTACGGCGAAAACGACGTGGTGAAGGGCGCGACCGAAGGGATATTGGCGCAGGCCCTGACGGTCGACTTCACCCGCAGCTTCCACGACACGACCGAGTGCGCGACCTTCACGGAACTCGTCGCCGCCACCCATCCGCATCCCTATGTGATCCACACGCGGATGGAGGTCACCCAGGACGGCAAGGTCGCGCGGATGGAATCGGTGGTCACCGACGAGGACGACTGGGTCTTCGGCGCCGAGCCGTTTCTGACCCACACGCGCGCGGAGACCTGGGACGAAATCCCCGCGGACCGGCGCGACACGCGCGAGGCGATCCGCGCGGCGGCCGAAGCCTACATCGACAACTGGGGCGATCCGTCGCTGCCGGTACCGCACGGCACGCCCTGCGCGCGGCTCGAGGGCCGCATCTACACCGGAAGCCGGGACCCGCAGGGGCAGACCTGCACGATGGGCGCGTTCCCGCAGCCGATCAGGACCGGCAACCGCCGCTTCGTGATCGACGAGACCGCGGGCACCGTCAGCATCTTCCACAACTTCTCGTGGATCGACGCAGGCCTGCCGCCCGACCACCCGGGCACGCCGACGAGCCAGCTGTTCCGGGTCGAGCGAGGCATGAACCGCTACATCCACGAGGTAACGGCCTGCACGACGCCCAGGTGCAGCCGGTGACGGAGCGGCGCTGAGGCACTTACCGGCTTGCGCTCACCACCCTCACCCGGCACGGTACGGTAAACGACAAGACGACAGGGAGAGACGGAGATGGCGCTTGAAGCCTATCCGAGCGTGCCGCTGTTCCGCTATCCGTACACCCAGCTCACCGAGGCACAGATCCAGGCCAAGCTGGCCCCGGCCGCGGAGGCCGGACCGACCAGCCGCTCGCCGCTCGAGCGCGACCTGGCCGGCACGACGCTGAGGATCGTCACCGACGGTGCCGGCACGCTGACCTGGCAGTTCGGCGAGGGCAACCGCGTCACCTTCGATGGCGCGACCGGCGGCTATGGCGCGCTGACGCTCGACCACGTGACGCTGATCACCCACGTGGTGCCAAGTTCGACCAGGGCCTGGGCGATCGCCTGGGACCGCCACAACAACCTCGCCACGGTGTTCGAGCTGTGGTGGGGCGGCGGCCCCGCCCCGCACACCCGCGAGATCAACCGCGCGGTGTGGCACGGCTACGTCCAGGGCGGCGACGGCGATCCGCCGGCCGAGCGGCACGCGCCGACGGTGCGAATGGAAGGCCGCGCCTATGCGTGGACCGAGGACACCGGGCTGCGTACGATCGAGTACTACTGTTCCTACACTTACACCCACTGGGTCGAGCTCGACCGGCTCAAGGACAATCGCGGCTACTCGGCGCCGGCCGACTACATCCAGCTGACCGAGGATCTCTACCTGTTCGCGCGGGTCGAGGCCGAGTTCTCGGGCCTGCTGCACATGTACCTGGTCGATTCGAACCGCCTCCAGTCGGCGGGCGTCCGTCTCGGGTTCAACGGGGCCGACGAGCTCGAGTACTACATGTTCCGCGGCACCGCCGAGTGGCTCGGCCAGAACGCCCGGTTCGAGAAGCTGGGCGACTTCTCTGCCGAGCCGATCCCGATCGAGAACGCGAAGAAGGGCGAGCGGCGCATCTACCGACCGGTCGCGACGATGGACAAGATGACTCCGGAAGAGGTCAACGCCGTGGTCGCCGAGAACACGCACGTGTTCGACCGGCCCAGCCCGATGGCCGGGAACGGCACGCCCCCGAGCGGCGCACTGGCGACGCGAAGCTTCGCGGTCGAATACGACGGCGGGCCGCGGATGGAGTACCGCTTCGTCTCGGCAGACCAGCTGCAGTGGCGCAAGGATGGCCGGGGCGACTGGCGACAGGCGAAGTACAACGCGTGGGAAGTCATGCCCGGCGCGTTCATCTTCGGGCACCTGCTTCAGGGCGAACCCAATCACGACTGCCACATCGTCGTCGCCGATCTCGACGCCGGGCTGGCGACGAACTTCCACGGCTTCCTCAACACCCCCTACTTCGCCAACGAGGCAGGCGCCGAGACGCTGTTCGGCAAGATCGTCGGCCAGGGCATCCCCGACCCCGGAAACCGGCGCCACCAGCGCACGCGCGACCTGCTCGGCCGCGCGTTCACCTGGGAATACGCGCCGGGGCTCAACTCGATGCACCTCTATTCGACGCCGAACACGACGAGCTGGATCATCCCCAACGCCGAGACCGGCCACTTCGGCACCGAGTGGAGCGGGACCGGCGACTTCGTGAAGATCCGCGACCAGCTCTATTTCGCGCGGTGGTGCGAGGAGGCGTGCAACGGCACGCTCGGCACGCTGCTGCTCAACATGCGCACGATGCACGATGCGGGAATCGGCTATCACTGCGGCAAGAACGGGCTCAGCCTGAGCGCAGTCGGCGCGCCCGCCCGGCACGCCGGCAAGTTCGATGTCGACCGCTTCTTCGGCCCCGATGCGTGGAGGACCAGGCCATGAGCGAGACCCCGATTTCGACTGACCGCCGCGCGTTCCTCAAGGCCGGCTCGCTGGTCGCCGCGCCGCTGGCGATGGCCGCGCCGGCCGCGGCGCTCGCGGCCGACGACGGCAGCCGTGCGAAGCTCGCCCGGCTCGAGGACGAGCGCGCGATCGAGGCGCTGCAGCGCAAGTTCGTCCGCCATCTCAACGGCGCCGGCGACTGCAGCGAGTTCATCGCCCCGTCGGGTTCGGTCGAGCTCGGCGAAGGGCTGCGCGCGATCGCCGAGGACCTCCGCCACGAGCCGTCGTTCGCGCTGTCCGAGGACGGGCTCACCGCCACCGCCCGCTGCGCCTGCCGCGTCGAGCGCGAGATCGCGTGGACCGGGGACACGACCATCGAACGGATGGCGCGGTTCGAAGGCCTCGGGCGGCACCGCCACCAGGAACGCGCCGTGCTCGCGATGGATTTCGTCAAGGCTCGGGAGGGCTGGCAGATCGCGCACGTACGGTTGGTATCGGGCGCCGCGGCGACGTGAGGGATGTGGCGCGGCGCGATGCGTCCAAACCCGCCCGTCCTGAACGGTGTTGCCTTGGGTTTCGACCTGGGTCTGGTTCGGGGTTTGGGAGCTGAGAACGTGCGCCTGGGTCTCGGACGGCACGCCCCGCCGAGTCCTGGCAAAAGGCAGGGAAGGAAAGGGTCGCCATGAGAAAACGTCTCGCCGTCGTATCGCTTGCCGTGCTGGCCGCCGCCTGCACGTCCCAGACGGCCGACGCGCCGAGTTCCGCCAGCTTCCCGGCTCTCGCCGGGGCCGACCGCTGCGCGGCGGTGACGCCGGCGATGCTGGGTGCGACCAGCGCGAGCGGGAAATGGGTCGAGGAGGCCGACGGGCTGCCGGGTTTCTGCGAGGTCACCGCGACGCTCTCGCCGGTCCCGGGGTCGAACATCGGCGTGGTCTATCGCCTGCCGGCGAGCTGGAACGGCAAGGTGCTCGGCTTCGGCGGCGGCGGGTGGATCGGCAACATCGCATTGCAGACCGCCTCCGAGGGGCTGCGCAAGGGCTACGCGACGCTGCAGACCGACGGCGGGCACCCGATCGGCAACGTGTGGGACAATTCGTGGGCGGCCGATCCGGAAAAGGCGAAGGATTTCAGCTTCCGCGCGATCCACGAGATGACCGAGACCGGCAAGAAGCTGGTCGCGGCCTACTACGGCCAGCCGCACCGGCGCGCCTATTACCAGGGCTGCTCGACCGGCGGGCGCATGGGACTGATGGAAGCGCAGCGCTATCCCGACGACTACGACCTGATCAGCGCTGGCGCACCGGTCTACACGCTGCAGACGCAGACCAGCGCGGTGCTGCGCAACCAGGTCTTCGCAAGGAGCGGCGGGTTCTCCGCGGCCGACCTGCAGCTTGCGCAGAGCGCCGCGCTCAAGGCCTGCGATGCCGACGACGGGCTCGAGGACGGCCTGATCAACGACCCGCGCCAGTGCCGCTGGGACCCGGCCGAGATCCAGTGCACGGGCGCCAAGACCGATTCCTGCCTCAGCGCCCCGCAAGTCGAGGCGCTGCGGGCGGTCTATGCCGGCACCCGGGCGCCCGACGGCGAGTGGGCGATGCTGCCGCTGAGCCGCGGCGGCGAGGCCGGCTGGTCCGCCTTCGTCGGCACGAGCGGCACGCCCGACCCGAGCAACGGCGGCGGGCTCGGCGGGCTGTGGCCGATCATCTTCGGCAACCGCCCGGTCGACCTCGCCGGGATGACGCTCGAGGACGTGATGCAGGTTCGCCGCAGCGAGTTCGCGCAGTGGTACGAGGCCAGGGATCCCGACCTGCGCGCCTTCTTCCGCAGCGGCGGCAAGCTGCTGCTGTGGCACGGGGAGAGCGACCCTGGCCCGAGCCCGGTCGCGACCAACGAGTACTTCGAGGCAGTGCTCGCGCGGGCTCCCGCGGCGCGCAGCCAGGCGCGCTACTTCACGCTGCCCGGCGTCGGTCACTGCGCCGGCGGGCCGGGCGGCAGCCGGGTCGCCTGGCTTGATGCGCTCGAGGCGTGGGACGAGACCGGCCGCGCGCCCGACGTGCTGCTCGGCGGCGGGCCGAACGGGCTGGTCCGGCCGCACTGCGCCTGGCCCGAGGTCGCCCGCTACCGCGGCAGCGGCGATCCGAACGACGCCGCCAGCTGGCAGTGCGTCCGGCGCAGCTGACGCCCGCGCACCTGCACTTGCCGTCGGTGCCTGGCGGAGCGGGTGAAAGGGTGCCGCGGCGAGTGAAAAGAGGGACTGTCCCAATTTTTCGCACGGACGCGCTAACGGGGCGGCCCCCGGGAGGTGGGGGCCGCCCCTCGCTTCGCCGCTAGAACCGGGGGGCTGGTTCAGGCAGCGGCGGAGCGTTGACGCGCGAGCTCGGGCCAGTTGTGCGGGTACTGGGTGAGGTCGATCCACGGCTTCACATCGCCGAAGTCGCGCCCGATCGACTGCATGATCAGCCGGGCCCGCTTCATCCGCGCCTTGCGGTCGGTGAACGGGTTGGCGCGGTCGGGCCTGGCCTCGACCATGCGGCGGAACAGCGCCTCGCGTTCCTCGAACGAGTCCGGCAGGCGACGCGGCAGGGCAACCGACGCCCCTGCGTGGGGCAGACCGGCCGCAGCCGTTGCGGGAACGACCGGCTGGACCACCTGGCGACGCGGGGCCGCGTCGACCGTGACCGGCGACGCCTGAGCCGCTTGCGCGACGACGGGCTTGCGCGGCTGGGGGGCAGCGGGAGCGGCGGCCGCAAAGCGGCGAACCGGCTTGCGGCGGCCGATCGCGATGAATCCCCAGATGGCCAGGGCGAGGAAGATCAGCCCGCCGATCGCAAGGGCGATGATTCCGGTATCGACGCGGGCGTCGGGGCCGGCAACCGGCTCCGCTTCGAGCGGTGGCAGCGGCTCGACCACGGGAGGCAGCGCGACCGGATCCACTTCGGCCGAGGGTGCGGACTCGGTTACCGTCCCGGCCTGGGTCACCGCAGCAGGTTCACCAGTGGCAGGCGTCCTCTCGACGCGGTTCACCGCTTGCGACTGCGCACGCGGCTCGGCGGGTGCGGCAGCAGGTGGGGCCGGTTCGGCCGAAGCCTCGGGCACCGGCGCCGGTTCCGGCACCTCGGCGGGCAGCACTACCGTCGGCGCGGGCGCGGGCAGGGCGATGTCGGGAACGACGATCACCGGCGCGGGCTCGGGCGGCGCGACAGTCGGGAACGGCGTCACCGCGTCCTGGGCAAGAGCCGGATACGAAGCGAACGCCAGAACTGCGGCCAGCGCAGTCCCGGCGAGGCGAGGCGATTGTGTTGTGTATGTCATAGCCAAGGAAAAACCGCCGGGCTGTGGGTGGCGTTCCCGCTAAGTTTCTTTGTTTCCTTGCCTAGCCACTGATTCACTTCGATTTTTTTGGCCAATCGCAACGTTCAGCCGAGATATGAACGCGACGAACCGAGGCGGCTCTGGCAGGTCGGAAACGCCGCGACTCGGGAAATCGGGCGCAGCGGGCACCGCCGTGTTTACTTTTCGTTCCGGCTGCCGCTACAGCCGCTGGAATGCCCGCCGTCCCCCTTCCCGCGCTTCATGCCAGCCATGCCGGGACCTGGCTGCGGCCGGCCGGCGGCGGGACCCGCGCCATCGGCAAGGGTGAAGCGATCGTCGCTGCGGCTGACACCCCGTTGCTGCTGCTCAACGCGCCGCTGGTGGCGACCCGGCTCGGTTATCCCGACCTCTCGGGGCTCGACCTGCTCGAGCTGTTCGCCTTCGTCCACCCTGCGCGGTTCGTCGTGCCGACCCCCAAGGGTCTGGCCCACGCGCTCGGGCTGCCCGAGCCAGCAGTCGATGACGCGGTGCCGGCGCTGCTGCAGGAGGCTGCCGGCGCGCTGCTCGAGCGCTGCGAGAGCGACGACTGGCCCGAGCGCGAGGGTGCGTGGAGCGCTCTGCAGTCGCTCGCCCGCCTGCGCTGGCCGTGGGCAGCAATCGTCGCGCCGCACGTGCGCAAGCCCGAACGGGCCGAGAAATGGCTGTTTGCCCGGCTTCCCGAATGGGAGGAAGCGCCCGAGCGGCCGCAGCCGGCACAAGTCGAGCTTTCGGGCGATGCCATCGAGGCGCGCCTCGCCGAGCTGACCGGCGAACATGCCGAGCGCCGTGAAGGCCAGCGCGCCTACGCGCGCGAGGCCGGGCGCGTGTTCGCCCCGCGGTCCCGGCGTGGCGTGCCGCACCTGCTGCTTGCCCAGGCGGGCACCGGGATCGGCAAGACGCTCGGCTACCTTGCTCCGGCCTCGCTGTGGGCCGAAGAATCGCAGGGCACGGTGTGGGTCTCGACCTACACCAAGAACCTCCAGCGTCAGCTCCGGCGCGAGAGCCGCCGCGCCTGGCCGGAGAGGCGCCCCGACGGCAGCCGTCCGGTGGTCGTGCGCAAGGGGCGCGAGAATTATCTCTGCCTGCTCAATCTCGAGGATGCGCTGCAGGGCGGGTTCGGCGGGCGCGCGGCGATCCTTGCGCATCTCGTCGCCCGCTGGGCCGCCTATACGCAGGACGGCGACATGATCGGCGGCGACCTGCCGGGCTGGCTCGGCACGCTGTTCCGCCAGCGCGCAATCCGCTCGCTGACCGACCAGCGTGGCGAGTGCGTCTATGCCGGCTGCCCGCACTACCGGAAGTGCTTCATCGAGCGCGCCGCGCGCGCATCCGCTCAGGCCGACCTCGTGATCGCCAACCACGCGCTGGTGATGATCAACGCCGCGCGCGGGCGCGACCACGCGCAGCGGCCGACGCGGATCGTGTTCGACGAGGGACACCACGTGTTCGAGGCGGCCGACAGCACGTTCGCCGCGTCGCTCACCGGCCAGGAGGCGATCGAGCTCAAGCGCTGGATCGTCGGCCCCGAGAAGGGCTCGCGCGGGCGGCGGCGCGGCCTCGCCGCGCGGCTCGCCGACGTGGCCAGCTACGACGAGGCCGGCGGCAAGGCGATCGCCCAGGCCTGCGAGGCGGCCGAGGTCCTTCCCGGAGACGGCTGGCTCCAGCGGATCGCCGAGGGCAACCCGTTCGGACCGATCGAGGCGCTGCTCGCCGCGGTCCGCGCGGTGACTTACGCCCGCGACGAGAGCGGTGGGCAGGACTTGGGCTACGGCATCGAAACCGAGGCGGCGCAGCTCGACGGCAATTTCGTCGAGCTCGCGCAGCAGGCGGCCGCCGCGCTCGCTGCCATCCGCCAGCCGCTGATCCGGCTCGGCGTGCGGCTCGAGGCGCTGGTCGAGGACGGGCCGGACTGGCTCGACGGCTCGGGCCGCGCGCGGATCGAGGGCGCGCGGCACTCGCTGGCCTGGCGGATCGACACGCTCGCCGCGTGGGAAGCGCTGCTTGACCGACTCGGTGGGCCGGCCGATCCCGACTTCGTCGACTGGCTTGCTGTCGAGCGCTCCGACGCGCGCGAGTACGACGTCGGGCTGCACCGGCGCTTCCTCGACCCGATGAAGCCGTTCGCCAAGGTCGTGCTCGAACCGGCGCACGGGGTCATGCTGACCAGCGCGACGCTGCGCGACGGTGAGGACTGGAATGCTGCGCTGGCCCGCTCGGGCGCACTGCACCTCGACGGGGCGCCGATACTGATCAGCGCCGAGAGCCCGTTCGACTACGCGAGCCGCGCCGAGGTGCTGATCGTGACCGACGTGCCGAAAGGCGACCTCGCCGCGCTCGCGGGCGCGTACGCGCGGATCATCGAAGCCTGCGGCGGGGGCGTGCTCGGGCTGTTCACCGCGATCCGCCGGCTGCGCGCGGTCCACGGCCGCATCGCCGACCGGCTCGCGCGTGCCGGGCTGCCGCTCTACGCGCAGCACGTCGACCCCATCGACACCGGCACGCTGGTCGACATCTTCCGCGACGACCCGAAGGCGAGCCTCCTCGGCACCGACGCGCTCCGCGACGGAGTCGACGTGCCCGGCGAGTCGCTGCGCTGCGTGGTGCTCGAGCAGGTCCCGTGGCCCAAGCCGACGATCCTCCATCGTGCACGCCGCGTTGCCAGCGGCGGAAGCGCCTATGACGACCGCATCATCCGCGCGCGGCTCGCGCAGGCGTTCGGCCGGCTGATCCGCTCCGCCGACGACAGCGGCCATTTCGTGGTCCTCTCGCCCGCCTTCCCGACGCGCCTGCTGAGCGCCTTCCCGCCGGGTACGCCTGTCCGCAGGGTGGCCCTGGACGAGGCTTTACAACGGGTGGCCACGGGTGTTTGTTCGAGCGGGGGCGAGAGCGCGGTTCCCGCGCGCGAGCAGGAGCGGGAGTGAAGTGAGCGGGCCGTGAAGACTCTGGGCCTTCTGCGCCACGCCAAGTCCGACTGGGACGACATGTCGCTGCGCGACTACGACCGCGGCCTCAACGACCGCGGCAAGCGCGGGGCTGCGGTCATGGGCGGGCACATCCGCGCCCACGGCATCGCCTGGGACCTGCTGCTCGCAAGCCCCGCCGAGCGCGTCAGGCGCACGCTCGAGGCCACCCGGCTCGACATCCCGACCCGGTGGGACGAGCGCCTCTATCTTGCCGACAGCGACGCGTTGATAACGCTGCTGCAGGAAATCGAGGACGCGCCGCGGGCGGTACTCGTCGCCGGCCACAATCCCGGTCTGCAGGAACTGGTTTTCGACCTTGTCGCACCCGAGAACGAGAACGTGCTGTTCGACGAGGTCACCGAGAAATACCCGACCGCGACTTTCGCAGTGCTCGAGCTGGCGATCGACCGCTGGGCCGACTGCGCGCCCGGCTGCGGCAAGCTCGTCCACCTCGCTCGCCCGCGCGACCTCGACCCCGAGCTGGGGCCGGAGCAGGTGCGCTAGCGGCCGCAGCTCCGCTCAATCCTACCCCGTCATCCCGAACTCGTTTCGGGACCCACCTATCGGCCAGCGCAGAGTATCGCGCCAGGCGACACCCCTAACCCGGTGGCTCCACGGTGCCGCAATCCCGCGCCCGCGTGACAGATCCGCGCGGGCGGCGATGTGGGCCCACGCCCGCAATCGTTAATGATCGATGGTTTACAAGCACTGCCAGCGACATTAAGGCCGCACGCGATGTTCACAACCGGCAAGATTATTACCACCCCGAAACCGACCCGCGCTCGCGGGGCGGTCAGGGTCGTGCCGGCTTAACGGACACCCCCGACCAGGCCCTGCGGAGAACGCGGGGCAGGTCTTCCAAGGAAAACCCGGTCCCGCGCCTCCGCCCAGCAGGAGACGTAGTGCGATGACCGATTACCGTTCCCTTCCCGCAAAGCCCCATGTCGGCATCGTCGGTGCGACCGGCCTCGTCGGCGGAATGATGCGCGAGCTGCTCGCCGAACGGAACTTCCCGCTCGCCTCGCTACGGCTGTTCGCCTCGGCGCGCTCGGCGGGCAAGACCGTCGAGTTCGAAGGGCAGGCTATTCCTGTCGAGGACGCCGAGACCGCCGACTTCGCCGGGCTCGACCTGGTATTCTTCTCGGCCGGTGGCTCGACCTCGAAGAAGCTCGCCCCGCGCGCGGCGGCCGCGGGCGCGGTGGTGATCGACAACAGCTCGGCCTGGCGCGCCGACCCCGAAGTGCCGCTGGTCGTCTCCGAAGTGAACCCCGAGGCGCTCGACACGCTGCCCAAGGGGATCATCGCCAATCCGAACTGCACGACGATGGCGGCGATGCCGGTGCTCAAGCCGCTGCACGACGCAGCGGGTCTCAGGCGCATCATCGCGAGCACTTACCAGGCGGTTTCGGGCGGCGGCATGGAAGGCGTGCAGGTGCTGCACGAGCAGCTCGTGGCCGGCGCCGAGAGCAGCGACGCGCTCGCGCGCAAGGGCGACGCGGTCGACCTCGGTGAACCGCGCAAGTGGGCGGTGCCGATCGGATTCAACGTGGTGCCGCTCAACTACGTGCTCGGCGAGGACGACTATACCGAGGAAGAGCTCAAGCTGCGCGACGAGAGCCGCAAGATCCTCGGCATCCCCGAACTCCCGGTCTCGGGCACCTGCGTGCGCGTGCCGGTGTTCACGGGCCACGCACTGTCGCTCAATGTCGAGTTCGAGCGGCCGCTCGAGCCCGAGCAGGCGCTCGCCCTGCTGCGCGAGGCGCCGGGCGTGGTCGTGACCGACGTCCCCAACCCGCTCGAGGCGACCGGGGCCGACCCGGTGTTCGTCGGCCGCGTGCGCAAGGATCGCACGGTGCCGCACGGCCTCGCGCTGTTCGTGGTCGGCGACAACCTGCGCAAGGGCGCCGCGCTCAACGCGATCCAGATCGCCGAGGTGATGCTCGAGCGGCAGGCGCAGCGGGCGGCGGCGTGAAAAGAGGGACAGTCCCTCCTTTCGGCAGGCAGCGGCGCGGGCGCAAGAAATAGGGACTGTCCCTCTTTTCGGGAGAGGCGCTAGGGGCCGACGCGTGTCCCGCTCAGCTCCAGCGCCCCCTGCTTGAACTTCGCGCCGGTGATCGTCCCGCCATCATCGGTGGTGAAGACCAGCTGCGCGTCGACGGCCTTCCAGAAGAAGCTCAGCGGCGTCTCCGGATAGATCGGCAGCGCCGGACCGGTGACAGCGCCCTCGCGCTGGGCGCGCAGCTCGTTGCCGGCGCGAGTGATCGTAAACACCACTCCGCCGCCGAAGTCGTAGCGGCCGGCCAGCCGGTCGAGCTCGGCAGGAGGCAGCGTGATCTCGGTCCGCGCAACCGGGGCTGGAGGCGGGGCCGGCACCGGTGGCGTGGGAGCCACGGGTGAGCCGACCAGCACGTGCAGCGCAAGGTCGGTCGCCGAAGGCTCGGCGGACGAGTTGGCCAGCGCCACGACCGCGGTGCTATTCGCCGGCTCGAGCGCCAGCGTCGAGCGGTAGCCGCCCGTGCCACCGTTGTGCATCAGCACCTCGCGCCCGGGCTCGGGGTGCATGACCAGCCAGCCGAGCGCCTGTTCGGTCCGCGGGCTGCCGCTCCCGGTTCGCAGCGACAGCGCGGTGCGCATGGCCGGGCCGATCGGCGAATCCGGATCGAGCGCCGCAGCGGCGAACCTGAGCATGTCGTCCACGGTCGAGCGAATCGCCCCCGCGCCGGCGAGCGCCGGCAGGCGCCAGGGTTTGGTCGGCCGCATGTAGGCATCGTGGCCCGGGGCGAACCGCGCGTACTGCTCGGGCGACAGCTCGATGACCGTGTCGGCCATGCCGAGCGGCCCGGTGATCCGTTCACGGAGCAGCGTCGCGTAGTCCGTGCCCGCCGCGCGGCCGAGCAGGTAACCGAGCAGGCCGACGCCGAGGTTCGAGTATTCCCAGCGCTCGCCGACGTCGCGCGGCAATTCGTAGCCCGCGAGGAACTCGAGCATCATCGCCTCGGTGTAATCGGCGTAAGGGTCCTCCGGGTCGGCGAAGGGCATGTTGTCGGGCAGCCGCGGCAGGCCCGAGACGTGCGTAGCGAGGTCGCGCAGGGTGATCCTGCGTCCGCGCTCGGGCATCCTCGCGCCCTCGGGGAGGTACTTCTCCGCCGGATCGTCGAGCGAGACTTCGCCCTTACCCGCCATGTCGGCGAGGATCAGCGCGGTGAACACCTTCGAGATCGACCCGATCTCGAACAGCGTGTCGCCGCCGAACGCTTCGCCGCCCTGCGGCCCGCCGGCGACCACGCGCGAGCCGTGGGGCTCGAGGACGCCGACGACCAGCCCCTGTCCGACGCGCGGGGCGATCCGCGCGGCTATCAGCGCCGCGATCTCGCTATCAGCCGGCGGGCCCCAGCCTGCCGGCAGCGGCGGAGGCGGCGGCGGCTCCGCCAGCTCGAGCGGCAGGCTACCTCCACCCTGGCTCCACTGGCCCTTCCAGCGGCTCTCCGCCGGGTCCCATGTGCCTTCATAGCGGCCCTGGATCGCCGGCACGGTGAACACCAGCCGCCCGTCCGCGACTTCGACCCCGGCCAGAGGGATACCCGTCGCGCCCTGGCTCGGGCTGTCCATCGTCCCGCTGAGCGCACCAGCGTCATCGCGGCGTATGTGGACCACGAGCGGCACGCTCAGGCTCTCGTTGACCACGAGCGTGCCGGACCAGTCGCCGGCAGCGTCCTGCGCCTGGGCGGGGGCGGAGAGCGCCATGCCCGCGGCAACTGTCAGCAATGCCAGGATTTTCATGCGTCTCCCCCCGTCATCGATCTTATCGATATGGTCCTGCAGGCGCCGCGCGCCAAGGTCATGCTGACCCCTTCGAGGGGTTGGTCGAGGGGCGGAGCAGAGTGTTGCATGGCGAGGGCTACGGGCCTCTCATCCAGACTCCGGAATGCCGTCATCCCGGCGAAAGCCGGGACCTGGTTCCGCACACGCGGCGCCAGTCGAGTGCGCACTGGTGCAGCGCCAGTGGCATCGCGGTCCCGGCTTTCGCCGGGATGACAGGGTCAGGCTTGTCGGAGCGACGCGGCGTTTCGCGGCCTTCAGGCCGCAAGCGCGGCGGCCAGCCGGTCGCGGATCGCGCGCAGCTGTGGGCGGATGTCTGGCACCGCTGGGGAGGCCGTCGCGACCGGGGCGGCTGCTGCCGGTGCGTTCGCCGTCCCGTTCTCGATCGCCTGGCGCGCGCCCTTGAGCGTGTAGCCTTCGCGATTGATCAGCCGGTCGATCGTCTGCACCAGCGCGACGTCCTCGGGACGGTAGTAGCGCCGGCCGCCGCTGCGCTTGAGCGGGCGGAGCATCGGAAACTGCTGCTCCCAGTAGCGGAGCACGTGCTGGCGGATGCCGAAGGCGTTCGCCACCTCACCGATCGTGCGCAATGCCTCGGGGGCCTTGCCGTCGTCGAAGGCGAACGTCTCCGTCATGCGCCTTTGGCGATCCGGTCCTTGAGCTTCTGGCTCGCGCGGAAAGTCATGACCCGTCGCGGGGTGATCGGCACCTCGACTCCGGTCTTGGGGTTGCGGCCCACGCGCTCACGCTTGTCGCGCAGGATGAAGCTGCCGAAGCCCGAGATCTTGACGTTCTGGCCTTCGGCCATCGCGTTGCACATCTTGGCGAGGATTTCCTCGACGAGGTCGAGGCTCTCGGCCCGGGAAAAGCCCATCTTGCGGTTGATCGTTTCGGCCAGATCGGCGCGGGTGAGCGTGCCAACGGATCGCATCATGACGTGCGTTCCTCCCCAATGCAGAATTACTGGCGACCTTGCTGCGCAAATGGCTGAATAGCGTGCTTTTGGCAAGGAGGTGCTGGGGATTTCCCCCAATCCCGCCGGATCAGACCCTGAGCAGGCTCGCGCCCCAGGTGAACCCGCCGCCCATCGCCTCAAGCATGACGAGGTCGCCGGCCTTGATGCGCCCGTCGCGACGCGCCTCGTCGAACGCCAGCGGGACCGAGGCGGCCGAGGTGTTGGCGTGACGGTCGACGGTGACGACGACCTTCTCGAACGGCAGCCCGAGCTTGCGCGCGGTTGCGTCGAGGATCCTGAGGTTGGCCTGGTGTGGCACCACCCAGTCGATCTCGTCGGCGCGGCGGCCGCTCGCCTCGAGCACTTCCGACAGCACCTCGGCGAGGTTGACCACCGCGTGGCGGAACACCTCGCGGCCCTTCATCCGCACCTTGCCGACGGTGCCAGTGGTCGAGGGCCCGCCGTCGGTGTGCAGCAGGCCACGGTGCGCGCCGTCGGCGTGGAGCCTGGTGGCAAGCACGCCGGGCCCGTCCTCGGCCACGTCCTCGGCGCGCAGCACCATCGCCCCGGCACCGTCCCCGAACAGCACACAGGTCGCGCGGTCCTCCCAGTCGAGAATGCGGCTGAAGGTCTCGGCGCCGATCACCAGCGCGCACTGGGCCATGCCGGTGCGCAGCATCGAATCAGCTGTCGCCAGCGCGTAGAGGAAGCCCGAGCACACTGCGGCGACGTCGAACGCAATGCCGCCGTTGCAGCCGAGCTCGGCCTGGACCGCGGTCGCGGTCGCCGGGAAGGTATGGTCGGGCGTAGCCGTCGCCAGCACGATCAGGTCGACTTCGCTCGCCGCGATGCCGGCGTCGGCCAGCGCCGCGCGGGCCGCCGCGGTGGCCAGCGTGCCGGTCGTCTCGCCCTCGCCCGCGACGTAGCGCGTGCCGATGCCGGTACGCTCGCGAATCCACTCGTCGCTGGTGTCGACTCGCTCGGCCAGCTCGTCGTTGGTCATGCACCGGGCGGGGAGCGCCGAGCCGGAGCCCTTGAATACGGAACGGATCAACTCGAAGCTCCGACCTTGCCGTTGTCGCGCAGGCGCTGCTCGCCGAGCTCGGCGAGGTCGGCAGCGATGCGCTCGGTGAGGTTGTCCTCGAGCAGCCGCGCGGCAACCGCGACCGCGTTGGCGACCCCGGCGGCGCTGGCCCCGCCGTGCGATTTCACGATCACCCCGTTGAGGCCGAGGAAGACCGCGCCGTTGTGGTTGTTCGGGTCGAGGTGGTGGCGCAGCAGCTCGGTCGCCGGGCGCGACACGAGGAAACCGATCTTCGAACGCAGCGACGAGCGGAAGGCGTTCTTGAGCAGGTCGGTGACGAACCGCGCAGCGCCCTCGATCGCCTTCAGGGCGATGTTGCCCGAGAAGCCGTCGGTGACCACGACCTCGAAATCGCCGCGGTTGATCTTGTCGGCCTCGACGTAGCCTTCGAAGCTCAGCGCCAGTCCGGTCGCGGCGCGCAGGCGTTGCGCGGCTTCCTGCAGCTCGCCGGTGCCCTTGGTCTCCTCGGTGCCGATGTTGAGCAGCCGCACGCGCGGCTTGTCGACGCCGGTGACGATCCGCGCGTAGGCCGCGCCCATGATCGCGAACTGGACGAGGTTGCGCGCGTCGGCCTCGGTATTCGCGCCGAGGTCGAGCATGACCACGTCGTGCTCCTCCAGCGTCGGCATCAGCGCGGCGAGCGCCGGCCGGTCGATCCCCGGCATCGTGCGCAACGCGAGCTTCGACATCGCCATCAGCGCGCCGGTGTTGCCGGCGCTGACCGCGGCGCCCGCGTCGCCCTTCTTCACCGCCTCGATCGCGAGGCCCATCGAAGTCTTCTTGGCGCGGCGCAACGCTGCGGTCGGCCTCTCGTCCCCGGCGACGACGTCGTCGCAGTGGAGGATTTCCGAGGCGTTGCGCATGTTCGGGTGGTTCTCGAGCGCAGCCTTGATCCGCGTCTCGTCGCCCACCAGCAGAAACTTGAACTTGTCGTGCCGCCGCCGCGCCAGCGCGGCCCCGGAGACCATCACGCGCACGCCCTCGTCGCCGCCCATCGCATCAACGGCGATACGCGGCAGGCTCATGCGCTAATCCCTGACTTTCCGGCCTTTAGAGGCCGACCGAAACGATCTCGCGTCCGTTGTAGTGGCCGCAAGCGGTGCACAGGTTGTGCGGGCGCTTCAGTTCGCCGCAATCGGGGCACTCGTGGAACGCCTCGACCTTGAGCGCATCGTGCGAGCGGCGCATGCCCCGGCGAGAGGGCGTAGTCTTTCTCTTAGGGACAGCCATCGCGGCACCTGTTCCTTGAAGTCTATAAAGTCGTCGTTGACGGCGGCCCTAGGCCAAGCCTCTCGCGGGTGCAAGGGCGGCGCCTCGGGATCGGCCATGCGGCGAAGGCGCGCCCTATAGCGATTTTTCGCAGGTGCGCAAGGAGCGCGGTTTCGCCCGCGCGCGTTGGGCGATATCTGCGAAACCATGCTGCGCCCTTTCCTCGCCGCCGCGATCCTCGTGGCCCCTGCCGTCGGCGTATCCCACGCCCAGACCGTGACAATCGACCGCGACAACCGGTCGATCACTGCCGAAATGCAGACGCTGCCGGTCCGCGTCGGCGGGCGGGTGGTGGCCGAGCGGATACCGGCGCCGCTTCCCGCCGGGGCGACGGCGTACCGCCACGAATGGCCGGGGGTCTATTTCGAGGCCGCGTTCCACGGCGAAAGCGTGGTGCTCAAGTTCGACGATCCGGCCAACGAGTACCGCCTGCACATCGACGACCTGCCGCCGATCGCGCTCGCCCAGCCGGGGACCGCCGAGGTCACCGTGACCGGCCTTGCCGACCGGCCGCACCGACTGCGGCTCGAGAAGGTCACCGAGAGCATCGGCCTGCCCGAGACGTTCGCCGGGTTCTACGTCTCCGCGGGCGCGCGCCCGCTCGCGTTCGCCCCGCCGCGCGCGCGGCAGATCGAGTTCATCGGCGATTCGATCATGGCCGGCTACGGCATTCGCTCGACCACGCGGCAGTGCACCAAGGAGGAGGTCCGCCTGCTCAGCGATACGCAGGCGGCCTACCCGGCCCTGGTCGCGAAGCGGTTCGATGCCGACTACCAGGTTATCGCCATCTCCGGCCGCGGGCTGATCCGCAACTATGCCGGTGAGGCCCCCGAGGCGCCGCTCCCCGCGCTCTACCCGCGTGCCCTGCCCTCCCAGGAGGGCGAATGGCACAACGCGAGCTGGCAGCCGCAAATCGTCGTGCTCGGGCTGTTCACCAACGACTTCTCGACCCCGCTCGGCCCCGACGAGCAGTGGCCCTCGGACGAAGCCTTCGCCGAGGCCTTCGTCGCCGCCTACGAGCCGTTGCTCGCCGAGCTGCATCGCCGGGCGCCGGAGGCCGCGGTACTCGTGGTCTGGCCGCGCACGCCCGGCCAGCCCGGGCGCCAGACCGCGGCGATGAGCGACGCCGCCAGGCAACGCATCGAGGCGGCCGCCCGCGCTCTGGGCATCCGCACGATCCTGTTCCCCGAACTCGGCAACCTCGGCCTCGAGGACAGCGCCTGCGACTATCACGGCAACCTCGAGGACCACCGCAAGCGCGCCGACTGGCTGACGAGCTACCTCGAGGCGCGGCCCGAGCTGTGGCAGGGCAACTAGCCGCCGCACGGCCTATCGCATCTGGAACAGCTCCTGGTGGAAGCGTTCCGGCGGCAGTCCTCGCGCCAGCAGGGCATGCCGCATCGCCTGGCCGAAGCCCGCGGGACCGCAAAACCAGACGTCGGCCTCCCGCCAATCCGGAACGAGGAATTCCAGCCGATCGATCGTCAGGTCATTGGCCCGAGGCCCTCAGGTCTCGATGATCACCTTCAGCGCACCGGTCTCGGCGGCGCGGCCGAAAGTGTCGTAGGCCTCGAGAATGTCCGCCAGCGCGAAACGATGCGTGATCAGCCTCGCCGGGTCGATCTTCCCCGAACTGACCACCTTGAGCAGCATCGGCGTCGTAGCCGTGTCGACCAGCCGCGTGGTGATGGCGATATTGCGCGACCAGAGCGTTTCGAGGTGAAGGTCGACCTTGGTCCCGTGGACGCCGACGTTGGCGATCACGCCTCCCGGGGCGACGAGATCCTGGCACAACAGGAACGTCGCCGGGACGCCGACCGCCTCGATAGCCGTGTCCACGCCGCGGCCGTGGGTCAGCTTGCGAACCTCGTCGAGCACGTCTGCGCGGCCGCTGTTGAGCGTGCGGGTCGCCCCGAAGCGCGTCGCGACCTCGAGCCGGTTGTCGTCGAGGTCGATCATGACGATCTCGGCAGGCGAGTAGAACTGCGCGGTCAGCAGCGCCGCGAGCCCGATCGGCCCGGCGCCGACGATGGCGACGGTGCCGCCCGGCTGCACCTTTCCGTTGAGCACGCCGCATTCGAAGCCGGTCGGCAGGATGTCGCTCAGCATCACCAGAGCCTCCTCGTCGGCGCCTGCCGGGAGGGGATAAAGGCTGGTGTCGGCGTGCGGGACGCGCACGTACTCGGCCTGGGTGCCGTCGATCTTGTTGCCGAGAATCCATCCGCCGGTCGCGCAATGCGAATACATCC
The DNA here is from genome assembly GCA_937898525.1 of uncultured Sphingomonadales bacterium. Classification (GTDB taxonomy): domain Bacteria; phylum Pseudomonadota; class Alphaproteobacteria; order Sphingomonadales; family Sphingomonadaceae; genus Croceibacterium_A. Next base: position 31,767 of record CALCBC010000002.1, read on the forward strand.
CGCGGCGGCAATAGTCGCAGCGACCGCAGGACGTGATGCACGAGATCAGGACGCGATCGCCGGGCCTGAACGCGCTCACGCCGCTGCCGACGGCTTCGACGACGCCGACACCCTCGTGGCCGAGAACCCGGCCGGGCGCGCAGGTCGTCACGTCGCCCTTGAGGATGTGAAGATCGGTCCCGCAGATCGTGGTGCGGGTCACGCGGACGATCGCATCGCCTGCGTCCGCAAGCTCGGGCCTGGGTCGGTCCTCGAGGGCTTTCTGGCCCGGGCCCCGGTAGACGAGTGCCTTCATTACCAATCTCCTGCTTGCCGCCATGCGGCCGCGCATGAGGGTGCAATGGAAGCGACCCGTGCTTCGACCAATTGGTATAGTCCCTGAGGTGCCGGTCGCTGGTGCGCCCGCCCCCTACAGGCCCGGGTTGCAGAGGATCAGCACTTCGGCCCGGTGCCGGAGGCTGTCCTTGCGGGGCCGCGTATCGCCCGGCCGGACGTCCGGCTCGTAGAGCGGCGGCTGGAGCCAGCGATGGGTAATCGAATGCCGCCCCGCCTCCTCCCAAGGGAACTTGCCGTCGCGGTCGGCCCAGAACAGCTGGTGCGCCGTCAGCGGCGCCTCGTCGGACAGGCCGGCGCGCTTGCGGTGGAACAAGGCCTCCTCGAACCAGCCAGCGGCGAGGTTGGAACGGTGGACCTTCACGCTGACCAGCGGATGTCCGCGGTATTCGATCGGCCAGCGCTGGACGTCCTCGATCGCCGGCACCGTGTCGGTCGCAACGATCAGCTCGCGGTAGATCCGCTGCCAGTCGAGTCGCATCATCGGGTCGCCGAACAGGATGAACTCGGGAAGCCCGAAGTTCACCGACCAGCCGTAGGTGACCATGTAGCTCGGCGCGGTCTCGACGTCGTTGACGACGAACGACACGCCCGACCCGCTCTTCTCGAAGGCGTCGAACACGTATCGGGCGTGGGCGTCCATCGGCCGCGGTTCGAGCAGATCCCCGGGCGCCGCTCACCCGGTTTTCGACCACGCGACGGGATTTCGCGCTAGCGCCCCGCGGCAAGCGCCGCGTCGCCGACGAACGGGTTGCTCGCGCGCTCGCGGCCGAACGTGCTGGTCGGGCCGTGGCCGGGCACAAAAGTCACCTCGTCGCCGAGCGGCCAGAGCTTGCCGGTGATCGCCTCGATCAGGTCGCGGTGGTTGCCCATCGGGAAGTCGGTGCGGCCGATCGAACCCTGGAACAGGACGTCGCCGACGAAAGCGAACCGGGTCGGCCGATGGAAGAACACCACGTGCCCCGGCGTGTGCCCCGGGCAGTGGATCACCTCGAGCTCGACCTCGCCGAACCGCACGGTGTCGCCATCGTGGAGCCACCGGTCGGGCTCGAACACCCTGGTCTCGATCCCGAAGCGCGGCCCGTCGTCCTCGAGGCGGGCGATCCAGAAGCGGTCCGCCTCGTGCGGGCCCTCGACCGGCAGCGCCAGCTCCTGCGCCAGCAGCCCCGCCTGGCCGCAGTGGTCAGCATGGCCGTGGGTCAGCAGGATCTTTTCGAGCGTGACGCCGGCCCGGGCCGCGGCGGACTTGAGCTTGTCGAGCTCGCCGCCCGGATCGACCAGCGCCCCACGCATCGTCTTCGTGCACCAGACCAGCGAGCAGTTCTGCTGGTATGGCGTGACGGGAATGATCGCGGCGCGGAGCGGGCTTTCGGGCATGACGGCTAGGTGGCGGCAATCGGGCCGCGGTGCAAGGAGCCGTCATCCAAGCTGCGCTGCCTCCTCCTTCTCCCACCGGGAGAAGGATGCGCAGACCTGGATTCGCGAAGCGGGCCCTAGTCGGAGCTGGATGAGGGCGCCTGCCCCCTCCTCGCTGCCATCTCCCGCGCCCATTCCTCGCGCGTCGGCATGATCGGGTTGTCGACGCGGCGGAGGATCTTCCACTCCCCGTCCTCGCGGATGAACTCGTCCTCGTAGAGGCCGGTCAACTCGGGCACCGGGCTGCCGTCGGGGCCGCGCATGATCAGCAGGTGGCGCGAGCGCGCGGTGGCGCGGTCGCCGTCGACCTCGATCTGCGGGTTGGAGACGAGGTGGTAGCTCTCCATGTTGACGAACCCCGGCGGCGGGTTGCCGAACAGGCCGACCAGCAGCTGCTTGATGTCCTCGCGCCCCCGGCGGACGGTGTTGCCGTTGCGCCATTCGCCCTCGCGGGCGAACAGGTCGGCATAGCCGTCGAAGTCCTGCGCATCGATCCGCGCCGCGTATTCGACGAGGATACGCTGGATCGCCAGCTGGTCCTCGAGCTCGCGGATGCGGGCATCGGCCGACGCAGGCGCCGGCGCTGCCGCTGGCCCGCCGCCTGGCGCGGGCGGCGCGTCGGGATCGCGAAAGGGAATCTCGCCCCAGGTCGTGCGCCGGGCAATCTTCCACTCGCCGTTCACCCGCACGAACTCGTCGAGGTAGCGCCCGGCGATCAGTGGCGTCGGCCGGTTCTCGGGCGAGGCGGTCCAGAACAGGTACTTCGATTCCACGTGCGCGCGGTCGCCGTCGATGGTGATCAGCGGGTTGGTCAACATGTGGAAGTTCGACTTGTTGACGAACCCCGGCTCGGGCTCGCCGAGGTTGGCGCGCAGCATGGCCTCGATCGCCGCCGGCCCGGTGAAGGTCCCGAAGCCGCCCTGCCAGACCCCATCGGGCGCGAACAGCGCCGCGTAGGCGGCGTAGTCGCGTGAATCGAGGAACTTGCCGTACTCGACCAGCATGCGGCGGATCGCGGACTCGGCCTCCATCCGCTCGACCCGCTGCTCGAGGGTCAGCTCGCGTTCCTGCGCCTGCGCGACCGGTGGCACTGCCAGCAGCAGCGCCGCCATGATGACGGGCCGAATTCTCATCGCCGTTCCTCTCCCTCGTTCGGTTGCGCTGATTATCCCTTGGCGGGGAGTGAAATCCAATCCCTTCGTCACTGCCGACCCGCACCTCGAAGCCGGCCGGGTTCCCGCATTTGCGGGCTGGCGGGGCCAACAGACGAGGGAAGGTCAATCCTCGAAAGCGCCCGTCCCGTTCGCCGCGGGAGCATGGCCTTCACAACGGGATCCGGCCATCGCCAGCAGCATGCGGAAGCTCTCGGGAATCTGGCGCCTGCCGAACTCGCCCCCGTCATCAAGCGTGCGAGCAACCCGCGACTTCAGGCGGAAAGAAGCAATCGCGCAGCCAGCCGCAGAGGCGGCACCTCATCGTGCCGCGCAGCCTATCACAGCCGCCCGCCCTTCCAAACCACGCGCCCGACGACGTCGACGTCGGCCATCGGCACTTCGACCGGCTCGTAGGCCGGGTTCTTGCTGATCAGCCGCAGCCGGTCGGGTGGCACGGCCTGGAGCAGCTTGACGTGCAGCGCCTCGCCGAGGCGGACTACGTGGACGCCTTCGCGGAACGGGCGCGGGGTGCGGTCGACGAGAATCTCGTCGCCGTCGCGCAGCAGCGGGTCCATCGAATCGCCCATGACCCGGATCGATGACAGCATCGCCGAGTCGAGCCCCTGCTCGCGCAGCCAGCGGCGCGAGAAGCGGAAGGCGTCGAAGGGGATCTCGGCTGCGCTCATCGAACCGGGGCCGGCCGAGGCCTCCAGTGGCAGGCGCGGCACTTCGACCCACTCCCCCCGCGAATCGTAGGATAAATCCTCAGGGGCGCCGAGCTCGGACTCGCTCACGCCAAAGAACTGCGCCAGCCTGCGCCGGTCGGCTTCCTCGAGCTTGCGCGGGCTCCCCTTGGTGATGAACTGCTGCAGGTAAGTCGAATTGCGGCCGAGCATACGCGAGAGCGCGGCGAGGCTGCTGCCTCGCTCGCGCGCCAGTTCGGCCAGTCTTTCACGCGGATCCATGGCGATTTCCTGCGGTAGCGTCGAGAACACTTCCTACACGCGTATTTTTCCTAGACAAGTAGGATTTCGCGCGCGACCACCGATTCGAGAGCGACTCGCCGGAGGAACCCATGCTCATCCGAAAGATCGAAGTCTTCCTGCGCCGCACCGGGATGCCCGCGACGAAGTTCGGCCGCCTCGCCACGCGCGATCCGCGTTTCGTGCTCGACCTGCGCAATGGCCGCGAGCCGCGAGCCCAGACCGAAAGACGGGTGGAACATTTCATGAACACTTATGCCGAGGACCGCCATGCCGTATGAGCCCCTGCTGACCTGTCCGCCCGTCCGTCCGCGGCGCGGCACTACCGACGAGTTGCGCGATGCGCTGCTCGAACTGGCGCAAGGCCGGGCGACGATCGTCGAACACGGCGAGAAGCCGTGGGCCAGCATCACCTTCACGGGCTCGCGCCACCGGCTCGAACTGGGGTTCGAGGGGGCCGAGGCGGTCGAGGCCGGCGAGCTGTTCGTCGCGCTGCTTGCCGAGCACGAGTTTGCCATTCCGGGCCAGCTCGTCGCCGATGCGACGGTGACCGACGTCGACCACCGGCTCGATCCGCCGCTGATGCGGGTGCACTGCGAGCTGCTGCTGCTGGAGGACGCCTAGCCGATGGCGAGGGCGAAGTCTAAGACCATTCGAGATGATCGCCCACGCCGGTTGTTCGTTCCGAACTTCCCTCGCCCTTCCTCCCGACCGTCATCCCGAACTTGTTTCGGGAGCCATCGGGCAGCCGGAGCCGGCTCGGACCATACTGCGCTGATCACGCAGCACGGTTGCGCGATCCTGCCTCCGAGGATGTGCTTCAAACCGATATCTCTGCGCTTGTAGATGAATGGGTCCCGAAACAAGTTCGGGATGACGAAAAGGAGAAGTCAGGCTCGGGGTCCGCGATTTCTGCCCACGTCGCTGTCGGGAGGGCAGACCTTGCAGGCCGCACCACCCCCGTCTCACACCCGCCGGATCACCAGGTTCCTGATCTCGGTCATGTCCTCGATCGCGAAGCGCACGCCCTCGCGGCCGAGCCCCGAATCCTTGACCCCGCCGTAGGGCATGTTGTCGACGCGGTAGCTCGAGACGTCGTTGACCACCACACCGCCGACCTCGAGCCGGTCCCACGCTTCGAGCACCTTGTGGATGTCGCGCGTGAAGATGCCCGCCTGGAGCCCGAACTTGCTGTCGTTGACCACTTCGAGCGCCTCGTCCCACTCGCTGAAGCGGATCAGGTTCGCGAGCGGGCCGAACGCCTCCTCCCGGTTGGCCGCGCAGACCCTGGGCACATTCTCGAGCAGCGTCGCCTCGAGCATCGCCCCCTCGAGCCCGCCGCCGGTGAGCAGCGTCGCGCCGGCGGCGACCGCCTCGTCGATCCACCCCTTGAGGCGCCTTGCCTCCTTCTCCGAGATCATCGGCCCGATGAACGTCTCGCGATCGTGCGGATTGCCGGCGACGAGCGTCTTGGTCTTCGCCACCAGCATGTCGCGGAAGCGGTCGTAGACGCTGTCGTGGACCAGGATCCGCTGCACCCCGATGCAGCTCTGCCCCGACTGATAGAACGCGCCGAACACGATCCGTTCGAGCGCGTGGTCGAGGTCGGCATCGGCATCGACAATCACCGCCGCGTTGCCCCCGAGCTCGAGCACGACCTTCTTCTTCCCCGCCCTGGCCTTGAGCGCCCAGCCGACCGCCGGCGAGCCGGTGAACGAGAGCAGCTTGAGCCGCTCGTCCTCGGTGAACATGTCGGCGCCCTCGCGGTGCGCAGGCAGGATCGAGAACGCGCCCTCGGGCAGCACGTCGCACTCGGCGAGCACCTCGCCCATGATCAGCGCGCCGAGCGGAGTCAGGCTCGCCGGCTTCATCACGAACGGGCAGCCGACCGCTATCGCCGGGGCGATCTTGTGCGCGGCGAGGTTGAGCGGGAAGTTGAACGGGCTGATGAAGCTGCACGGCCCGATCGGCACGCGCTTCCAGATGCCCATGTAGCCCTT
>CALCBC010000003.1 GCA_937898525.1 uncultured Sphingomonadales bacterium
ACCTAGCAGCGGCGCATGGCCGAAGCTGGACCGAAGGGCGAACGGATCGCCAAGCTGCTCGCGCGCGCCGGGGTTGCGAGCCGGCGCGAGGTCGAGCGGATGATCGCCGAGGGACGCGTTGCCCTTAACGGCGCTCCCGTCGAGACCCCGGCGACGATCCTGCGCAACCTCAGGGGCGTGACGGTCGACGGCAAGCCCGTCGCCGCGCCCGAGCGCACGCGGCTGTTCTGCTTCCACAAGCCGCCCGGGCTGATCACCGCCGAGCGCGATCCGCGCGGGCGGCCGACGATCTACGCGGCGCTGCGCAACGCGCTTCCGCCCGGGACGCCGCGGCTGATGCCGATCGGCCGGCTCGACTTCAACACCGAGGGCCTGCTCCTGCTGACCAACGACGGCGGCTTCAAGCGCGAGATGGAGCTGCCCGCCACGGGTGTTCCGCGGACCTATCGCGCGCGCACGTTCGGCCGCATCGGCCAGCCGCAGCTCGAGGCGCTGATCGAAGGGATCGAGATCGACGGCGTGCGCTACGGCCCGATCGACGCCAACCTCGAGCGCCGCACCGGCAACTACCAGTGGATCGAGTTGACCCTGACCGAAGGCAAGAACCGCGAAGTGCGGCGTGTGCTCGAGCACCTCGGCCTCAAGGTAACCCGGCTGATTCGCACCGCCTACGGCCCGTTCGCGCTCGGCGACCTCCCGCGCGGCGCGGCGGTCGAAATCCGCAAGGAACAACTCGACCGCTTCAGGAGCGGGCTCAGGTCCTCAAGGAAACGGGCGGGAGCATGAGGGTTATCGCCGGCGAATGGCGCCGCCGCCTGCTGCAGGCACCGCCGGGCGACGCGACGCGCCCGACCGCCGACCGCACGCGCGAGACGCTGTTCGCAATGCTCGCCAGCCGGCTCGGCAGCTTCGAGGGGCTCGCGGTCGCCGACCTGTTCGCGGGCTCGGGCGCGCTCGGGCTCGAGGCGCTGTCGCGCGGGGCGGCGACGTGTCTGTTCGCCGAGCACGACCCGCCGGCGATTCGCGCGCTACGGACCAACATCGCCAATTTCCGGGCGCAGCAGCGCTGCGATGTGCGTGCGGGATCGGTGATGCAGCTCGGCCCGGCAGCGCGGCCCTACGACCTCATACTGCTCGATCCGCCCTACGGGACGGGCGCGGGCGCGGTCGCGCTCGACCGGCTGCAGCGGCTCGGCTGGATCGGAGAGGCCACCTGGATCGCGCTCGAAACCGCGCACGACGAGAAGGTGCAGGTCAGAGGCCTCGAGATCGAAGCCGACCGCAAGGTCGGCCGCGCGAAGATCACCCTCTTGCGACAGGCCGCCCCAGGATAACGCCGAGCAGCGTCAGCAGTCCGGCCACGCTGAGGAACAGGCCGACCAGCCAGACGCCGCCGCTCGCACTGAGCATCTGAGCAGCGATCGGCGCCACCGCACCGCCGACGATGCCGCCGCCGTTGAACGCGATCGACATGCCCGTGTAGCGCACGGTCACCGGGAACAGCGTCGGCATCCATCCGCCGAGCGGACCGTAGACGAAGCCCATCACCACGAGGCCCGCGGCCAGCGTCGCGAACACCAGCGCAAGCGAGCCGCCGGCGAGGGCCGGCCCGAACACGAGACCGAGCACGATCGTCGCCACCGACCCGCAGGCGAGCATCCACCGCGGGCTGATGCGGTCGGAGCCGACCGCCGCCCAGACGATCCCGAGCGCGAGGAACAGGTTGGCGGCCAGCTGCAAGGCAAGGATGGTCTCGCGCGAATAGCCGCGCTCGGCCGTCATGTGGCTCAGCGCGAAGGCGGTCGAGAGGTAGAAGATCGCGAACGCCGAGACCACGCCCGCGCTCGCCGCCAGCGTCGGCCCGGGGTGCTCGCGCAGCACCGTCCCGAGCGGAACCCGGGGCGGCGGCGCCTTTTCGAGCGCTTCGCGGAACGCCGGCGTCTCGCCGATCCGCAGCCGCACCCACAGCCCGAGCGCAACCAGCACCGCCGAGAGCAGGAACGGCACCCGCCAGCCCCAGCTTACGAAATCGTCTTCCGACAGCCACAGCCCGAGCAGCAGGAACAGGCCGTTGGCGGCGAGGAAGCCGACCGGGGCGCCGAGCTGCGGGGCGGAACCGAAGCGCGATTCCCAGCCCTTCGGCGCGTTCTCGACCGCGAGCAGCGTCGCCCCGCCCCATTCGCCGCCGAGGCCGAAGCCCTGCCCGAAACGCAGGATGCACAGCAGCAGCGGGGCGACCCAGCCGATCATGCCATAGGTCGGCAGGAAGGCGATCAGCAGCGTCGAGATGCCCATCAGCAACAGCGAAGCGACCAGCGTCGACTTGCGGCCGAGGCGGTCGCCGAAGTGGCCGAAGGCGATCGCACCGACCGGCCGCGCGACGAACGCGAGGCCGAAGCTCATGAAGCTCAGCAGCTGCTGCGCCGCGGCGCTCTCGGCGGGGAAGAACAGCGGCCCGAACACGAGCGCGGCTGCCGTCGCGTAGACGTAGAAGTCGTAGAACTCGACCGCCGTCCCGACGAGCGATGCCGCCAGCACGCGGCGATGTTCACGCAGCGGTGATGCCATTCCCGGCCCTCCCTCGGAAAGGGGGCTGCGGCGGAACGGTCAGCGTGTCAAGCGCGGCTCAGCGGCCGGACGGCGCCGACGGCTCGCCCTGCGCCGGTTCGGCGTCCTCGTCTGCCGCGCCCGGATTGCGGCAAGAGTCCTGGAGCGTTTCGCTGCACGGCGGATAGGTTCGGTTGAAGGCCGCCGGCGGTGGTGGCTCGAGATTGCCTGGATAGATCGTGACGATCGTGTCGGGTTCACCTGGCCGCGTGGCACGCTCGATGCGCTTGACCGGCGGGCCTGGAATTGCCCGCGCGTTGGCTTCGGCGGCTGTCTCAGGCAAGGGCACCGCCGCGCTCGGGGGCGGCGTGTCCGGGACGATCTGCGCAAGTACCAGAATCACCGCCGCGACGGGAAGCAGGGCAAAACTAGACATGGGGCACCTCGTTCATCTCTGCCGGTACCGTTACCGCTGGCGAGCGAGGTGCCCCATTCGTATTGGTCCCGAGGAGTGTCAGCCGCCGTGGTCGGCCGTGTCGCGCTCACTGGCGGGTTCGCCCGGCCAGTAGCTGAGAGCGCGCGGGCGACCGGGAGCGCCGCCTTCACCGGGATTCTGGCAGTCGTCCTGCAGCTTCGCCGTGCAGACCGGGTAGGTCTTATTATACGCCTGCGGCGGCGGTGCCGACGCGTTGCCGGGATGGTCCGTCACCACCGTGGCGGGCTGGTCGGGGCTCGGCGAAGGAATGACGCGGGTCGTCGGCGGGGCTGGCTGGGCCTGAGCATTGGCCTCCTCCGCGCTCTGCGGGAGGGGTTCGTCCGCAGCCGTCGTCTGCGGTGCGGGATCGCTCGTGGCCTGCGCGCTCAAAGCGGCGGGAAGTGCCGTCGTGGCCAGCGCGGCGGCGGCAAACATGAAGGTACGCATGATAAGGTCTCCGTAAGGATGGAACGCGGGCGGAACGATCCGCCGGTCGCGCTTGTTCCGCTGACCTGCCGGCCGCCGAGGCTTGCGCGGACCGGCGGTGTTCCCTAGCTGTTCACGGTGCCCGACGCGCCTTCGCCCGTTTCAGTAGACCCCGTAGACGCCCCTGCCTGGCTCGATGGCCTGAACCCGCCTCAAAGGCAGGCGGTGCTGACGACGGAGGGGCCTGTCCTGATGCTCGCGGGCGCCGGAACGGGGAAAACCGCCGCGCTGACGGCGCGCCTCGCCTACCTGATCCGGACCCGCCGTGCCTGGCCCAGCGAAATCCTCTGCGTGACTTTCACCAACAAGGCGGCGCGCGAAATGCGCCACCGCGTGGGCCAGCTGATCGGCGACGCGGTCGAGGGCATGCCCTGGCTCGGCACCTTCCATTCGATTTGCGCCAGGATGCTCCGCCGTCACGCCGAACTGGTCGGGCTGCAGAGCAACTACACGATCATCGACACCGACGACCAGCTGCGCGTGCTCAAGGCCATGATCACCGAACAGGGCTTCGACGAGAAACGCTGGCCGGCGCGCCAGCTTGCCGGGCTGATCGACCGGTGGAAGAACCGCGGGCTCAACCCCGAAGATCTCGATGCGGCCGAAAACGAGGCCTACGCCAACGGCAAGGGCCAGCGCATGTACGCCCTCTACCAGGCCCGGCTCAAGGCGCTCAACGCCTGCGACTTCGGCGACCTGATGCTACACATGCTGAATATTTTCAGGCGCGAACGCGACGTTCTTGCGATGTACCAGCAGCGCTTCAAGTACGTCATGGTCGACGAGTACCAGGATACCAACGCGGTCCAGTACCTGTGGCTGCGGCTGCTTGCGCAGGAGCGCAAGAACATCTGCGTGGTCGGCGACGACGACCAGTCGATCTATTCCTGGCGTGGCGCAGAAATCGCCAATATCCTGCGATTTGAAAAGGATTTTCCCGGCGCCACCGTGATCCGGCTCGAGCAGAACTACCGCTCGACGCCGCAGATCCTCGCCGCCGCTTCGGGTCTCATCGCGGCCAACAGCGCGCGGCTCGGCAAGACGCTGTGGACCGAACTCCCGCCCGGCGAAAAGGTGCGGGTGATCGGTGTGTGGGACGCACCCGAGGAAGCACGTCGCGTGGGAGAGGAGATCGAGCGGCTCGAACGCGAGGGCCTGCCGCTCGAGCAGGTGGCGATCCTCGTGCGCGCGCAGTATCAGACCCGCGAGTTTGAGGATCGCTTCATACAAATCGGCCTCAACTATCGGATCGTCGGCGGTTTTCGCTTTTATGAACGGGCCGAGATTCGCGATGCGCTGGCCTATCTCAGGGTCATCGCCCAACCCGCCGACGACCTCGCGTTCGAGCGGATCTACAATCAGCCCAAGCGCGGCCTCGGGGCGAAGACGCTGGAGGCGATGCACCGCCACGCGCGCGCCCGCGGCCTGCCGCTCGCCGCTGCCGCTCTCGAGCTCGCCGACAGCGACGAGCTGCCGCCCCGCGCGCGTTCGACGATCGCCGCGCTGATGGCCGCGTTCCTGCGCTGGCGCGAACTCGAGCCCACCGTCACCCCCGCCGAGCTGTTGCGCACGGTGCTCGACGAGAGCGGCTACACCGCGATGCTCGCGGCGGAAAAGACTGCCGAGAGCGCGGGCCGGCAGGACAACCTCGTCGAGCTCGCCCGGGCGATGGAGGAATACGAGACTCTCGGCGATTTCCTCGAGCACGTCAGCCTGGTGATGGACAACGACGCGGCCGACGAGACCGAGAAGGTCACGATCATGACGATCCACGCCGCCAAGGGTCTCGAGTTCGGGCACGTGTTCCTGCCCGGCTGGGAGGAAGGCGTGTTCCCCAGCCAGCGCGCCCTCGACGAAGGCGGGCTCGCCGCGCTCGAGGAAGAACGTCGGCTGGCCTACGTCGCGATCACCCGCGCCCGGCGCCGCTGCACGATCCTCCACGCCGCCAACCGGCGCATTTACGGTCAGTGGACCAGTTCGATTCCCTCGCGCTTCATCGCCGAGCTGCCCTCAGACCACGTGGAGGCGGAAATCACGATGACCGGTGGCGCCTCGCTGTGGCGGGCCAACTGGTCGGAACAGGACGACCCGTTCGCCCACGTCAGCGCCGCTCGGCCCGACCGCAGCGGAGCGCGCGGTCCCGGCTGGCAGCGCGCGCTTGCGACCGGCTACGACAAGGCTCCCAAGCGGTTGCAGGAGCCCGGCCGCAGCGCCGCGAGCTTCGCCGCCAAGCCGCGCAGCGACCTCGCGATCGGCATGCGCGTGTTCCACGACAAGTTCGGCTACGGCGAGATCGTCGATCAGGAAGGCAACAAGCTCGAGATCGAATTCGAGGCCAGTGGCCGCAAGCGGGTGATCGACAGTTTCGTCAGGCCCGTCTGACGCTGGGCAATGCGGAAAACCCGGCTCAGAGAGCCGACAGGCTGAGGAAGCTCGGGACCGGGCCGTTCCAGTCGCCCGGCTCATCGGCTTCCTCGATCTCGGGCTCGTGGCCCGGTTCCTTGCGAGGTTCGCTCCGGCGCGCGCGCTTGCGCGGTTCCTCGGCGCGCTCGCTGCTCTCGCGGCGCGGCTTGTCGGACTTGCGCTCGCGGCTTCCGCGCCTGGGCTTCTCGGACGGAGGCTCGTCAGCTTCGGCGCCGCCCTCACCCAGCTCGAAAACCGGGATCTGCAGGCCCGTAAGCTTCTCGACGTTGGCGATCGCCTCGGCGTCCTCGGGCGTTACCAGCGTGAACGCGCGGCCCTTGGCACCGGCGCGGCCAGTGCGGCCGATGCGATGGACATAGTCGTCGGGATGCCACGGCGTGTCGAAGTTGAACACGTGGCTGACGCCCTTGATGTCGAGCCCGCGTGCGGCGACGTCCGAGGCGACGAGGATGTTGATCTCGCCGCTCTTGAACCGCTCGAGCTCGGCGATGCGGCTCGCCTGGTCCATGTCGCCGTGAATCTCGCCCGAGCGAAACCCGTGGCGGCGCAGGCTCTTGTTGAGCTCGCGCACCGTGGTCTTGCGGTTGGCGAAGATGATCGCGGTCTGCACCTGGTCGGTCTCGAGCAGGTGACGCAGGACCTCGCGCTTGTTGCGCGACGAGGTCATGACCTTGTGCTGGGCGATATTGGTGTTCGCCGTCGCCGGTCTCGCAACCTCGATGTACTTGGGGTTCGACAGGAACCGGTCGGCGAGCTTCTTGATCGGCGGCGGCATGGTCGCCGAGAACAGGAGGGTCTGGCGGTTGCCGGGCAGCTTCTCGCAGATGAACTCGATGTCGGGGATGAAGCCCATGTCGAGCATGCGATCCGCTTCGTCGATCACCAGCAGTTCGCACCCGGTGAGCAGGATCTTGCCGCGCTCGAACAGGTCCATCAGCCGGCCCGGTGTGGCAATCAGCACGTCGACGCCCTCGTCTAGCGCCTTGACCTGGTCGCCCATCTGCACGCCGCCGATCAGCAGCGCCATCTTGAGGTCGTGGTTCTTGCCGTACTTCTCGAAGTTCTCGGCCACCTGCATCGCCAGCTCGCGGGTCGGTTCGAGGATCAGCGAGCGCGGCATGCGCGCACGCCGGCGGCCGTGATGCAGGATGTCGATCATCGGCAGCACGAAGCTCGCGGTCTTGCCGGTGCCCGTCTGCGCGATCGCGATCAGGTCCTTCATCATCAGGACCTGCGGGATCGCCTGCGCCTGGATCGGCGTCGGCTCGCGATAGCCGGCAGCCTCGACCGCCTGCAACAATTCGTCTGAGAGGCCGAGATCGGCGAAATTCATAGGTTCTCAATGTCCGGATCGGGAGCGGCTTGCCCGCCCTTGCCCCGGGCGGGCCCGAGAGCCGCCGCGACGCGCGGCGCCTAAGACCCGCCGCCTGTGAAAGTCAAGGAAACGAGTGTATCGCTCAGTCGCGCACCGCGACAAGGCGATTGAACTGCGCGACGCGGCAACTGGCACCCGCGCGCGACTGCAGCAGGTCGCGATTGGCACAGAGCTGCCCGTCATCGCTGCGTTCGACGTAGAAGCCGGCATAATAGGCGCGCGGGCTGCAGGCCCGCTCGAGCGCGGCGCTGAGGATCCGGCGGTCGCGCATGAACAGCAGCAGCCGGTTCTGCTCGGGCGCCGGCTGGACGCCGACGATGCCCGAGAGCGGCACGCATCCGCGAAGCCGCTCCTCGCGGAAACTGGCCGACGAGGCACGACCGGCGAGGTCGGCCATCATCTCCTGACGGGCTGCCGGAGAGCTCGGCGTGATGCGCACGATGACTCGCTGCTCGATCCGGACCTGGCCGGCCCGTGGTATCTGGCGAGCCCTCCTCAACACCTCGAACGGCTCCTTGGTCGCCGCGTCGAAGCCGTGCGACACGCCGGTGGGCTCAACCGCCATGGCGGCCTGCGAAGCCTCGCTGTCAGCCAAACTCTCGCTCGCTACTGCAGGTAGCAGCAGCGCCAACGGCGAGAGGAAGACGACAAAAGCGTTCATCGGAGAGAGATCACTCGTATCGGGCTCGCTGCGTTGGGCACCGCCCCGCGGCACCCCGCTTCCCTCTAAGGCGGCACATTGAATGTCGGCTTAACTCGGGATTTGCAAGCCGGATGCCCCGCTGGCAAAGGCGACGGCATGAGCGACACCGAGGCCTTCCTCGCGGCTGCTGCCGCACTGCTTGGCGAGCGCGGACTGACCCGTGACCCGGAGCTGATGCAGCCGTGGCTGACCGACTGGCGTGGCCGCTTCACCGGCCGGGCGCTGGCGCTTGCCTCACCGGCTTCCACGGCTGAAACGGCGGCGCTGGTCCGACTGTGCGCAGAGCACGGCGTGCCGATCGTCCCCCAGGGTGGAAACAGCGGCATGTCCGGGGGCGCAACGCCCGACCCCAGCGGCGAGGCGCTGTTGCTGTCGATGAGGCGCATGAACGCGATACGCCGCCTCGACCCCCAGGCTCGCGAGGCGACCTGCGAGGCCGGCGTGATCCTCCAGTCGCTGCACGAGGCGGCAGAGGCCGAAGGGCTGCGCTTCCCGCTGACGCTCGGCGGCAAGGGATCCGCGACGATCGGCGGCCTGATCTCGACCAATGCCGGGGGGACCCAGGTCCTGCGCCATGGCTCGATGCGCACCCAGGTGCTCGGGATCGAGGCGGTGCTCGCGGACGGCAGCGTGTTCGACGCGCTCACGCCGCTCAAGAAGGACAACCGCGGGTTCGATCTCAAGCAGCTGCTGATCGGTTCGGAAGGAACGCTGGGTATCGTCACGGCCGCCACGCTGCGGCTGCTCCCCGCGCTCGCCGACCGGGCGGTGCTGTGGGCCGGGCTCGGCTCGATCGGGGATGCGCGGACACTGCTGCTCCACGCGGAAACGATCGTCGGCGATGCGCTCGAAGGGTTCGAGGTCATGCCGCGGCACAGCCTCGAGGCGGTGCTCGCGCATGTGCCCGGGTCGCGCTCTCCGCTAGGCGGCGAGCACGAATGGCACGCGCTGATCGAGCTCGCCGCCGACGCCGCGCATGCCCAGGAGCTGCCCGATCTCGCGCGCAAGTTGCTCGAAAGCGCGTTCGAGGCGGGCCTCGTCGAGGACGCGACGATCGCCGCCAACGAAGCGCAGGCCGAGCGATTCTGGCTGCTGCGCGACGAGATCGCCCCGGCCGAGCGGGCGCTCGGCCCCGCGATGCAGCACGACATCTCGGTGCCTGTCGCGCGGATGGCCGAATTCGTCGATGCCGCGATCCCCGAGGTCGAGGCACGCTTCCCCGGCAACAAGGCCGTCGCCTTCGGGCATCTCGGCGACGGCAACGTTCATTTCCACGTGCTCGCCCCGAAGGGGGCCGTTCGCGGCGAATGGGAAGAGCGTGAAGGCAAGGCAATCAGTGCCTTCGTGCACGACCTGGTGACGCAATGGGGCGGTTCGATCAGCGCAGAGCATGGCATCGGCCAGCTCAAGCGCGACGAGCTCGCGCGGCTCGGCGATCCGGTGCACCTCGCGATCCTGCGCAGCGTCAAGCGCGCGCTCGATCCGCGCGGATTGCTCAATCCGGGCAAGCTCGTCCCGCCCGAAGGCTGACGGCTTGCGCAGGCGAAGTTCGCCCTCTAAACCGCGCCGATTTCAAACCGGGGCCATGGCTCCGGCAAATGCAATCTGCCTTACCGGAGAGAGATGATGGCCAGCGCGCCGCAAGCCCAATTGCCCCTGTTCTACAAGGACCTCATGCCGCTCAACAGCCGTGATCACGGCACCTGGCATGCCCGTGCGGTCGACAAGGCGTCGTGGATCGGTGGGCAGCATGCGATCCCGCTGACCGTGGACGAATTCTCGCAGGCACAGCGGTTTTTCCCGATCGTGTTCTCGGCCGGCGACAACCCGGTGCCGCTGGCGCTGATGGGACTCAATGAGGGCATCAACGTCTTCTTCGACGACGAAGGCAAGCAGATCGAGGAGGCCTACGTTCCGGCCTATATCCGCCGCTATCCGTTCCTGCTCGCCCGGCTCAAACCCGACGCCGAGGAAATGTCGCTGTGCTTCGACCCCTCGAGCGACCTGCTCGGCGAGTTCGAGGAAGGCGAGGCGCTGTTCACAGACGGGCAGCCGAGCGAGCACACCAAGAGCCTGCTTGGCTTCTGCGAGCAGTTCGAGCAGGCCGGCGCGCGTACCCAGGCCTTCATCGACGAACTGAACAAGGCCGAGCTGCTGATGGACGGCGAGGTCGCCATCCAGCAGAACGACAAGCCCGACCAGCCTTACATCTATCGCGGCTTCCGCATGGTCAACCAGGACAAGCTGCGCGAGCTGCCGGCCGAGACGGTCAAGCAGTGGTTCGACATCGGCCTGCTGCCGCTGATCTACGCGCACCTGTTCTCGCTCGACCTGATGCGGGTGATCTTCGCCAAGCAGACGATGCAGGGGAAAGGCCCGGGGGCGGCCGCGAGCGCCGCCGCCTGACGGCCCTTGAAGCGCCACGATTATAGACTACATAGGAAACGTCCGGTCGGCGCTTCCCTCATGGCCCGGCCGGATAGGTACGCTCCGGCGTACCTCCTCCCTGAACCTTGGCCACCTCGTGCTTCGCACGAGGTGGTCTTTTCATTTCTGCGCCCGGAACCCGCGGTAAACCGTTGATACCGCGAGCCTACTCCGCAGCCATCGGCAGGCGGCGTGTGCCCGCGAGCTCCTCCGCCATGCGCCTGACGAGCCCCGCAAGCACGCTTGCTACCGCCACGAAGCCCTCGCCCGGCTCGCGCAGTTCGGCATCGAGATACGTCGCACGGCAGATCTCCACCTGCAGCGCGTGCACACCGCGCGCGGTCGCCCCGTGGCGGTCGAGCACGTAGCCGCCGGCGTAGGGCCGGTTGTGCGCCGCGCGGAGCCCACTGGCCGAAAGAAAATCGAATGCGGCCGCGCTCAGCGAGGCGGCGCACGACGCGCCGAAGCGATCGCCGAGCACGAAGTCGGGCGCCGCGTCGGCTCCCCGCTTGGGCCCGAGCGGGGGCATCGAATGCAGGTCGATCAGCAGTGCCGCTCCCCAGCGATCGCGCAGCGTCTCGAGCGCGTCGGCCAGCGCGGCGTGATAGGGTTCGTGAATCCGCACGATCCTGCGGGCGAGCTCCTCGGGCGACAGCCGCTGCCGCCACAGCTCGCCGAGCCCCGGGAGCCGCCGCGGTACAAGGCCAAGGCCGCTGCGCGCACGGCGGCCGGCGGCATGGCGCACTCGCCTGTCGGGCGCCCCGCCGGCGACCATGTCCCAGTCGATGTCCTCTGGCGAGCGGTTGAGATCGATCATCGCGCGCGGCGCATGCGCCACCAGCAGCGCGGCGCCCGTTTCCCGGGCGACGGCGTCGGCCAGCAGATCGGCGAAACGATCCTCGAGCCGCAGGCTGGCAACCGGATGATTGCGCATCGCCTGCACAACGGCCGCGGGATAGTCCCGCCCGGCGTGAGGCACCGCGATCAGCACGGGAACGGGCGCCGGATCGCGCAGGCTCAGGGTGAAGTCGGGCGGGCAGCGCTTCTGTTCCTCGCCCTCGCGGCGGGCCGCACCGTCCGAATCGCCTGCTTCGCGCGCTGCCCTCGCCATGGGCCTAGCTGGCCTGCATTTGGATTTGTGTCAAAGCTGGTCACCTCGGATATTTGGCAAGATTCTTAACGCCGCCCGCGATAGAAGCGCGTTTCACACGGGACGTACTGGGAGCCACCGATGATCCGCATCCTCCTGGCGGAAGACGACGAAGCGATGCGCACCTACCTCGCACGCGCGCTCGAACAGGCCGGTTACGAGGTTGACGCCGTCGATCGCGGAACCGCGGCGCTCCCGCTCCTTGAGGAGAACACTTACGATCTCCTGCTGTCCGACATCGTCATGCCGGAGATGGACGGCATCGAGCTCGCCCAGCGCTGTGCCGAGATCAGCCCGCGCACCCGGGTCATGTTCATCACCGGATTCGCCGCGGTCACGCTCAAGGCCAGCCGCGAAGCTCCACGAGCGAAGATGCTGTCGAAGCCGTTCCACCTTCGCGACCTCGTGCTCGAGGTCGAGCGGATCTTCGAGGACCAGCTGACCGAGGCCTCGTTCCGGCCCTGATCCCCCTTGTCATCGCGGACGGCCAGCGCTAGATGCGCCGCCTGCCGTCCTCCGGACAGGCATGGGCGTATAGCTCAGTGGTAGAGCACTGTGTTGACATCGCAGGGGTCGGAAGTTCGAACCTTCCTACGCCCACCATCCGGCAGGCTTCGAAAGGCGTCGCGAGAGCGGCGCCTTTTGTTTTTTGTGCTTCGCGGCTCGACGATCAGGCACCGCGGGCGCGTTCGTCCGTTTGGGCTGCGTGACCCAGCCTGTGCCTCGCATCGCTGCCATCGCCACGGCGGTTCCCTCCAGCGAGTGCGACCGGACCTACTACGATTGGGCTCTGCGGCAGCTCGATGGCCGCCGCGAGGCGGGTTTGCTCGAGCGCATGATGCAGCGCTCGGGAATCGGCAGGCGCTTCACGGTGCTCTCGCGCGACGAGACCTACCGCGCCGAGGGAAGCTTCTACGACGTGCCGCAACCGCCGAGCACCCTCGACCGGATGACCGTCTATGCGCGCGAGGCTCCGAAGCTGGCGCTGGGCGCGATCGCCGGACTCGGGCCGCTCGACGGCGTGACGCACATGGTCGTCGCCAGCTGCACCGGTTTCACCGCACCGGGCCTCGACCAGGTCGTCGCGCGCCGGCTCGGCCTTGCGCCTACGGTGGAGCGCATCGTGGTCGGATTCATGGGCTGCTACGCTGGGGTCACCGCCTTGCGTACGGCCGCTCACATCGTCCGCTCGGACCCCGCCGCGCGCGTGCTGGTTGTCGCCGTCGAGCTGTGCACGCTCCATCTCCAGCCGACCGACCGGCTCGAAAGCCTGCTCGCAATGGGCCAGTTCGCCGACGGGGCGGCCGCCGCGCTGGTGACCGGCGAAGGCTCCGGCCTCGCGCTGCGCGAGGGACTCTCGCTGACGCTCGAGGACAGCCACGAGCTGATCACCTGGACGATCGGCGATACGGGCTTCGCCATGGAATTGTCCGGCGAGGTGCCGGGCCGGCTGGCCGAAGCGCTGACCAACGACGGCGTCGTCGAGCTCGTCACAGGCGGGAAGCCGGTCGAAGCCGTCGACGCCTGGGCAATCCATCCGGGCGGCAAGTCGATCGTCGATGCGGTCGAACGCGGCCTGGGCCTGTCTTCCGAGAAGGTTGCCGTGTCGCGCGCCGTGCTGCGGGATTACGGCAACATGTCGTCGGCGACCGTGTTGTTCGTGCTCGAACGGCTGATGGAGGAGCAGCCCGCCAGCGGTGTCGCGCTCGCATTCGGGCCTGGCCTGGCCATGGAGGGCCTGCGCTTCGAGTGGACCGGCGGCGATGCCTGATAGGCTCGCAAAGCGTTCGCATGCCAACGAGCTGATGGACGACCCGGCGCTCGACACCGCAACCTACCACGCGGTTCTCGCCGATCTCGCCAGGGTCAATCGCCTGACCTTCGCCTATCGTCCGACGCTCGACTTCCTCCGCCGCGCCGTGGGACGGAAAGCGCGCTTCACCCTCCTCGACGTCGGCTTCGGCGACGGCGACATGCTGCGCGCCATCGCCCGCTGGGCACGCCGGCGTGGCATCGCCGCCGAGCTCACCGGGATCGACCTCAACGTCCGCAGCAGGACAGCCGCCGAAGCCTCGACGCCGGCCAATGCGCCGATCCGTTATCTTTCGGGCGACTACGCCCAGCTTGCCGGCCGCGGCTTCGACTGCGTGATCTCGAGCCTCGTCGCCCATCACATGAGCGGTCCGGAGCTCACCGCCTTCCTGCACTTCATGGAGCGCGAGGCCGCCGTGGGCTGGTTCATCAACGACCTGCACCGGCACCGTTTCGCCTACCAGACCTGGCCGCTGCTCGCGAGCGCAATGAGCTGGCACCGCATCGTCCGGCTCGACGGGCGGACCTCGATCGCGCGCGGGTTCCGCCCGGCCGAGTGGCACGCGCTGCTCGCGCGCGAGGGGCTCGACGCGGCGCAGGTGCGCCGCTGGTTCCCGTTCCGGCTGTGCATCGAGCGGCTCCGCTGATCGTCGGCGCCGGGCCGGCGGGATGCGCCGCCGCTATCGCGCTCGCTGCCGGAGGTGTCCGCCCGCTGCTGGTCGACCGCAATGCCGAGCCGCGCGACGCCCTGTGCGGCGGCTTTCTCAGCTGGAGGACGGCCGAGCGGCTCCGCGCGATCGGCGTCGATCCGCGCGGCCTGGGTGCGCGCCCGGTCGAGCGGCTCGCCCTCTACGCGCACGATCGCGAGGAGGTCGTCCCCCTCCCCGCCCCGGCTTTCGCCCTGTCACGCAGAACGCTCGACGGCGCTCTGCGGCGCCGCGCTCTCGAGCTCGGTGCCTCGTTGGAAGTCGACAGCGTCCGCTCGCTCGATGGTCTCACAGTAGTCGGCCGCCGGCGCGAGTGGAGCGCAGACGCGCTGTTCCTCGCTTCGGGCAAGCACGACGTGCGCGGCGCGAGCCGACCGCGCCCCGGAACCGACCCCGCGCTCGGACTGCGCATCCGCCTGCCGGCAGCGCCACAGCGCGAGACGCTGATTCGCGGCCGAATCGAACTGCATCTGTTTGCAGGCGGCTACGCCGGCGTGGTGCTTCAGGAGGACGGCAGCGCCAACGTCTGCCTAGCGGTGCGCAAGTCGCGCCTCGCAGCCAGCGGCAGCGACCCGCGGCGGTTGCTCGAGATTCTCGCGGACCGCCATCCTGCCTTCGGCCGCCGCCTGGCCGATGACTGGAGCGCCCAGCGGATCGAGATCGTCGGCGCCGTGCCTTACGGGTGGATCGCGCACGCATCCCGACCCGGCCTGTTTCGCCTCGGCGACCAGGCCGCGGTGATTCCCTCGCTGGCGGGCGAAGGCATCGCGATCGCGCTTGCGAGCGGTGGCGCCGCCGCGCAAGCCTGGTTCGCGCACGGACCCGAGGGCGCGGTGCACTACCAGCAAGCCATTGCCGGTCGTGCGTGCCGTCCCGTGCGCACCGCACGCGCGGCCTGGGCCCTCGCCGAGAGCCCGCTCGCCGCGCGGCTGGGCATCAGCGTCGCCGCACGCCTGCCGACGCTGGTCCGCTGGCTCATGCAGGCAAGTCGGTTCGAGCCCGACGCGCGTCTTGCGCAGGCGCGCCCCTCTCCGTAAGGGTCCGCGAAAATTCCACCCGAACCCTTGCAACAGGACTCTCCCCGCATGGCGAAGATCAAGGTCGCGAACCCCGTCGTCGAGATCGACGGCGACGAGATGACGCGGATCATCTGGCAGTGGATCCGCGAACGGCTGATCCTCCCTTACCTCGACATCGACCTCAAATACTTCGACCTCGGGATCGAGAAGCGTGACGAGACACGCGACCAGATCACCGTCGACGCGGCCAACGCGATCAAGCAGTACGGCGTCGGCGTGAAGTGCGCGACGATCACCCCCGACGAGGCGCGCGTCGAGGAGTTCGGCCTGCACGAGATGTACAAGTCGCCCAACGGGACGATCCGCAACATCCTCGGCGGCACGATCTTCCGCGAGCCGATCGTGATCCAGAACGTGCCGCGGCTGATCCCCGGCTGGACCGACCCGATCGTGGTCGGCCGTCACGCGTTCGGCGACCAGTATCGGGCGACCGACTTCCTCGTGCCAGGTCCGGGCAAGCTGCGGCTGGTGTGGGAAGGCGAAAACGGTGAGGTGATCGACCGCGAGGTCTATGACTTCAAGGCGTCGGGCGTCGCGATGTCGATGTACAACCTCGACGAATCGATCCGCGACTTCGCCCGCGCGAGCTTCAACTACGGGCTCGACCGCGGCTGGCCGGTCTACCTCTCGACCAAGAACACGATCATCAAGGCCTACGACGGGCGCTTCAAGGACCTGTTCCAGGAGGTGTTCGAGACCGAAGGCTTCAAGGAGAAGTTCGCCGCCGCCGGGATCGAGTACCAGCACCGCCTGATCGACGACATGGTCGCCTCCGCACTCAAGTGGAGCGGCAAGTTCGTCTGGGCCTGCAAGAACTACGACGGCGACGTGCAGTCGGACCAGGTGGCGCAGGGCTTCGGCTCGCTTGGACTGATGACCTCGGTGCTGATGACCCCCGACGGCAAGACCGTCGAGGCCGAAGCCGCGCACGGCACCGTCACCCGCCACTACCGCCAGCACCAGCAGGGCAAGGCGACCTCGACCAACCCGATCGCCTCGATCTTCGCCTGGACCCGCGGCCTGATCTACCGCGGCCGGTTCGACGGCACACCCGAGGTGGTCCGCTTCGCCGAGACGCTCGAGAAGGTCTGCATCGCGACCGTCGAAAGCGGCAAGATGACCAAGGACCTCGCGCTGCTGATCGGCCCCGACCAGCCGTGGATGACGACCGAGCAGTTCTTCGAGGCGATCGTGCAGAACCTCGAAGCGGAGATGGCCACCTGGGCTTGACCCGCTGATGGCCGAGCGCAAGGCGAAAGCGCGGCTCGAGATTCGGCAAGCCCGGCCGAACGACGCCCGCGCGATCGCCGCGCTCGCCAGGCGGGTCTACGGAGAGTTCGAGCCCTATACGCTCGGCGAGATCCGCGGCCAGCTGAACAACTTTCCCTCCGGCTGCTTCGTCGCCGTGCTCGACGAGCGGCTGATCGGCTATTGCGCGAGCATGCGCCTCGCCGGCGACAAGGCGCTCAAGCCGCACACGTGGGACGAGATCACCGGCAACGGTTACGGGAGCCGGCACGACCCGACCGGCGATTTCCTCTACGGTTACGAGATGTGCGTCGACCCCGAGGTGCGTGGCACCCGGATCGGCCGCAGGCTCTACGAGGAGCGACGCAAGCTCGCCGAGCGGCTCGAACTGAAAGGCATCGTGTTCGGCGGGCGAATGCCCAACCTGAGGCGATCGTGGCGCCGCGTCGATGGTCCGCAGGACTACCTCGACCAGGTCATGGCCGGGCGCATTCACGATCCGGTCCTGCGATTCCAACTGGCCAACGGCTTCGAGCCGCTCGGCATCCTCGAGAACTACCTGCCCGAGGATGTCCGCTCACGCGGGCACGCGGTGCACATGATCTGGCGCAATCCGTTCGTCGACCAGGAGCAGGACTCGCGCTTCCGCGTTCCGCGCGACGTCGAGAGCGTGCGCATCGCCACCTGCCAGTTGCAGGCGCGCGCGGTGAAGGACTTCAACGAGTTCATCGGTCAGGTCGAGTATTTCGTGGACGTCGCTGCCGACTACGAGGCCGACTTCATTCTCTTTCCCGAGATGTTCACCCTGATGCTGCTGAGCGCCGAGCCCCGGGAGCTCGACCCGCTCGAAGGTATCGAGGCACTCAGCCGCTACACTCCGCGCATCCGTACCGCGCTGAGCGAAATGGCGCTGCGCTACAACATCAACATCGTCGGCGGCTCGCATCCGACACGGATGGCCGATGGCGACATCCACAACGTCGCCTACGTGTGCCTGCGAGACGGATCGGTGCACGAACAGGAGAAGATTCACCCGACGCCGAACGAAGCCTACTGGTGGAACATCCACGGCGGAGACACGATCGACGTCATCCAGACCGACTGCGGCCCGATCGGGGTGCTGATCTGCTATGACAGCGAGTTCCCCGAGCTGGCCCGCCGCCTGGTCGACGAAGGCGCGCGGATCATCTTCGTGCCGTTCTGCACCGACAGCCGCCAGGGCTACATGCGCGTCCGCTATTGCGCCGCGGCGCGAGCGATCGAGAACCAGTGCTTCGTGGTGCTGGCCGGCAACGTCGGCAACCTGCCCAACGTCGCCAACATGGACATCCAGTACGCCCAGTCGTGCATCCTGACTCCCTGCGACTTCCCGTTCGCCCGCGACGGAATCGCCGCCGAGGCCAGCGAGAACGTCGAGACCCTGACGATCAGCGACGTCGACCTGGCCGACCTCAGCTGGGCGCGGGCCGAAGGCACGGTGCGCAACCTCGCCGACCGACGCTTCGACCTCTACCGCATCGAGTGGGGCAAGGGCTCTGGAAGCGGCGATCGACCGAGCGGCGCCGCACCACTCCACAAGAGCGGCCCGGGCGGGGGCTAGCTAGCCCGGCGCGCTAGCGGCGACGCGACCCGCTCGCGCCGCAGGCCCAGTCCGATGATCCGACCTGGAATCCGCTGCAACAGCGGAAACCGGTCGAGCACGCTGACGGGCCACGGCGCGCCGGTGATCGGACGGCCCGATAGCACGGTGCCGATCACGTTGTCCTGCGCCGCCTTCTGCCCCGCCTGGATGACCCGGGTCGGGAACAGGCGCCGCGCCTGCACCTTCGGCAGCAGCGGATCGGGATCCTCTCCGCGGGCGATCGGGCCGGCGAGCACGTTGGCCGCGGCGACGGCGTCCTGGATCGCGAGGTTGATGCCGATCCCGCCGATCGGGCTCATCGCGTGCGCCGCGTCGCCGATGGCCAGCAGGCCGGGGCGGTGCCAGGTTTCGAGCCGGTCCAGCGCGACCGACAGCAGGTGAAGCTCGTCGGTGCTCTCGAGCGCCCCGGACAGGTCGAGCTCGGGGAACAGCGCCTGCATCTGGTCGCGCAGCCAGCCGACACCCCGCGCCTTGACCTCTTCGGCCGCGCCCTTCGGGATGAGGAAGGCGACCTGCCAGTAACTTCGCCGGTCGATCAGCACTGCCATCCGCCCGCTGTCGATCGCACCGCGCAGCGTCTTCCCGCCGTCGTCAGCCTTGGGGAGGCGGAACCACAGCACGTCCATCGGCGCGCCGAGCTGGATGAGAGGCAGCAGGTTCTGCCTGCGGACCAGCGACGAGCGGCCGTCGGCCATCAGCACGAGCTTGCCGGCGCGCTCTTCGCTCCCGTCGGCGAGGCGCACGCCGACCACCCGCCCGTTCTCCTCGACCAGGCCGGTCACTTCGGCCTCCATCCGCAGCGAGAACCCGGGATAGACCTCGGCCTCGTCGCGCAGGAAGTCGAGGAATTCCCATTGCGGCACCATGGCGATGAACGGCGCCGGTGTGCGCAGGTGGCTGAGGTCGCCGACGGTGTAGTCGCGGCCGGCGATCCGGATTCTCGCGCCGGTCACGCGCTCGTGGGGGCGCTCGAGGAACCGCTCGAGCATGCCGAGCTGGTCGAGCACTTCCATCGTCGAGGGATGAACCGTGTCGCCGCGGAAATCGCGGAAAAAGTCGGCATGTTTCTCGAGCACGCAGACACTGATACCCGCGCGTGCGAACAGCAGCCCGGCCATTACTCCGGCGGGACCGCCCCCAACTATTATAATCTCAACCGTTGCAGTCGTCATTTCGTCTGACATAGAGACGGCATGCACAGCGTTGCCCTCTCGCCGTCCCTGTCGGATGCCCTGGTCATACTCGGCGCGGCGGGAATCGTCATCCCGGTGTTCGCGCGTTTCCGGATCACTCCGGTGATCGGGTTCATCCTGATCGGGCTGCTCGTCGGCCCGTTCGGGCTCGGCCGGCTGGTCGACGACCACGAGTGGCTGTTCTACATCACGATCTCGGATCCCGAAGGCCTCGACCCGTTCGCGGAATTCGGCATCACCCTGCTCCTGTTCACGATCGGCCTCGAACTCTCCTTCAACCGCCTGTGGACGATGCGCCGGCTGGTCTTCGGTCTGGGAGCGATGGAACTCGCCATCATCGGCGCGTCGCTTGCCGGTATCATGTTTCTGCTCGGCCAGAGCTGGGGCGGCTCGGTCGCACTCGGCCTGGCGCTTGCGCTGTCCTCCACGGCCCTGGTGCTGCCGATAGCCGGCACGCAGACGGCCGTCGGACGCTCGGCCTTGGCGATGCTGCTGTTCGAGGACATCGCGATCGTGCCGATCATCTTCATGCTCGGCGCCCTCGCCCCCTATGCGCAGCAGGAGGGCTGGGAGGGCCTGTTCGACACGCTGTGGATGGGCGCGCTGGTTGTCGCGGTGATGATGATCGGCGGGCGGTACCTGCTGCCGAAGCTGTTCGCCCAGGCCGCTCGGACCAAGAGCCCCGAGCTGTTCCTCGCCGCCAGCCTGCTGGTGGTGATCGGCGCGAGCCTCGCCACCTCGATCGTCGGCCTGTCGCCGATCGTCGGCGCGCTGGTCGCCGGGCTGCTGATCGCCGAGACCGAGTACCACACCGAAGTCGAAGGCCTGATGGAACCGTTCAAGGGCCTCGCGCTCGGCGTGTTCCTGATCACGGTAGGCATGGGCATCGACCTGCTTTCGATCTGGCGCAACCTCGGCCTGATCGCGCTCGCCGTGGTTGGCGTGATGCTGCTCAAGGCGGTCGTTACGGCCGTGCTGCTGCGGATGACGGGCGCGCGACGGGGCATCGCGATCGAGACCGGCATCCTCATGTCGAGCCCGTCGGAGACCACGCTGATCGTGCTGGCGGCCGCCTCCAGTGCGGCGCTGATCTCGGCCGAGACCGCCCAGTTCTGGAAGATCGTCACCGCTGTCGGGCTGACCATCACGCCGATGCTCGCCAAGTTCGGCAACAAGCTTGCGACCCACGTCGAACCCGCGCCGGCCGCGACTCCGATCGCGACCGAGAGTGACGAACCGCCGGCGCTGATCATCGGCTGCGGCCGCGTCGGCCGACTGGTCGCGCAGATGCTCACGCGCCACGGCAAGCCCTACGTCGCGATCGATTCCGATGCCGACCAGGTCAGGCAGTGCAAGCAGGAAGGCTACAACGCGGTCTTCGCCAATGCCGCGCGAATGGACGTACTCGAAAAGCTCGGCGTCGAACGGGCGCCCGCGGTGATCCTGACGATGGACGAGCCGGTCCTCGCCCAGCGGCTCGTGCGCAAGCTGCGCGCGGCCTATCCCGAGCTGCCGATAATCGCGCGCGCGCGCGACAGCATCCATGCGGCCGAGCTCTATCGCATCGGCGCGAGCACCGCGGTTCCCGAGACGCTCGAGGCCTCGCTGCAGCTCTCCGAAGCGGTGCTGGTCGACCTCGGCGTGCCGATGGGGCCGGTAATCGCCTCGATTCACGAGAAGCGCGACGAGTACCGCACGCGGATCATGGAGGGCGGCGCGCTCGACCACAAGCCGAAGCTGCGCACCGGGCGCGTCGAGGCCTGACGGCTCGCCCGGGCCGGAGCCAACGAGCCCCGCGTTCGTTGGTTGTCGGAAAGGAGAGCCTCATGACCCCCGACGACAACCGTTCCGCGAATGCCATCCCGCGCCGGCCGCAGCAGCAGACCGACGAGGAATTCGGGTCGATCCGCGGTCCGCAGCGCGGCGCCAACGACTTCAAGGGCAGGGGCAACACCCCGCGGGGAAGCGATCCCGAGCTGCGCGGCGT
>CALCBC010000004.1 GCA_937898525.1 uncultured Sphingomonadales bacterium
CCCCTCCCGCAAGCGGGAGGGGAGATCGCCGGCTTAGAACCCCACCTCCACCGCCGCCCCCTCGTACTCGACCCAGCGCGCCGCCTCGGTCTCGAACACCGGACCGCGCGCGCCGCCCTCGTGGAGAACCACGCCGATCCGCCGCGTCTCCGCCATTCCCGGGAAGCTCCCCTCGCGCGTGCCGATCGTCAGCGTGCGGTTGCGCTCGTCCCAGCTGAAGGGAATGCGCGCGAATTCGCCGCGTGCGTAGCCCATGTCCTCGCCCTGGTCCTCGTAGAGCGAGAACTGGCCGCTGGCGCCGGCGAAGACGTGGACGGTCAGCGGGCCCTGCGGGTTCTCACCGGTCCACTGCACGTCGCGCCCCGTCGGCACGATCGCCCCGCCGCGCACGAACAGCGGCATCCGCTCGCGCGGCGCGGCGGCGGTCCAGGTCTGCCCGCCCGACAGGCGCCGGCCGCTTTCGGCCTCGTACCACTCGGCCCCGGCCGGCAGGTACACTTCGCGCTCGCGCGCTCGGAACTCGGTGACCGGCGCGACCAGCAGCGCCGGGCCGAACATGTATTCGTCGTCGATGTCCCACGCGCGCCGGTCCGCGGCGAAGTCCATCACCAGCGGCCGCATGATCGTTCCGTCGTCGAACCAGGTCCCGGCGGCGAGCGTGTAGATGTACGGCAGCAGCCGGTAGCGCAGGCGATGATAGTGGGTCAGCCCCTCCAGCATCGCCGGGTCGTCCTTCGCGATGATCGGCGTCTCGCGGAACGGGTACTCGCCGTGGCTGCGGAACAGCGGGCTGAAGGCGCCGAACTGGAACCAGCGCAAGTACAGTTCGCGCCACTCGGGCAGGTGCTCGGGCTCCTCGCGGCTGAACCGGTCCTCGAGCGCGAACCCGCCGATGTCGTGCGTCCAGTTGGGTATCCCCGAAAGCGACAGGTTGCTGCCCGCGCTGATCTGGTCGCGCAGGTCGTCCCACCGCGCCGCGACGTCGCCCGACCACAGCGCTGCGCTCGCGCGCTGCACTCCGCCGAAGCCGCTGCGCGTCAGGATGAACGGCCGCCGGTCGGGCTGCGCCGCGCGCAGTCCCTCGGCGACGCCTTCGGCGTGGACCAGCGGGTACGAATTGAAGATCGCCGCCCCCGGCACGCCCGTCGCCGGCGAGGTCATCTGGAACTGGCGCTCCTCGACCGACAGGTTCGAGTGCCAGTCGGGCTCGGTCGCGTCCATCCACCAGGCGTCGAAGCCCTTGGCCACAAGTGCCTCGTTGATCTGCCGGAAGTAGATCGCCCGCGCCTCCTCGGCGTACGGGTCGTAGAACGTGTTGGCGTAACCGGGCCCGACCCAGTCGAGCTGCCCGGCCTCGAGCGGCCGCGGATAGAGGTAGTTCTTCGCCGCCAGCTCCTGCGCATTCGCCGTGGTCGGATAGAACTTCGGCCAGACCGAGATCATGATCCGGGCGTTGAGGTCGTGCACCGCCGCGACCATCCCTTCGGGATCGGGAAAGCGCGCGGGATCGAAGCAGTGGCAGCCCCACTGGTCCTCGGACCAGTAGAACCAGTCCTGCACCACCGCATCGATCGGGATCTGCGCATCGCGGTACTGCCGCAGCACCCCGAGCAACTGGTCCTGCGTCTCGTAGCGCTGGCGCGACTGCCAGAACCCGTAGGCCCAGCGCGGCATCAGCGGCGCCTTGCCGGTCAGCCGCCGATACCCGGCGACGAGCTCGTCCATCGTCGGCCCCGGCACGACGTAATAGTCGATCGCCTTGCCGGCCTCCGAGGCGAAGCTGACCGAGTGGCGGTCCGCCTCGGGCAGCGGATCTGCATGCTCGAGCGCGATGTAGCCCTGGTTCGGCTCCCACTCGACCCGCAGCTCGACCGGCTTGCCGGCTTCCATCTCGAGCTCGAAGTGGTGGTACCAGGGGTTCCAGTTCTGCCGCCACCGGCTGAGCACTTCCTCCCCGTCGGCGAACACCTTCACGTAGCTCGACGAGTAGAGCCGGAACTTGTGCGTGCCGCCGGCCTCGGGCGTGTAGCGCCCGGTCCACACGACGCGCTGCGTCTGCACGGCATTGCCGGCGGTGTTCTGCCCGGTGGTCGCCGCGACGGTCTGCGCCTTGGCCTCGTCCGGCCAGCGCGCCTGGTCGCGGATGTACTGATAATCGATCTCCCGCTCCCGCCGCGACAGCGCGAGCCGATCGCCGAGATAGTAGTCGGCCTGCCAGTCGGCGGAGAGCCTCGCATAGGCCTCGGGATCGCCGACCCGCGTGATCGAGGCATTGTCCCACAGGATCCCGTACCCGCGCGTCGACACCAGGTACGGCACCGCGATCGCCATGTTGTGCTGGGCGAGCTCGACGTCCTCGCCGTTGTAGTTCATCTGCCGGTTCTGGTGCTGGCCGAGCCCGAACAGCCCTTCGTCGGTCCCGCGGTTGAACTGCACCCGCGTCGCCAGCCACTGCTGCCCTTCGATCGTCACCGGCGTCAGGCTGCGGGCCGGTGCGTGTTCGTCGAGCAACAGCCTGCCGCGCTCGTCGTGCACGGTCAGCTTCCCGTCGCCGAGCGCTACCGTCGCCACCGAGCGCGGGGTCCGCAGCGTCGCGGCTTCCGCCGTCGCCGAGAACTCCGGCGCCCCGTCGGGCTCGGCCACGACCATCGCCGTCGGCCGCCCTTCGGGCAGCGTCTCGGCCACCGTCACCCGCAAGGTCCCGTCGGCATAGGCGAGCACGCGCACCACCTCGCCCGCGTCGGTGGTCACCTCCATCCCGTGCGGCACCTGCCGCGCTTCGCCCGCGTGGGCGGCACCGGCAAGAGCCGCACAGAGAACGAGAAAAACGGCCACGTGCTTCATCGGAATCTCCGTCCTTCGCAAGCCTTGTGCGGGCTTCACCAACTCACCCTTCGGGCGTCATCTCGATCGTCATCCCGAACTTGTTCGGGACCCATTTCTCCGCACGCGCGGAGCAATCGGTCCGGGGGCAACCGCCCCGCACAGACCTGAAGCCTTGCCGCGAGCGTTGCGCCGGACCGCCCGGTCCGAGCGGCTTGCGGAATGGGTCCCGAAACAAGTTCGGGATGACGTGGGTGGAGGATGACGAAGTTGGAACGATGACGAGGTGGCCCCGCCGCGGCATCCCGCGCCTGCAATCCTTGCGGCAGGCGCGTCATCGATATGTCCCCATCTCGATCATCAGCCAGACCGGCTCGGCGCCGAAGTTGAAGCCGTAGTCGATCTGGTCCCCGTTCCACCGCCGCCGCATGACCCACTCGCCGTTGACGAACCGCCCCTCCTCGGCCGAGAGGATCTGCGCCTGCTCGCCCTCGCGCGCTTCGGCCAGCGCCAGCCGCACGCGCACGTGCTGCCCGCTGACGAGGAACCTGTCAGGCCCGAGCTGCGCGACCACCGCCCCGCCAACCGGCGCATCCGCGAGCGGGTGCGGATCGCGTTCGAGCCAGGTCCAGTCGTCCTCGCCGAACTGCCAGCGGGCGAACTGCGCGATGACCTTCCAGCGTCCGAACACTCCTTCACGATCGGCCCCGTCGGTGCCCCTGGCGACGCCCCATGTCGGGTTGTCCGCCGCTATCCGCGCCCACTCGCGCGCTGCCGGGCCGAGCAGCCGGAACGGCGCCGCGAACGCCTCGAGCGTCGCCTCGTCGAGCGCCTTGGCGCCCAGCGGATAGTTCGAGTACCCGCTCGCATCGATCCCGAACGGGGTGAACATCACCGTCCCGCGCCCGAGCGCCGGCCAGACGAACCGCGTGAAGTCCGCCGCGTTGCTGATCTCGGGCACCATGAGCGGCCCCGGCTCGGCATAGCGGTCGAGGAACGTCTCCACCGCCGCCGCGTCGCGCGTGTAGATGTCGGGCGCGAAGGCATCGATGTGCGGAGCCGCCGCGCGCCACACCGGCAGCGCGTTCCAGTTGGGCCCGCCCGACGGGCCGACGTCGCCCTGCTCGTCGGTGAAGGCGTTGCCCAGCGCCGCGTTGACGTACATCGGCCCGTCCCACTCGCGCTTGCCCGCCTCGGCCACCCGGTCGACGTAGCGCGCGAGGTGCCAGGTCATGAAGAACTGCTCGGCGCGCGGCCCGAAGGCCTCGGCCCACGGCCGTCGCGCCACGCCCATCGCTGTCGCCAGATCAGCCGGGATCGGCTGCTCGAACAGCCGCGCCGGCCCCGGCGCGTGGTCGCGCATCAGCTGGTAGCTGCCGGCCTCGTTCTCGACCTGCACCATGATCACCGTGTGCTGCGGGTCGGTCTCCCTCAGGTGCCGCATCAGCCGGGCGAACGCGCGCGCATCGGCCGCCAGCGTTTCCTCGCCGTGCGGGCTCAGCGCGTAGTGCGCGCGCCCGTCGGGCCAGCGCATCCGCGGAAACCGGCGGCCGTCGGTCTTGACCCAGCGCGGCGCGTAGCTCGCCCCGGTGTTCTTCCAGGTCGCGAACCACAGCAGCACCAGCCGCTTGTCGCGCGCCCGCGCCTGCTCGAGCAGCGTGTCGACGAAGCCGAAGTCGAACCGCCCTTCCTCCGGCTCGACCTGCTCCCACGCCACCGGCATCAGCAGCGTGTTGGCGCCGATCCGCTCGACCGCCGGCCAGACTTCCTCGAGCATCGCCGGGTAGTTCGACGAGTTGTGCGCCTGCGCCCCGAGCACCAGGAACGGTTCCCCGTCGACGATCAGCGCCGGGCGCAGCCGGCCCTTCTCGAAATGCGGTGCCTGCGCCGCCAGCGGCCCCGCCGCGAGCGCCAGCACGGCACCCAGGAACGCGGCCAGCAACCCCCGCATCCGCACGCAGCCTCTCCCCGATGTTTGCGCTACCATGACAAACCTGCGATGGTTTGCCTAGCCGTCCGATCGAGGCGGCAGGGAGAGCCATGCGCCGAAGGGATCTTCACGCTCTGGCCGATGACGGCACCGCCCGGCGCCTTGCGCTCCGGCGGCCCGTCGCCTTGTCCATCCCGGTGCTCGCGCCCGGAGGAGTTCGACTCGCATGACAAAGCCTCTCGTTACCGCGCTCGCGGCAGCCGCCCTCGCGTTTACCTCGCCGCTCGCGGCCCAGTCCGCCGCAGCCGCGCCCCCGCCGGGCAGCCCGGTCGCCTGTCACGGTGCCCTCTCGGTCCGCGACGGCCGCATCGTCGGCGCGCACGGCGAGCCGGTCACGCTGCGCGGGATGAGCCTGTTCTGGTCGCAGTGGGCGCCGCAGTACTACGCCGCGGAGACGATCGCCTGGCTGGCACGCGACTGGAAGGTCGATGTCGTCCGCGCGGCAATCGCCGCGGAGGGGCAGGACAGCGCCCGTCAGCACTTCGACCGCGAGTTCGCCAAGACCGGCACGGTGATCGAGGCCGCGGTGGCCAACGGCCTCTACGTCGTCGTCGACTGGCACGCCCATCGCGGCTATCCCGAGCAGGCCGAGCGCTTCCTCGTGGCGATCGCACGGAAGTACGGCCACCTGCCAAACCTGATCTACGAACCGTGGAACGAGCCGCTGCGCGAAGGCGTCGACTGGTCGCGCGACGTGAAGCCCTATCACGAGCGGGTCATCGGCGCGATTCGCGCGGTCGATCCCGACAACCTGGTCATCGCCGGCAGCCCGAGCTGGAGCCAGGACGTCGATCTCGCCGCCGCCGACCCGCTTGCGTTCGATAACCTCGCCTACACCCTGCACTATTACGCCGGCACTCACCGGCAGGAGCTGCGCGACAAGGGCGACGCCGCGCTCGCGGCCGGCCAGACCCTGCTGATCACCGAGTTCGGCACCGTCGAGGCGACCGGTGACGGGCCGATCGACCACGAGGAGAGCCGGCGCTGGTGGGACTGGGCAGAGGCGCGCGGGATCGGCTGGATGGCCTGGTCGATCGGCGACCGGGACGAGTCCAGCGCCTCGCTCCGCCCCGGCACCCCGCCGTCGGGCTGGGGCGA
>CALCBC010000005.1 GCA_937898525.1 uncultured Sphingomonadales bacterium
CAGGATTCGAACCTGCGACCCTCTGCTCCCAAAGCAGATGCGCTACCAGGCTGCGCTACTCCCCGACCGCGCCCCGATAGTCGTCCGGGAAGCCGAGGGCAACGTCGGTCGGGAAAACGAAGGATGGAGGGTGGTGGGCCCGGCAGGATTCGAACCTGCGACCTAGCCGTTATGAGCGGCCAGCTCTAACCGCTGAGCTACAGGCCCCTGGAAATCCCGTTCGGTGTTCGCGCGGTACCGCCGGCCCGCAGCCTTGGCAAGGCAGTGCGGGAAGCACGGCTAACGCCGGACGGCGCCGGTGACTTCGGCCACGGTGGTCGCCTTGACGCCGCGAAGCTCGAGGTAGGCGAGCACCCGCCGCCACCAGTCGTAGAGCTGCTCGAGGTCGTCAGCGTTCCGGACGTAGGGCGTGTGGCCCGCGCCGAGCGAGGGGCTGTGGAACGAGAATACCAGCAGCGGCAGCCCGTCGTCGAGCGCCATGTCGATGCCGCGGATCGCCTCGTCGACGCTGACGCCCTCGGGAGTCAGCGGGATGCGCTCGAGCATCCCCACACGTGCGAGGAGGCCGCGCAGTCGCGGCGTGCGCCACAGTGCCGGATAGAGCGCGTCTCCCTGGCGGCGCAGCAGGCCCCAGAACACCGTGGTCAGCGGCAGCTCGAGCAGGCGCCGTTCCTCGTCGAGCCAGTAGGGAGTGAGCGGGTGGCTGCGGAAGTTCGGGCCGCCGGCCTGGCTGTAGTCGAACTTGGCCCGCACCGAGGTGTCGATGGCAATGCCGCCCTCGCGCAGGATTCCGGCGGTGTTGGGCCCGACGCCGTAGCGCCCGGCGCGGTAGATCGCCGGGGCGACGCCGAAGTTGCGCTCGATCGCATCGCGCAACGAAGTGAACTTGCCGCGCTCGAGCTCGGGGGGCAGGTTGCCGGCGAAGGAATTGACCGGGGTCACCTCTTCATCGAACGGCGGGTTGACCCAGGGGTGCAGCTGGACGCCGATCTCCGCCTTGCCGGCGGCGAGCGGCCCGCGGAGGATCTCGACGGCGACCTGCGAGCAGGCGATCGGCCAGTCGACCAGGTAGACGGGGACGACACCCTCGTTCTCGCAGAAGGCCTGGAACGTCGCCAGCATCGGCACGTGCTCGAGCCCGTGCCCCTCGCGCGCGAGCGGCCGGGTCCAGTCAAATTCCTCTTCGGTGTCGACGGTGAGCAGGAAGCGCTGGCCGAACGCCGGATCGAACTCGGCAAGGTCGGAACGCGAGGGCGGATCGAGCATCGACCGCATCGCCCCGAATCCTTCCCTTCTAAGCGCCCGACGGTCCGCCGTCCCCCTGGGCCCCGAGCGTATGGGCGGAGTACTGGACGGTCAAGGCCGGGAGAACGAGCCGCAGCGCGTCGCCGCGGCGTTCGAGCAGGCCGCCGGCTGCGGCAGCCTCGGCGCGGGCGAGCCGCAAGGTGAAGCCTGAGCCGAACATCCCGGCGGAGACGGCGCGCGGCTGGACCGGGGCGCTCGCGGCGAACAGGTCGTCCTCTCCGACGAGCGCCGAGGGCAGGTCGGCGACCAGCTCGATCTCGGCGCCGTCGCTGGCGAGGGCGAGGTCGATCATCTCGCCGGGTGCGAGCGCGCCCGCCAGCGTCGCGAGGAGCCGCCAAGCGAGCTGCTGCGCGTCGGCGTCGGCGATGCCGACCTCGAACGATTCGCCGCGAACGGCGAGGGCGATGTGAGCGCTGCGCGGCCGGAGCACGCCCTCGAGACGGCGCAGGAGCTGAACCAGGACCGCGCGCCAGTCGCTCGGCCCCTCGCCGAGCACGCGGACGCCGCCTTCGAGCCGGGCAAGGCGGTCGATCTCGTCGAACGCGGCGAGAAGGCGGGCGGCATCGACCGCCACCGCTGCGGCGAGCGCGCGGTATTCGTTGGGTGCCGGGCCGTAGAGCTGTTGCTGGATCAGCTCGGCGAAGCCCTGGATCGCACCGACCGGCGTGCGCAGCTCGTGGAGCAGCTGGCGCAGGCGGTCGCCGTCGTGACGCGGGGTGGGCGGCGTCGCCGCCTCGACGACCGGCGGGCGGCGCATGCGGCCGCGGTAGCCGGCGAAGTGACGATCCTCGCCGGCGAAGGCCGGCGCCGCGTCGATCCGCCAGGGCCCGGCGACTTCGAGCGGCCCGGCGATCCGCACCAGGCCCGCCTTGATCGGGAGGCGCCGTGCGAGGTTGCGCCCGGCGGTCTCGTCGAGCACCGCGACCGCGCCGGCACGCGGCGGGCCGAGAGTCATGCCGACGACCAGCGGAGCCATCGCCGGATCGGCCCAGACGATCGTTCCCTGCGCGTCGGTGGCGAAATCGAACGCTCTGCCGGCGCGCTCGGCCTCGGGCTCGCGGGCGTCGCCGAGCGGGAGCCGGGGGGTAGCCGTGCGCTCGCGGCGGGTGCGCTGGAATGCCTCGATCCGGCGCACGAGCTCGCCGATGCCAGCCTCGGTATCGGGTGCGAGGTCGGTCTGGTCCTCTGTGGCAAACCCGGCCTTCGCCACTGTCTCCGGTGACGCGGGCGTGCTTTCGGGTTCGGGCAGCACCAGGTCCCTGACCCCGAGGCGTTCGAGCACCTGCTTGGCGCTGAACGGCAGGTCGCGCCGGTGACGGAGAAAGCCGCGCGCGGTGACCGGCAGGCGCGGGATCAGGTGCAGCCAGTCGCTTTCCGAGAGCTGTGCGGTGGCCATCGCCGCCGCGGCTGCCTGGGGATCGCAACGAGCGAGCCACGAGACCAGCGTGCGGTTGCGCAGGCGCAGGCCCGGAGTGCGCAGGATGGCCGACTGGACCGTTGCGGGCAGCTCCTCGGCGAGCTGACCGAGCCGTTCGTAGGCGGCGTC
Organism: uncultured Sphingomonadales bacterium; assembly: GCA_937898525.1. Taxonomy (GTDB): domain Bacteria; phylum Pseudomonadota; class Alphaproteobacteria; order Sphingomonadales; family Sphingomonadaceae; genus Croceibacterium_A. Next base: position 2,852 of record CALCBC010000005.1, read on the forward strand.
CGCAAGCGCGCTGGCGGTTCCCGGCGGCATCGAGCCGAGCAGGTCGAGCAGCTGGCGATACTGGGTGCGCGCGGCAGCCTCGCTCCGCGCGCCGAGGCGCAGCACGGTGGCGAGGCGGTCGTCGAACAGCATCGAATCTCCGGCGATTGCGGCTCGCGGACGCACTCGCCCGCAGACTGGCAATAGCGGCTGTTCCGATGCGCGGAACGGGCTCGCGAAGGTGCGTTGCAAAGCGGGACAATTGCCGTCATAAACAATAATATTACCGCGATGGCCCGAGCGGACAGGACTAAATTTCAAGGGCGGGGAATGGCGATGGCAACGCTCGACAGCATCGATCGCCGGTTGCTGGCGGAGCTTCAGGCCGAAGGACGCGTCACCAACGTCGACCTGGCGCGCCGGGTCGGCCTCACCGCCCCTCCATGTCTGCGCCGGGTCCGCGCGCTCGAGGAAGAGGGCGTCATTCGCGGCTATCACGCCGATCTCGATGCCTCGAAGCTCGGTTTCGCGATCACCGTCTTTGCGATGGTCAGCCTCAAGAGCCAGGCGGAGGAAGACCTGCGCGGGTTCGAGAACCACATCAAGGGCCTGCCCGAGGTCCGCGAGTGCCACATGCTCAACGGCGAAATCGACTTCATCCTAAAGATCGTCAGCAAGGACCTGCAGAGCTTCCAGGAGTTTCTCACCAGCAAGCTGACCCCGGCGCCCAACGTCGCCAGCGTCAAGACCTCGCTGACCATCCGCACTGCCAAGAACGAACCCGGCGTCCCGCTCGACTAGGGCGCTTCCCCTCGCGGCCCGGCTGGTGCTAGCGTGGGGGAAATTCCGGGAGAGAGTCCTGTCATGAGAATCCGCGTGCTGATTGCCGCCGCGCTCTGCGTCGCCCCCGCGGCGGCGAGTGCGCACCATTCGTTCGCCGTCTATTTCGATTCGACCAAGGAGGTGACCATCACCGGCAAGGTCACCGCGTTCCGCTTCACCAATCCGCACGGCACGATCGCGCTCGAGGTGACCGACGCGCAGGGTCACGTGCGCGAGTGGCGGGCCGAGACCAACGCCCCGGTCGTGCTCCAGCGCCGCGGCTGGACGCGCGACAGCATCAAGGCCGGCGAGACGATCACCATCGAGGGCTGGCCCTCGCGCGACGGCAAGCCCTACATCCGCCTGCGTAGCGCGAAACGGGCAGACGGGAGCCTGATCGGCTCGGCGCCGTTCGGCCGTCAGGACCAGAGCTGATGCGCGGGGCTTTCATCGCGCTCGCGGCGCTGTGCTGCTCGTCGCCCGCCGTCGCCGAAGCGGACCTGCGCGGTTTCTGGAATCTCGCCTTCGATGCCACCCCGCAGGCCGATCTCCTGGCCAAGCTGCCGCCGAACACGGTGGTGATCGAGGACTCGGGGGCTCCCGAGTATCCGCGGATGGTGTTCGGCGGGCTGAAGCTGAAGCCGGAGGCGCTGGCGCGCGCCGAGGCCTGGCGGCCCGAGGACGAGATGACGCTGCAGAAGGTCTGCTCGCCGCCCTCGATCGTCTATGCCCTGCAGGGGCCGTTCCCGTTCGAGGTCGAGCAGACGCGCGACCTGATCGTGTTCCGCTACGAGTATTACGACCAGGTCAGGCTGATCTTCATGGACGGCCGCGGGCATCCGCCGCCCGACGCGCCGCACACCAAGATGGGCCACTCGATCGGTCACTGGGAAGGCGACGAGCTGGTGATCGACACGACGCACATCGCGCCTTCGACGATCACCAACAACGGGCTCGACCACAGCGCCTCGATCCACATGGTCGAACGCTACAAGCTGAGCGCGGACGGGACGCGGCTGATGGCGACGCAATGGTTCGAGGATCCCGAGGTGCTCGAGAACAACGGCGCGCGCTATATCGAGTGGCGCAAGCAGCCGGGGCAGTACATCTATCCTTACGAGTGCGATCCGACTTTCATTCTCGAATACCAGGACACGGATAGCGGGCAGGACTAGCCTCCCGCCGCGGAGGAGTGGCAGGCCGATGGACAGGATCTTCACCCGCATCGCCAGCCTGATCGCCGGCTGGGCCGGCCAGCCGGCGGCCTTCCTCCTGGCTCTGGCCGTCGTGCTCACCTGGGCGGTGACCGGGCCGGTGTTCGGCTTCTCCGACACCTGGCAGCTGGTCATCAACACCGGGACGACGATCGTCACCTTCCTGATGGTCTTCCTGATCCAGAACTCGCAGAACCGCGACGCGGCGGCGATGCAGGCCAAGCTGGACGAGGTCATCCGCGCGCTTGATCGGGCGCGGCAGCAGTTCATCGGCATCGAGCACCTGACCGACGCCCAGATCGAGGAAATCCGCGCCGCCCTCGAGCACGAGGCCGGGCGCGACGGCGGCCCCGGCGGCAAGCGCTCGACCGTGTACGAGACGGTCGAGCGCCTGCTCGACCGCTACTAGCTGAAACGGGGGGACAGTCCCTCTTCTTGAAGAGCCGACGCCCGCGGTAGCTCGAAAAGGGGGACTGTCCCCCTTTTCCGAGGAGCCGGGCATGCCGCGATCGGCGCGCATCGTCGTTCCGGGACTGGCGCACCATGTCGTGCGGCGCGGCAACCGGCGGCAGCCGATCTTTTTCGACGATGCGGACCGTCGGGCCTACCTCAAAGCGCTCGCGCGGGCCTGTTCGCGGGAGAGCATCGTGTGCCTGGCCTGGTGCCTGATGGACAACCACGTCCACCTGATCCTCGTACCGTCGCACTCCGACGACCTTCGGGCTGCGCTGGCGAGCGTTCACACGAGCTATTCGCAGCGGGTCAACCGCGCGCTCCAGGCGAGCGGGCACCTGTTCCAGGGGCGCTTCGCCAGCTACCCGATGGACGACGCGCACCTGATGGCGGCGGTGCGCCACGTAGAGAATAACCCCGTTGCCGCGACATGGTGCGGCGCGCGGAAGACTGGCCGTGGTCGAGCGCGCGGGCGCATCTCGGCCACGGCGATGACGGCCTGACGCATGTCGCCGCGCTCGGCCGGCACGTCGCGAACTGGCGGGCGATGTTGGGGCGCGGGCTCGAGGCGGCGGACGAAGGCGAGCGCATCGAGGGCGCGCTGCGTGCCGGCCGGCCGCTGGGGGCCGTCCCTGGCGCCGCCGCACTGCCCCGTCGGGGTCGCTCGCCGAAGCACGCAGGCCTGCTCGCCGGAAAATAGGGACAGTCCCTCCTTTCCCGGGACCGTCGCCGCCCGAATGGGTCTCCTCCCTCCAGGAAAAGAGGGACAGTCCCCATTTTCCGTAGCCGCCCCGGCCGATGAAAAAGAGGGACTGTCCCTGTTTTCCGGCCGGAGGCTGGCAGCCCCGTGTCAGGCTTCGTTGCCGCGGCGGGCGAGCCAGTCCTCGAGCCACTTGATCGAGTAGTCGCCGTTCAGCACGTCGGGGTCGCGCAGCAGCTCGGCGTGGAGGGGGATCGAGGTCTTGACGCCCTCGACGACCATCTCCTCGAGCGCACGGCGCAGGCGCATGATGCAGCCCTCGCGGGTGCGGCCGTAGACGATCAGCTTGGCGATCATCGAATCGTAGTACGGCGGGATGCGGTAGCCGGCGTAAAGGCCGCTATCGACGCGCACGTGCATGCCGCCGGCGGCGTGATAGGCGGTGACGAGGCCGGGGCTCGGGGCGAACGTGAACGGGTCCTCGGCGTTGATGCGGCACTCGATCGCGTGGCCCTTGAACTCGATGTCCGCCTGGCTGACCGAGAGCGGCTTGCCTTCGGCGATGCGGATCTGCTCGCGCACGAGGTCGACGCCGGTGATCGCCTCGGTCACCGGATGTTCGACCTGCAGCCGGGTATTCATCTCGATGAAGTAGAACTCGCCGTTCTCCCACAGGAACTCGATCGTTCCCGCGCCGCGATAGCCCATCTCCGCCATCGCCTTGGCAACGATCCCGCCCATCCGCTGCCGTTCCTCGGGCGTGATGACGGGCGAGGGCGCCTCTTCGAGCACCTTCTGGTGGCGCCGCTGCAGCGAACAGTCGCGCTCGCCCAGGTGGATCGCGTTGCCATTGCCGTCGCCGAACACCTGGAACTCGATGTGCCGCGGGTTGCCGAGGTACTTTTCGAGATAGACGGTGTCGTCGCCGAAGGCGGCCTTGGCCTCGGTGCCGGCCTGGCGCATCAGCGCCTCGAGCTGCTCGGGTCCGGTGCAGACCTTCATGCCGCGCCCGCCGCCACCCGAGGCGGCCTTGATGATCACCGGGTAGCCGATCTCCGCGGCGATCCGCTCGGCCTCGGCAGTGTCGGAGACCGCCCCGTCGGAACCCGGCACCAGCGGCAGGCCGAGCTTGCCCGCGGTGCGCTTGGCCTCGACCTTGTCGCCCATCGTGCGGATGTGCTCGGGCTTGGGGCCGATCCAGACGATGTCGTGCGCCTCGACGATCTCGGCGAACTGGGCGTTCTCGCTGAGGAAGCCGTAGCCCGGGTGGATCGCGTCCGCGCCGGAAATCTCGGCCGCGGAAATGATCGCCGCCTGGTTGAGGTAGCTCTCCGACGCCGGCGGCGGGCCGATGCAGATCGCGTGGTCGGCCAGCCGGACATGCATCGCGTCCGCGTCCGCCGTCGAGTGCACGGCGACGGTCTCGATGCCCATCTCGTGCGCCGCGCGGTGGATGCGCAGCGCGATCTCGCCCCGGTTGGCGATCAGGAGCCGGGTGATGGCCATCGTGCTACGCGACCACGATCAGCGGCTGGTCGTATTCGACCGGCTGCGCGTTCTCGACGAGGATCTGCTGCACCGTGCCGTCGGCGGGCGCGGGGATCGGATTCATCACCTTCATCGCCTCGATGATCAGCAGCGTCTGGCCCTTCTTCACCTTGTCGCCGACCTGCACGAACGGCGGCCCGCCGGGTTCGCCCGACAGGTAGGCAGTTCCGACCATCGGCGAGCGCAGCGCGTTGGCGGGCGCGGCCGCGGCGGTCTCGGCCGGCGCAGCGGCCGGTGCCGCGGGTGCCTGGGCCTGAGCAGGTGCCGCGGCCGGTGCGGCAGCGACGACACTGGCGGCCGGGGCGGCGAGGTTGCGGGCGACCCTGATCTTGCGATCGCCGTCTTCGACCTCGATTTCGGTGAGCCCGGTCTCGGCCAGCATCTCGGCCAGCTGGCGGACCAGCCTGGTGTCGACCTTCATGCCGGCGGCGGTTGACATTGTGCCTTTGTTATCGGCCATTCATTCCTCGTGACGTGGACCCCTCGGCCGCGCGCTATGCGTTTTGGCGCCGGGCATGGCAAGCGGCGGTTGCGATTGCGACCGTCTACAGGCGGGACGCCGCCTCGAGCGCAAGCTCGTAACCGAAGGTGCCGAATCCGGCGATGGTTCCCCTGGCGGCCATCGCCACATAGCTCTTGTGCCGATAGGCCTCCCGCGCCGCGGGGTTGGAGATGTGGACCTCTATCACCGGCGTCTTGATCGAGCGGATCGCGTCGTAGAGCGCGAGACTCGTGTGGGTCAGCGCGCCGGCATTGAGAAGGACCGCCCTGGCGCCTTCAGCCTGGGCCTCGTGCAGCCAGTCGCACAGGTGCCCCTCGTGGTTCGACTGGCGCATGTCGATCTCGAGGCCGAGTGCGCGGCCCTTCTCTTCGAGCCGAGCGGCGATGTCGTCGAGCGTGTCCGAGCCGTAGATTTCCGGCTCGCGCACGCCGAGCAGGTTCAGGTTCGGCCCGTTTAGAACGTAGACTTTGGTCGACATGCTGGTCCCCTTGGCTCGCGCGGCATAGCGGGAAGGCCCGGCGAGCGCAAAGTCTGCCGAGGCTGCAGCCTCAGCCAGTCCGGGACGCTAGCGGTCCACGCCCTTGAACTTTCCCCACTGCCGCGCGGCGGTGTAGCCGAGGTAGCCGGTTCCGAAGAGCGCGTAGAGCGGCTCGGGCAGCCCGGCGAGGTAGGCGTTCATCCCGGACGCTATGTCGCGCGCGGCCTCGGGACGGAAGGCCGCGATCAGGCCCATCGGCAGGGCCCACAGCAACAGCGCGTACATCACGTAGAGGAAGCTCGGCCGCGCGCGGCTGGTCCACGGATCGGCCGACTGGGCCTCCGCAATGATCGCGGAAAGCCGGGCGTGGACCGCCTCGAGCTCCTGCGAGCCTTCGAGCTTGATCAGCTCGAGCTTGGCGCGCTCGCGCGCTTCCTTGTCGGGGATCACCTTGTCGAGGATCGCCGCGATCGGGCCGACGAGCGATTCGATGATGGGCATGACGTACTCCCTTGGCTAACGAGTCGCGCCATCATGAACCGGTACGGTTCGTGTAGGAAAGCACCTTTTGCCGAGTCGGTGCCTCAGGCCGTGCGCTTGACCGGCGGAAGCCGCGTTCGCAGCGCGACCAGCACGCCCGAGCCGGCGACGATCGCCATGCCGAGCAGCGCCTGTGGGTCGGGCAGGTGGCCGAACACCAGCCAGCCGAGCAGCCCGGCCCAGACGAGCTGGATGTAGTTGAGCGGCGCGATCAGCGAGGCGGGCGCATGGCGGAAGGCGGCGGTGAACATGAAGTGGCCGACTCCCCCGAACAGTCCGAGGCTGGCGAACATCGCGGCCTCGAGCAGGCTCGGTGCGCGGTCCTCGATGAACCACGGCATGGCGAGACCGTAGAGGATCGAACCGGCGAGGGCGGCGTAGAACAGCAGCGCGAAGGTGGTCTCGCTCGCCGCGAGCACGCGCGAGAGCAGCTGGTAGCCGAGGTTGAGCAGCACCGCGCCGAGCACGAAGATCGCACCGCTGCTGACGATGTCGGTCCCCGGGCGGACGATCAGCATCACGCCGACGAAGCCGCCGACAGTCGCCACCCAGCCGATCCAGCCGACCCGCTCGCCGAGCAGCCGCCCGGCGACCGCCACCAGCAGGATCGGCGAGAGGAAGGTGATCGCAGTCATCTCGGCGACCGGCATCCGCTCGAGGCCGAAGCCGATCAGCAGCGAGGCGAGTGCGAGGCACAGGCCGCGCACCCAGACCAGCCCGGTGCGCCGCGTGCGGATCATCTGCCGCCCGTGCGTCGGACCGAGGAAGGCGACCATCAGCAGCAGGTTGCCGAGATAGCGAACGCCCACGATCAGCGGGACCGCGTGCGTCTGCGTCAGGTACTTGGTGGTCGTGTCGAGGCACGCGAACATCGCGAGCGCGGCGATGCACAGAATCGCACCGCGGACGGGATGATGGTCGGGCATCGGACCTCTCGCTGGCCCGGAATCAACGACCGGCCCTGGTGAACGGGTCCGCTGGTCGGGGAAGAATACCACTGGTCGGGACGACTGGATTCGAACCAGCGACCCCCACACCCCCAGTGTGATGCGCTACCAGGCTGCGCTACGTCCCGATCCAGTGGAGGCGCGCCTATAGGCAAGCCACCCCGGCAACGCAAGCGGATGGCGGCGGTTCCGGCCGACGGAGCGATTTGCAAGGCTCCGGCATTGCTGCTAGCGCGGCGCGTCATCGGGGAGGATCAGGTTGCAATGGGGGCTCCCCCGCCCGATATCCCCGCCGTCCTGCCGATCGGATAAGGCCACAACGATGCTCGAATTCCTTGCCGCCGGAACCGCTGCCTCAGCGCCTCCGGGATGGCTTCAGTTCCTGCCGATCATCGGCATGGTCGCAATCTTCTGGTTCCTCATCATCCGTCCGCAGATGCGCCAGCAGAAGGCCCATCGCGAGAAGATCGCCGCGGTCAAGAAGGGTGACCAGGTGGTCACGGCCGGGGGCGTGGTCGGCAAGGTCACCAAGGTCGACGAGCAGTACGCCGAGATCGAGATTGCCCAGGGTGTACGGGTGAAGGCGGTCAAGGCGACCATCGGCGACATCATTGCTCCCGGCGGCAAGCCGGCCAACGACTGACGCTCACCGACAATGCTCGACTTCCCCCCTTGGAAGCGCCTCTGGCTATGGGGCGTCTCGCTGTTCTTCGCGCTTGCCGCCATCCCCTCGCTGGTGACGCTGGCGGGCCTGACCTGGCCTTCGGTGCTGCCGCAACCGATGATCAACCTCGGCCTCGACCTCGCCGGCGGTAGCCACCTGATGCTCGAAGCCGACCCGCGCCAGGTGGCGCGCCAGCGGCTCGAGACGATGGAGGAATCGGTCCGCACCGCGCTGCGCGACGCCGAGCCGCGCATCCGCGTCGGCGACTTTTCCACGGCAGGCGGCCGGCTGTCCTTCATGCTCGAGGATCCGAGCCAGGTCGATGCGGCGCGCGACGTGATCGAGCCGCTGACTACCGGTGCCGGGCTGACCGGGCAGCGCGACTGGACGATCCAGGTCGTCGACGGCAACCGCTTCATCCTCACCCAGACCAGGGCCGGCCTCGACCTCGCGGTAGAGAACGCGATGGAAGCCGCGACCGAGGTCGTGCGCAAGCGCATCGACGCGATGGGCACGCGCGAGCCGACGATCATCCGCGAAGGCCCCGAGAGAATCGTCGTCGACGTTCCCGGGCTCAAGGATCCGCAGGCGCTCAAGGACCTGCTCGGGCAGACGGCCGAGCTCGAGTTCAAGCTCGTCGACCAGTCGGCGCTGCCGTCCGATGTCGCCCAGGGCATCGCCCCGCCGGGAAGCGAGATCGTGCCGGGCGCGCCCGGCAGCGACTACGAGGGCACGCAGATCGCCGTCCGCCGGCTTGGCGGCATCCGCGGCGATTCGCTGGTTCGCGCGCAGCAGACCTACGACCCGCAGACCAACGAGCCCGTGGTCAGCATCACGTTCGATCCGCAAGGCGGCGCGCGCTTCGCGCGCCTGACGAGCGAGAACGTCGGCAAGCCGTTCGCGATCATCCTCGACGGCCAGGTGATCTCCGCGCCGAACATCAATGAGCCGATCATCGGCGGCTCCGCGCAGATCTCGGGCAATTTCACGGCCGAGACGGCCAACCAGCTGGCGATTGCGCTGCGCTCGGGCGCGCTGCCGGTCGACCTCACCGTGGTCGAGGAAAGCTCGATCAGCGCCGAGCTCGGCGCGGACTCGATCGAGAAGGGCGCGATCGCGATAATCGTCGGGCTCGTCGCGCTCGTGCTGTTCATGATCCTGACCTACGGCCGCTTCGGGCTCTACACGATCGCCGCGCTGGTGCTGAACCTGTTCATGATCCTCGGCGTGCTTGCCCTGCTCGGTCCGCTCGCAGCGCTGACGCTGCCCGGCATCGCCGGCCTCGTGCTGACGCTCGGCACCGCGGTCGACGCCAACGTGCTGATCAACGAGCGCATCCGCGAAGAGCGCGCCAGGGGCCGCCGCGTGGTCGCGGCGGTCGAGGCGGGCTACAAGGAATCGTCGAGCGCGATCTTCGACGCGAACATCACCAACGTGATCGCCGCGCTGATCATGTTCGTGTTCGGTACCGGTCCGGTGCGCGGCTTCGCGGTGGTGCTGACTATCGGCATCGTCACCTCGGTGTTCACCGCGGTGACCATGACCCGGATGTGGGTCGCCGGCTGGCTGCGCCGCAAGCGCCCCGCGGACATCGTGCTCTAGGATCGGGTCATGAAACTCCTCAAGCTCATCCCCGACAACACCAACATCAAGTTCCTGCGCTGGCGGGTGCCATTCTACGGCGTCAGCATCCTGCTGATGATTGCCAGCATCGTGCTGGTGTTCACGCAGGGGCTCAATCTCGGCGTCGACTTCGTCGGCGGGCAGACCATTCGCATCACCTTTGCCGAAGAGGTCGCGCCGGTCGCCGAAGCACGTCAGGAGATCGATGCGCTGGGTTACGGCGAGCCGATCATCCAGCAGATCGGCCAGCCGAACCAGATCTCCGTGCGCATGAAACTGCCCGACGAGAGCGATTCCGCGCTGTCCGACCGGATGGTGCGCGACATCCGTGAGACGCTCGAGGCCAACCACCCGGGGGTCGAAATCGGCTCGGCGCGCTCCGTCTCGGGCAAGGTTTCGAACGAGCTCTTCCGGACCGGCATGATCGCGCTCGCGCTCGCGATGCTCGGGATCTCGATCTACATCTGGGTGCGTTTCGAGTGGCAGTTCGGCGTTGGTGCGCTGTTCGCGCTGGCGCACGACGTGACACTGACGATCGGCCTGTTCGCGCTGACGCAGATGGAGTTCGACCTCAACATCGTCGCGGCGATCCTGACCCTGATCGGCTACTCGCTCAACGACAACATCGTGATCTACGACCGCGTGCGCGAGAACCTGACCAAGTACCGCAAGATGCCGCTTCCCGAACTGCTCGACCTGTCGGTCAACGAGACCTTGTCGCGCACGGTGGTCACCTCGACGTCGACCATCATCACCCTCGCCGCGCTGCTGCTGCTCGGCCCCGACGTGATCTTCGGGTTCACCGCGGCGATCATCTTCGGCATCTTCGTCGGCACCTACAGCTCGATCTTCATGGCGACGCCGATCCTGATCTGGCTCGGGGTGACTTCGGACAGCTTCATTCCGGCCGAGAGCCGCGCCGACGCGCAGGAACGGCGGGTGAAGGGGCAGGCCTAGCGACGAAGGCGGGAGCCTACTCCCGTCCCGACAGCCTTGCGTAGTAGTCGGCCAGCGCGGCTGCGTTCGCTTCCCAGCTGAAGCGAACGGCGCATTGCGCGACTGCCTCGCGCGCGGGCGGGGCGGCGAGCAGTTCGCGCACGGCGGCGGCGATGGCGCTGGCATCGCGCTCGACGATGCGGCCGGCCTCGGGCCTCGTCACCACCTCGCGCGCGCCGCCGGCATCGGTGATCACCAGCGGGCAGCCGCAGGCGAGCGCCTCGACCCAGGCATTGGCGAGTCCTTCGCTTTCCGACGGCAGGACCAGCGCGTCGGCCGCCGAAAGCACGACCGGCAGCAGGGCGTGGTCGAGCGAACCGAGGAAGTGCACGCGCCCATCGAGACCGGCCTCGCGCACCAGCGCCTCGAGCGCTGCGCGGTCCGGACCGGTGCCGGCGATCGCGAGGTGCGCCGAGGGCAGGCGCGCCAGCGCGCGGATCGCGTACTGCTGGCCCTTGCGCGGGATCAGCGCCCCGACGGTGGCCAGCAGCGGCGCGCGCCGGGGCAGCGCGATGCCGAACCGCTCCTCCAGCCGGGCACGGCTTTCCTGCCGGTCGAGCGGGCGGAACAGCGCGTGGTCGAGCCCGGTGTAATGCACCGTGATCTTGCCGCGCGGCAGGCCGATCGCAGCCATGTCGGCAGCCAGCGCCTCGCTCACCGCGAGCAGGCCGGCCGCCTGCGTCGCGGCTCGCTTCATCGCCCGCAACGCGTAGGCCTTGCGGCCCCACAGCGAGATGTCGGCGCCGCGCGCCTTGATCGACAGGGGCAGGCCGAGTTCGCGCGCGATGCGCGCGGCGGCGGGGCCGTCGGGATAGAAGAACTGCGCGTCGACGAGGTCGAACGGCGCCAGCGCGTGAAGCCGTCTGGCGAGCGGCAGCACGCCGCGCACGATCATCCGCGGATTGATCGGCCCGCCGACGGCCGGAACCAGCGTGAAGCGCGGACGGTGCACGGTGACGCCGCCTTCCACCCCGGTCACGGCCGCCGCGAGCAGCGGCCTGTAGCGCCCCACGGCCACCGGCGGCACGCCGATCGGGTTGATCACCGTGACGTCCCAGTCGCCGCGCGCCGACAGAGCCTCCATCTGCCGCGCGACGAACACCCCGAAGCGCGGCAGGTGCGCGTTCGGATAAAGCGTGGCGATCGACAGGACTCGCTTCACAGCTTGCGGACCAGCATCTCCGCAACCGCCAGCCACGGCGGGTTGTCGACCACGATCTGGCGCTGCCCGATCCCCGGCGGCAGCACGCCGACGAGCTTGCCCTGGCGGTCGATCAGTCGCCCGAATGCGAATCGCCCGCCGGAGCGCGGCACGAGCACGTCGCGGTTGATCAGCCGGGGCGCTTCCTCGGGCGGGTACTGGCGCAGCCAAAGCTGGTCGCCGCTGCGGTACTCGCCCTGCGGCGCGTCGATCGCGAGGCACAGCAGCGGACCGTCACCGCCGAGATCGACCGGCAGGATCGCGTCGCGCGGGGAGGGCAACGCCTCGGGGCCGTTCTCCGTCAGGCGCGCGACGACCTGCGGCTGGGCGTCGGATTCGCCCTTGACCAGCAGCTCGGGATCGACCCCGAGCGCGGCGGCGATGCGGTTCATCCACGCGAGCGAGAGGTTGCGCATCCCGGTTTCGAGCCGGCCGATGGTCTGCGCGGTAGTCGGCGGGTCGCAGGCCGCGGCGACCTCGGCCAGCGTCATGCCCTTCTGCCTGCGGATGTCGCGGATGCGGTTGATCACGGTGCGGGTCCCTCGATAACCGATTTGGTTTTTGCACTTTCCTACAATCGTTCCCTTTTGGCAAGCCCTGCCATTACCTCGAAAGGAGCGATTCGCATGCAGCGCAAACTTGTCGAACGCGAGCTGACGCCGGAGGGTCCGCGGCGGCGGGGCGGGGTGTCGCCAAGGCGGCGAAGCGTCACCGTCAACCTCGCCGAATCGCCGCTTAGCTGGCTTCACGCACATGGCCACCTCGACGAGCGACTGTTCCTCGCCGGTGAACGCCTGCGCTCCGACTTCGAGCGCGCGCAGATCGTGCCGAGCGTGACGATGCGCTGGGAGCCCGTGCGGCTGCAGCGCCAGCCAGGCGAGCGCCTCGCCCCGACCGAACGCCAGCTTGCTGCCCGTCGCCGTTTCGATGGCGCGATCGCCGCGGCGGGCAAGGGGCTCGAGGACATCCTGTGGCGCGTGGTCTGCGCCTGCGAAACGCTGCCCACTGCGGAGAAGGCGCTGTCCTGGCCCGCCCGCAGCGGCAAGCTGGTCCTGAGGATCGCCTTGGACCGGGTGGCGGACTTCTACCGGATCGGGTGAGGGGCCCGATCGGTCTGGCGCTTTCGGTTCGGTCCGCCCCGGCGGCTGATACATGGCGGTGAGGCGCTGCGGCTGACCCCCGGGACGCAGGGTGGCGGGCTAGCTAGTTCCTCTTACCCCTCGACCATCTCCGCCAGGGTCAGCCAGCGCTCCTCAGCCGCCCCCTTTTCCGCGCGCAGCTTGTCGAGGAGCGCGGTCAGGCGGGCGAACTCTTTCGGGTCGCGCGTGTAGAGGGTGGGGTCGGACAGGGCGTGCTCGCCCTTGGCGATCTCGGCCTCGAGCTCCTCGATGCGCGCCGGGAGGAGGTCGTAGTCGCGCTGGTCCTTGTAGGAGAGCTTGGTGCGCTTCGGGGGGGCGGCCGGGGGTGCCTTGGCGGGCCGCGTCGAGGCGGGCTTCTTCTCCGCCGGGGGCGCGGGCTTCTTGCGCTTGGCCTCCCAATCCTCGTAGCCGCCGGCGACGATGTCGACGGTGCCCGAGCCGTCGAGACCGAGCGTGACGGTGACCGTCCGGTCGAGGAAGTCGCGGTCGTGGCTGACGATCAGCACGGTGCCGTCGTAGTCGGCGATCACTTCCTGCAGCAGGTCGAGCGTCTCGAGGTCGAGGTCATTGGTCGGCTCGTCGAGTACCAGCAGGTTGGACTTGCGGGCGAATTCTCGCGCCAGCAGCAGCCGCGAACGCTCGCCGCCGGAGAGCGCGGCGATCGGCGTGTCGACGAGGCCCGGATCGAACAGGAAGTCCTTGAGGTAGGCCTGGACATGCTTGCGCACGCCGCGCACGTCGAGCCAGTCGCCGCCTTCGGCGAGCACGTCGCGGACCTTCTTGTCGCCGGCGAGCAGGCGCCGCTGCTGGTCGATCATAACACCCTGCAGCGTCTTCGCCAGCGTGACCTCGCCCTCGTCAGGCGCGAGCTCGCCGGTCAGCAACCTGAGCAGCGTGGTCTTTCCCGTGCCGTTTGCGCCGACCACGCCGATCCGGTCGCCGCGCTGGATGCGCAGGCTGAAGTTCCTGACGATCGTGCGCTCGCCGAAGCGCTTGGTGACGTTCTCGGCGACGATCACCGACTTTGTGCGGATTTCGTCGTCGGTCGCGAGCGCGAGCTTCGAGGTGCCCTGCCTGCCGATCATCGCCGCGCGCTGTGCGCGCATGCGGTGTAGCGCCTCGAGCCGGCCCTGGTTGCGCTTGCGCCGCGCGGTCACGCCGCGCTCGAGCCAGTGCGCCTCGATCTTGAGCTTGGCGTCGAGCTTCTCGGCCGCGCGCGCCTCTTCGGCGTAGACCTGCTCCTCCCACGCCTCGTAGCCGCCGAAGCCGACTTCCTTGCGCCGGAGCACGCCGCGGTCGAGCCACAGCGTCGCGCGGGTCAGGCGCTTCAGGAACGTGCGGTCGTGGCTGATGACGATGAACGCGCCCTTGTAGCGGCCGAGCCAGGCTTCGAGCCATTCGATCGCGGCGAGGTCGAGGTGGTTGGTCGGCTCGTCGAGCAGCAAGAGGTCGGGCTCGAGCGCGAGCGCGCGGGCAATTCCGGCGCGGCGCTTCTCGCCCCCGCTTGCCGTGGGGGCGGGGCGGCTCATGTCGATGCCGAGCTGGTCGGCGATCGCCTCGACCTCGTGCCGCTGCGGCGCGTCCCCGCCATACGGGTCCCGTGCGAGCGCAAAGTCCATCAGCGTGGCGAACGGCGTGAAATCGGGCTCCTGCTCGAGCACGACGACCCTGGTGCCCGGCTGGATCGAGCGCTTGCCCTTGTCGGCCTCGATGCGGTTCGCGATCAGCCGGAACAGCGTGGTCTTGCCGACGCCGTTGCGGCCGATCAGCGCCAGCCGGTCGCGCGGACCGATGTGCAGGTCGAGGTCGCGGAACAGCCAGCGCCCGCCTTGCTGCAGGCCCAGGCCTTCCCAGGACAGGATCGGTGCTTCCGCCATCGGCTCGCGCATAGGGACGCGGGATTGGAGCCGCAACCCGCCCCGGCGCGCGCCCGTCCGGTGACTTTCCGCAGGTTGACCGTTTCCCTGACTGTTGCTCCATGCCCTTGGGATCGCATTGAAATGAGGGGAAGATTCGGATGGGTCTTGGTGGCATTGCAAGGCTGGGGCTGCTCGGTGTGTTGGCGACGACGGGGGGCGGCATTTCGGCCGCCGGGGCACAGGTATCGACCGGCGACGAGACGAGCTGGGTCGTGTGCTCGTTCAAGGCTAGCGGCGGGGCCGGCACGTACATTGCGCTGCTCGTGACCGAGCCGTTCACGATTCGATCCGCCAAGGCCCGCGATTACGAGGGAGCTTATATCGGCGGTCTGTTCGACAAGGATGTCGGGATTGCGACGGTAATTCCCGGTTATGAGGAGTTCTACGACTGGGGCAGCCAGCGGTGCGCGGTGTTCGACGAGGCCGGCGCGCGGGCCGAGTACAGCAGACGGATGAACAGCCCCGACAATGCGATCATCCGCTCGCTCGCATGGCGACCGGCCGCGGAGGCCATCGAGAAGCCCGAGCCTGCTGCGGCGGAAACACCGGCCCCCGAGGTCGAGAAGAGTGCCGACGATACAGCTCTCGATCGGCAGCCGCGAGACGAGCTTGCCGCCACCACGCGTGCCGAAGAAGCGGCGCGCGAGGCCGAGCAGCGCGAGGCTGCGGAGCGGGAGCGCCGCGAGGCTGCCGAAAGGGAGCGGCGCGAGGCCGAGGAGCGGAAGCGGCGCGAGGCGGAGGAGAAGGAGCGCCGCGAGATCGAGGAAACGGCGCGGCTCAACCGCGAGGCCGCCGAGTTCGCGGCTCGGCAGGTGGCCGAGAACGAGGCCTCGCGCCGCAGGGCCGAGGAGGCTCGCAAGGCTTACGAGGAGGAACTCGCCCGGCTCGAACGCGAGAACGACGCGTACGAGCGAGCGGTCGAACGTAGCCGGCGCGAGCGGGAAGCTGCGAATCGGGCCCAGCAGGAATACTTTGCCGCCCAGCGCCGCCATGCCGCTTGCATTGCGGGTGATCGCAAGGCTTGCGCCGACATCGAGGCCGGCAAGCCTGCCATGGAAGAAGCAAGCGCGGGCGAAAGCGCGTCCATCGATCCGGACGCGACCCGTTGCGTCTCGCCACCGGTGGTCAGCGCGGATCCGGCCTTCTCGCGCTCGACGCAGGCGGTCGTCGTCAACGGGTGCGAGGTGCCGGTCGATGTGCGCATCTGCCTGATGCGGAGCGGAGGCTGGAACTGCGGCGTTGCCTGGAACCTCGCGCCGCAGGCGCGCTGGACGCACACCTCGTTCGAGAGCGATGGGCAAGTGTTCTGGGATGCGCGCGTGTCGACCTCGAGCCGACCGCTGGCACGACCCTGAGAGGGCGGCGGAACCGAAGCGTTCAGCGGCGCGTAATTCCGGCGCATGCAGCCGGCTGCGCATGATCGGAGGTTTTCCCATGCATCGTATCGCCCTGCCGCTGATCGCGGTCCCGTTCCTCGCCACTCCCGCCGCGGCAGCGGTCGAGGTCACCTCGGCCGGCCCGGTTGTCGAACTCACCGTCACCGAATCGGTTGAAGCCGAGCCTGATCTGGTCACGATCAGCGCAGGCGTGACGACCCAGGCGTCGACCGCGGTCGAGGCGATGCGCAACAATGCCCGCGAGATGACCGCGGTGATCGACCGGATCAAGGCGCTCGGCGTGCCCGAGCGCGACATCCAGACTGCCGGGATCAATCTCGGGGCGCAGTACGACTACGACCAGGCGAGCCGGCGGCAAGTGTTTCGCGGCTACCAGGCGTCGAACCGGGTCAGCGTGAAGCTTCGCGACATCGACCGTACCGGCGAAGTGCTCGACGCGCTGGTGGCGGCCGGCGCGACCGACCTAAGCGGCCCCGACTGGTCGATCGACGACGACACCGCCGCGCGGGCGCAGGCGCGCCGCCAGGCGCTCGAAACCGCGCGAGCGCAGGCGCTCGAATACGCGCGGGCAACGGGCTTCAGCGACGTGCGTGTGCTCGAGATCAGCGAGACGGTCGCAGCCCAGCCGCCGATGCCGTTCCTGCGCGCGGCGCGGGCCGAGGCAGCCGATGCGGCGACACCGGTTCAACCGGGGATGGTCGAGGCCGGCGTGACCGTGCGGGTGACCTACGAGATGACCCGATAGCCACACCCCGGGCTGAACGGCGGCCGCCCGCCACATTCACACCTTGTTCAATGCCTTGCGCCTAGGCAGAAACCTGTCATGCGCAAGGCGATTGCCATTCTCGCCGCGGCGGCCCTGGTCGCTGGCGGCCTGACCGCTCCCGCGGCAGCCTCCCCCGGGGCGCAGCGCTTCCGCGACCAGGGGCGCGGCGATCAGGCTACCGCACGGCAGGACATGCAGGCGGGGCGGACGATGTCGTCGCGCGAGATCGAGCGGCGCATCCTGCCGCAGATGCGCGGGAGCGACTACCTCGGCTTCGAATACGATTCCGGCGCAAGCGCGTACCGGCTCAAGTTCCTCAAGGAGGGGCACGTGATCTGGGTCGACGTCGATGCGCGAACGGCCCGTATCCTGCGAGTCTCCAGATAGGCTCCCCGAACGGAAACGGCCGCACCGTTGACGCGTTTCCCGCAAAAGCCCACATCTCGGGTCGCGTGAACCAGGGGACCAATCAATGCGCATCCTGATCGTCGAGGACGAGCCGACACTCGGTCAGCAGCTCAAGTCGACGCTCGAGCAGACCGGTTACGCGGTCGACCTTTCGACCGACGGCGAGGACGGGCATTTCCTCGGCTCGACCGAAGACTACGACGCGGTGATTCTCGACCTCGGCCTGCCCGAGATCGACGGGCTCACCGTGCTCGGCATGTGGCGCAAGGAGGGGCGCAACTTCCCGGTGCTGGTGCTGACCGCCCGCGATTCGTGGTCCGACAAGGTTGCCGGGCTCGACGCGGGCGCCGACGACTACCTCGCCAAGCCGTTCCAGACCGAGGAGCTGATCGCACGCCTGCGCGCGCTGATCCGCCGCGCCTCGGGCAACGCCAGCTCGGAGCTGACCGCCGGCCCGGTGCGGCTCGACACGCGCTCGGGCCGCGTCACGCTCGACGGCGAGCCGGTCAAGCTGACCGCGCAGGAATACAAGCTGCTCAGCTACCTGATGCACCACAAGGGCAAGGTGGTCAGCCGCACCGAACTGATCGAGCACATCTACGACCAGGACTTCGACCGCGATTCGAACACCATCGAGGTCTTCGTCACCCGCATCCGCAAGAAGCTGGGTGCTAACGTGATCACCACCATCCGTGGCCTCGGTTACAGCCTCGACGACCCCGACGAGCCCAGCCGCGGCGCCTGAGCCTCCGGCCGCAGCGGCACCTCCGGCGGGTGCCTCGGCGAGCGGTGAGGCGGCGCCGGCAGGCTCGAGCCATACCGGAAGCCTGTCACGCCGGATGCTGCTGATCGCGGCGGGGTGGATTTCGATCCTCCTCCTCGCTGGCGGCGTGGCGCTGGACCGAACGCTCACGGGCCTGCTCGAGAACCAGTTCGACGAGCAGCTGCACTACCAGCTCACCGCGATGATCGCCTCGGTCGAGATCGATCCCTACGGTGACGTGTGGTTCAACCGCCAGCTCAGCGACCAGCGCTTCCTCGAGCCGAACAGCGGCCTCTACTGGCAGGTGAGCGGCGAGGGGCATGAACCCTACCCCTCGCGCTCGCTGTGGGACCGCACGCTTGCAGTCAGCGGCAACGCACCGCGCAGCGAGCCGCTGTTCTACGATTCGGACCAGTTCCCCGACGAGCCGCTGCGGGTGATCGAGCAGACCATCCGCATCCCCGGGAGCGACGTCGACTGGCAGTTCGTGGTCGCCGCGGCGCGCGGCGAGCTCGACGAACAGATCCGGCGAATCCGCTCGATTCTCGTGTGGAGCTTCGCCGTGCTCGGCATCGGCCTGTTCGTCATGGCCATGCTGCAGACCTGGTACGGCCTGGGTCCGCTGCGGCGCGTGCGGCTGGCGATCGCGCGCATTCGCACGACCGGCGCAAACCGCGTGACCGATCCGTTGCCGCTCGAGGTCCAGCCGATGGTTGAAGAGCTCAACGCGCTGCTCGCGCACGCAGACCGGCAGGCCGAGGAGGCGCGGACCCATGCGGGCAATCTCGCCCACGCGCTCAAGACCCCGCTGACGGTGCTGACCAACGCCGCGGTCGCCCACGCGCCCGATCTCGATGAAACCGTGCTGCGCGAGGTGGCGGCAATGCGGCGCCACGTCGACCACCACCTGGCCCGAGCCCGCGCTGTCGGCCGGCGCGCGATCGGGCATTCGCGAACCAACGTGGCCGAGGCGGTCGAAGGGGTCGAGCGCGCGGTGGCGAGACTCTATCCCGACGTCCGATTCGACACCTCGGGGGCCTCCGCGGCCGTCGTGGCGATGGAGCGGCAGGATCTCGACGAGATCCTCGGCAATCTGATCGAAAACGCCGCCAAGTACGGCGGCGGCAGCGTGTTCGTCACGGTCGACCCGGACCCGGCCGCGCCGATGTGCGAAGTCTGGATCGAGGACGACGGGCCCGGCATTCCCGAGAGCGAGCGAGCGCAGCTGTTCGGCCGCGGCGCGCGGCTCGATACGGGCAAGCCGGGCACCGGGCTCGGCCTTGCGATCGTGCGCGACGTGGCCGAGATCTACGGCGGCCAGATCGAGCTCGGCGAGAGCGAGGATCTCGGCGGACTGCTGGTGACCCTGCGCTTGCCGCGCGCCTGACCGGGCGATCCCGCGCGAGGATAAGGGTTTTGCAAGCGGTTGGCGCTATGCGGGCTGCGATGGACGATCCCGCCGCGCCCGGCTCCGCGCCACTCCGGCGATCGTGGGGGGCGCTGGCCCTCGCGACAGCGCTGTTCGCGCTCGGCTTCGCGGTCGCCAACCGGTTCCAGCTCACGCACGGGGTGCTCTACCGGGCCGCCGCCAACGACTGGGCGAGCGCCGCGACGACCTTCGGCCTGCTTTCGCTCCAGGCGCTGGCGCTGCTCGCGGCGATAGCGCTGCTCGGACGCCGGCTGTTCGTCGTGGCGATGGTGCTGGCGTTCGGCTCGATCCTGCTCAACCTCGGCTATGGCCAGGTGGTCAACGACGTGATCCGCGCGGGGACGCTGGCGTGGATGGCCGCCGAGACTCGCCAGGCCGGCAACGCGATGGGCGAGTTCGCCCGGCCGCTGCTGTTCGCCGGGGCGCAGGCCGCGCTGGCGGTCGCGCTGCTGGCTGGCGCGCGCGCGGCGTTGCGGCGCGGCGGTTGGGCTGGGCAGGGCTGGAAGGCGAGCACCGCCGGGCTCGCCGCGCTGGTCGCGCCGAGCCTGCTTGCCGGCGCGGGCTTTCCCGCCGCCGCGGCCGAGCGCAATGCCTATTCGCTCGGGCTTGAGGTCGCCTTCGCCGAGCCACCGCCTCCTCGCGCCCCGGTCGACCTCGTGCCGGTGACCGAGGGTTCGCCGCGGGCGATCGTCTGGCTGGTCGACGAGAGCATCGCCTATCCGCAGTTCGCCGCGATTCTCGCGCCCCGGCTGGAGGCCGTTCGGCACGTCGACTTCGGCATGACCGCGGCGCTCGCCCATTGCAGTGCCCCGGCCAACCTCGCGCTGCGCTCGGGGGTCGAGGTGCGCCGCGCGGGGCCGCTGCTCGACTTGCGCCGCACCCCGTCGATCTGGGGCTACGCGCGCAAGGCGGGCTACCGCACGGTGCTGATCGACGGCCAGGCCCACGGCGCGCCGCAGAACCTGCTGCTGCCGCCGGAGCGCGCGCTGATCGACGACTACATCGCCTCTGCGGGAGACCTCGACACCGACATGCGCATCGCTGCCGATATCAACCGCCGGCTGCGCACCGGCGAGCGGGTGTTCGTCTACGCGGTGCTGCGCGGAGTGCACTTCCAGTACCGCGATCACTACCCCGCCGGGCTGATCCCGCCGGACAGCCCGGCGATCCGCCAGTACGAGACGGCGGTCGAATACTCGAAAGGCCGCTTCTTCGAGCGCCTGCTCGCCAGCGTCGACCGTGAGAACGTGGCCGTCGTCTATACCTCGGACCACGGGCAGAACCTCGCCGAGGGCGCAGTGCCGCATTGCAGCCCCTCTCCGGTCCCCGCCGAGCTGCACGTCCCGCTGGTCGCGTTCCTGCCCGAGCGGCTCGCGTCGCTTTACGCGGGGGCGCCGCGCGCGGGCCATTCGGCGAGCCAGATCTTCCCGGCCACGCTCGGCTGGATGGGCTACGACCGCGCGGCAGTGCAGCGGCGCTACGACAACGACCTTGATAGCCTGCCGGCGGCTTATGTCCGCTTCGACCGCGATGTGGTCCCGCTGCGCAAGGGCGATCCGGCGGGCGTGATCGTCGAGGACGGGTTCCCCGGCGCCCGGCTTGGCGCGAAGGGCGAATGACGGTCGGCGTTCGCGGGCTGGCCATCCAACCGGCGCCGTCGCGCAAAATGGGCGGACGGAAGGCCAACCGGTTCGGGCCGAGCGACGATCGGTAGCCTTCTCCCACGGCGGCAGGAGGATGGCGCAGCTTGCTCGCGTAGCGAGTTGGCGGGCCTTGGATGAGGCTTCCTTCTCCTCAAAGGTAACCCCGCTCCGGCCAGGCGGCGGAGCCGCCAAGCCTCCGTAACCCTCTCCCGTCAGCGGAGAGGGACTTACTTCCCCGCCGCGTGCTGCCGGTGGTGGCGGATCACCTCGTCGATCACGAAGCGGATGAACTTCTCGCTGAACTCGGGGTCGAGGTCGGCGTCGACGGCGAGCGCGCGCAGGCGGGCGATCTGGCGCGCCTCGCGGGCAGGGTCGCTCGCGGGCAGGCCGGCCTGCGCCTTGTACTCGCCGACCGCCTGGGTGATGCGGAAGCGCTCGGCCAGCATGTGGATCAGAGCGGCATCGATGTTGTCGATCGACTTGCGGTAGCCGGCGAGCACCGCGTCGGCGTCCTGGGGCTTGGGATGGCTGGCCATAGGCGCGCAACGCTAGCAGGGATTCCGCGCTTGCCAAGCGGGCGGGCACGCGCCATGGCGCCGGACATGAGCGCCGAGGTCGTCCCCCTCCCGGTGAAGCAACCCTCGCTCGCGCCCATCCTGTCGCTGACAGCCACGGCGATGAACGCGGTCAACGCGATCATCCTCGACCGGATGCAGAGCGAGATCCCGCTGATCCCGGCGCTGGCCGGCCACCTGATCGCGGGCGGGGGCAAGCGCATGCGGCCGATGCTCACGCTCGCCGGCGCCGAGCTGGTCGGCTACCAGGGCGCGCGGCACCACAAGCTCGCTGCGGCAGTCGAGTTCATCCATACCGCGACGCTGCTGCACGACGACGTCGTCGACGGCTCGGAGACCCGGCGCGGCAAGGAGACCGCCAATATCGTCTTCGGCAACCCGGCGACGGTGCTGGTCGGCGACTTCCTGTTCAGCCGCGCGTTCGAGCTGATGGTCGAGGATGGCAGCCTCAAGGTGCTCAAGATTCTCTCCTCGGCGAGCGCGGTCATCGCGCAGGGCGAGGTCGACCAGCTGACCGCGCAGCGGCGGATCGAGACCAGCGAGGAGCGCTACCTGCACATCATCGGCGCCAAGACCGCCGCGCTGTTCGCCGCGGCGAGCCGCATCTCGGCGGTCGTCGCCGAGTGCGGCGAGGCCGAGGAGCAGGCGCTCGACGACTACGGCCGCAACCTCGGCATCGCCTTCCAGCTGGTCGACGATGCGATCGACTACGACAGCACCGCCGCCGAGATGGGCAAGGACCGCGGCGACGATTTCCGCGAAGGCAAGATGACCCTGCCGGTGATCCTTGCCTACGCCCGCGGCACGCCCGACGAGCGGCGGTTCTGGGAAGAGGCGATCGCCGGGTTCCGCACCGAGGAAGAGGACCTCGCCCACGCGGTTGAGCTGATTCGCCGGCACGACTGCGTTGCCGCGACGCGCGAGCGGGCGCGACACTTCGCCCAGCGGGCCTGCGACGCGCTGGCGATTTTCCCCGACGGCAAGGCGCGCCGGGCGATGGTCGAGGCGGCGCGGTTCGCCGTGAGCCGGGGATACTGACCCTGACCGGGTTGGAGGGGGCACAAGGGCGGACTCCTGGTTTCGACAGCGGCCGCTTCCGCGAGCAGCCTTCCCTCCCTCTCCATCCATCCCCGTCACCCTCCCGGCCCATCGTACGCCACGCGCGGATTTCGCCGCGGGCACAGCGCCGTCTCATTGACCTGGCGGCCCGCACTGTGAGCGACCGATCGTTCAAGGCCCGAGGAGAAGTGGGCCCTGAAACAAGTTCAGGCTGACGGGTTGGTCCAGGGGGACGGGTTGGGGCAGGAGCGGCAAAGGGGCGCGTGGTCGACCCTCGGTTTGCGCCACGCTTTCGCGGGGATGGCGAGTTGAGTAGGGCGGACGGGTGTCCGCCGATCTTCCGATCCACGCCGTGCTGCCCGCGCTGCTCGCCGCCCTGCGCGAGCGCAATTCCGCGGTGCTCGTCGCTCCGCCTGGGGCCGGCAAGACGACCGCTGTCGCCCCGGCGCTGATCGGCGAACCGTGGTGCACCGGGCAGGTCGTGCTGCTGAGCCCGCGCCGCGTGGCTGCCCGGGCCGCGGCCGAGCGCATCGCCGAGCTGCTCGGCGAGCCGGTCGGGCGGCGAGTCGGTTACCTGACTCGGCTCGACAGCAAGCAGTCCGCCGAGACGCGCATTCTCGTCGTGACCGAGGCGATCTTCGTCAACCGCATCCTCGGCGACCAGGAGCTCGACGGGGTCTCGGCGGTGCTGTTCGACGAGGCGCACGAGCGGCATCTCGACAGCGACCTCGGCCTCGCGCTGGCGCTCGAGAGCCAGGCGGTGTTGCGCGAGGACCTGCGGCTGCTGGTGATGTCGGCGACGATCGACGGCGCGCGGTTTGCCCGGCTGATCGACCAAAATGGTCCTGGGGCGCCGATTATAGAAAGCGAGGGCAGGGCACATCCGCTGCGTATCGAGTGGCTCGGCAGCCGGCCGGAACTGCGCACCGACGAGGCGATGGCGGGCGCGGTCCTGAAGGCGTGGCGCGACGAGGAGGGCGATGTGCTCGCCTTCCTGCCCGGCGTCGGCGAGATCGAGCGCACGCGCGAGCGGCTGGCGGAACGTCTGCCCGGAGTGCCGATCGTGCCGTTGCACGGGCAGGTCGAGCCGGCTGCGCAACGCGCGGCGATCCGGCGCGACCCGCAAGGGCGCCGGCGCATCGTGCTGGCGACGAGCATCGCCGAGACCTCGATCACGCTCGACGGCGTCTCGGTCGTGGTCGACAGCGGGCTGTCGCGCCGCGCGGAGTTCGACGTCGCGGCCGGCCTGACGCAGCTCGTCACCGTCCGCGCGAGCCAGGCGGCCGCGGCCCAGCGCGCGGGCCGCGCCGCTCGGCAGGGGCCGGGCGTTGCCTACCGCCTGTGGGAGCAGGCCGCGCACGCCGGGCGCGAGCCGTTCGACCCGCCGGAAATCACCATCGCGGATCTCTCACCGCTGGTGCTCGCGCTCGCGCAGTGGGGCGTGACCGACCCGGCCTCGCTCGCCTGGCTCGATCCGCCACCCGCGGCAGCCATTTCGGCGGCGCGCGAGCGGCTAGCGAAGCTCGGCGCGCTCGACGGGGAAGGGCGGATCACCGATCGCGGCCGCAAGCTCGCCGCGCTGCCGATGGAGCCGTGGCAGGCAGCGATGCTGCTCTACGGCGCCGAGCACGGCGCAGCGGGCGACGCAGCAAAGCTCGCGCTGTTGCTGCAGGAACGCGGGCTCGGCGGGAAGGGCGAGGACCTCGCACAGCGGCTGACGCGGTGGAACGCGGATCGCTCGGCGCGGGCAGAGGCGTCGAGCAAGCTGGCCGAGAGGTGGGCCCACAAAGCGAAAGCGCTCGGCAAGGCGCGGGGTGGGGGGATTCCGCCGCCCGGCATTCTCCTCGCCATGGCTCTGCCCGACAACCTCGCCCGGCGCCGCGACACGTCGGGCGAGTCGTGGCTCTCGGCCGGGGGGCGCGGCTATTCGCTGGATCCGGCCTCGCCGCTCGCTTCGGCGGAGTGGCTCGCAATCGGCGATGCGCAGGGCCGGGCGCAGGCGGCGCGGATCACGGCGGCGCTGCCGCTGACGACTGCCGATGTCGAACAATGGCTCGGCGAGCGGATCGAGCGCCGTCCGGTGCTGCGCTGGACCGGCGAGCGGGTCGAGGCGCGGCTCGAGCGGCGGCTTGGCGCGATCACGCTGGCGAGTGGACCGGATCCGGCGCCCGACCCCGCGGCCATGGTGGACATGCTTGTTGACAAGACTGTGGAAAAGCTCGGGAAACTGCTTCCGGAGGTGTTGATGGCGCGAGCGCGATACGCGGGGATCGAAGCGCTCGACCCGGCGCGGCTGGCAGAAGAGGCGCGCGACTGGCTGGCGCCGCTGCTCGAGGGGCGGCGCGACCTCGACCTGCCGAAGGATGTGGTCGCCGAGGCGCTGCTGTCGCGGCTGTCGTGGGACGAGCGGCAGCGGCTCGACCGGCTGGCGCCGCGCGAGTTCGTCTCCCCCGCCGGCACGCATCATCCGATCGACTATGCGGGGGACGACGCCCCGAGCGTCGAGGTCCGCGTCCAGGCGCTGTTCGGGCTCGAACGCCACCCGATGATCGGCGGCACGCCGCTGCTGCTCAAGCTGACCAGCCCCGCCGGACGCCCGATCCAGGCGACGCGCGACCTGCCCGGGTTCTGGCGCGGCTCGTGGGCCGAGGTCCGGAAGGACATGAAGGGACGCTATCCGAAGCACCGCTGGCCCGAGGAGCCGTGGGCCGAGCGCCCGAGCCTGAAGACGAAGAACGCGTTCGACGCCTCGGCGGGCTCGGCGTGAGGGAGGTCTTGATTTCGTGCGGCAACCGAACGAAAGGCTCGGGCATGCAGGCTCGCATCTTCCAGCGCCCCAAGAACGCCATGCAATCGGGCAAGGCGCTCACCGATCAGTGGATTCTCGACTTCGTCCCGGCGGAGGCCAAGAAGCCCGACCCGCTGATGGGCTGGGCGGGCAGCGGCGATACGCGCCAGCAGGTGCAATTGCGCTTCCCGTCGAAGGAGGCGGCGATCGCATACGCCGAGAAATACGGCATCGACGCGATCGTCCACGAAACCCCGCCGCGGCGGCTCAAGCTGCAGGCCTACGCGGACAATTTCCGCTGACCGGAAAAGAGGGACTGTCCCAGTTTTTTTGGCCAGCGCCATCCCGGCGTGAGCCGGGACCGCATGCGCCGCGACTGCGGCACGCGCCACCAGGGCTGCGACGGGACGAGGTCCCGGCTTTCGCCGGGATGACGGGGGTGTTGAATAAGTCGCCGGACGCGGCCATATGCCCGCCCGGGAGTCGGGCGGACGTTCGCGTCCGCCAACCTGGTCAGGTCCGGAAGGAAGCAGCCATAACGGATGGCAGCGGGTCGCCCGGCTCCTTTTCTCCATGATTGTTGCCATGACATTCCCGGGCTGAGCCCCTACTTTCGCACGCATGGGTGATTCAGGCGACATGTTCGGTGGCGAGCCCGCCGGGGGCGAGGCCGAAGAGGCCAAGCCGAGCGCTGCCGAGCTCGAGGCCGCCGGCCAGTCGGCGTTGTTCGGCGCACCGCCTGCGGCACCGCCCCAACGGACGGCACCCGAACCTGCCCCGGGCCCGCTCCAGGACCGCTCCGAGGCCGCTCCAGCCCCGGCGCAGCCCTATCGCGTGCTCGCCCGCAAGTACCGTCCGCAGACCTTCGCCGAGCTTATCGGCCAGGAGCCGATGGTGCGCACGCTGGCCAACGCCATCGAGCGCGAGCGGCTGGCGCACGCGTTCCTGATGACCGGCGTGCGCGGGGTCGGCAAGACCTCGACCGCGCGGCTGATCGCCAAGGCGCTCAACTGCATCGGGCCCGACGGCAAGGGCGGGCCGACGATCGAGCCGTGCGGCGTGTGCGAGCCGTGCGTGGCGATCGCCGAAGGCCGCCACATCGACGTCATCGAGATGGACGCCGCGAGTCATACCGGCGTCGACGACGTTCGCGAGATCATCGAAGCGGTGCGCTACGCCGCGGTCTCGGCGCGCTACAAGATCTACATCATCGACGAGGTCCACATGCTCTCGCGCAACGCGTTCAACGCGTTGCTCAAGACGCTCGAGGAACCGCCGGCGCACGTGAAGTTCCTGTTCGCGACGACCGAGGTCGACAAGCTGCCGGTTACCGTTCTGAGCCGCTGCCAGCGGTTCGACCTGCGGCGCATCCCGACGCCGATGCTCAAGGAGCACTTCGCCGGCATCTGCCGGCAGGAGAGCGTCGAGGCCGAGGACGAGGCGCTGTACATGATTGCCTCGGCGGCCGAAGGCTCGGTGCGCGATGGCCTGTCGATCCTCGACCAGGCGATCGCCCATGCGGATCTCGATGCCGACGGCAAGGTTACGGCCGCGCGGGTGCGCGACATGCTCGGCCTCGCCGACAAGACCGCACTGCGCCGGCTGTTCGCGGCGCTGCTCGAGGCTGACCCTTCGGCGATGCTCGACGAGGTCGAGCGGCACTACGCGCTCGGAGTAGAGCCGCTCGCGCTGATCCGCTCGCTGATGGAGCTGACCCACCGCATCGCAGTGACCCAGATCGGCCGCGCGGGCGCCGACGCGCCTTCGGCCGAGGAACGGCAGGCGATCGAGGAGTGGGCCGGTCGGCTCTCGGTCGGGCAGGTGCACCGGCTATGGCAGCTGCTGCTCAAGGGGCACGAGGAAGTGCGCGGCGCGCCTGACCCGCTGGTTGCGGCGCAGATGGCGTTGTTGCGCGTGCTGCACGCCGCCGACCTGCCCGATCCGGGCAGGCTGGCCGAAGAACTCCGCCGACTGGCGGCTAGCGCGCCGGCTTCGTCCGATGCCTCGTCAGCGGCCGCGCCCGCGCCGACTGCGCAGGTCGACTGGCGCGAGCTGTGCGAGCAGGTCGACCGCGCGGGCATGCTGCGCGTCGCCGGGACGATGCGCGACTGGGTGCGCGTGATCGATCTCGCGCCGGGCCGGCTGGTTTACGCGCTCGCGCCGGGCATCGCCGACGATCCCGGTCCCGAGCTGCGCGACGCGCTGCTCAAGGCGACCGGCGAGCGCTGGCAAGTCGAGCGGGGCGCGGGCGAGGGCGCCCCGACGCTTCGCGAGCAGGCCGAAGCGGCGAAGGCGGCCGAGGCCGAGCGCATTCGCAGCCATCCGCTGGTCGAGGCGGCCTTCGCCGCCTTCCCCGGCGCCGAGATCGTCGAGGACGCCGACGCGCCACGCGGCGAACGCCACTGGAATAACCGAGCCTGAGGACTTTTTGCCATGGATATGAACGAGATGATGAGGAAGGCCCAGGAGGCCGCCGAGATCATCCAGAAGCAGATGGGCGAGGCGCAGGCCAAGCTCGATTCGCTTGAGGTCGAAGGCGTTGCCGGCGGCGGACTGGTCAGAATCCGCTGCACGGCCAAGGGCCGCATTCTCGGCGTGTCGATCGACGACAGCCTGATCGTGCCGTCGGAGAAGCAGATCCTCGAGGACCTCGTCACCGCGGCGTTCAACGACGCGCGGACCAAGGCCGACCAGGCCGCGAGCCGCGAGATGCAAGCGATCCAGCAGAACATGGGCTTGCCGCCGGGTTTCAACATTCCCGGGATGGGCTAGGCGTCCACGGTCCCGTTGCGGTCGCCCATCCTGCGGGAAATGCGGCGGCTTGCGTGCGTTGCCTGACCAGGAAGCAGCGCGCGGAGAACGCCATGGCGATCGAAATCATCGCCCGCAAGGACGGGCCCTACCTCGTGACCGGAGACCTGAGCCAGCTCGAGCTGCGCGACGGCGACGGCAATCTCTACGACCTGGAGGGCAAGCACCGGGTCTTCCTGTGCCGCTGCGGCGGCTCGACTACCAAGCCGTTCTGCGACGGCACGCACGGCAAGCTCGGTTTCCGCGCGGCCGAAGCGGCGGTCGCCGCGGAGGGCTGAGCGCCGGAGGGGCGCTTCGCCTCTCCGCGGGGGCGGAGCCGACCCCGTCCGGCAGCCGGTCAGTCGAGCGGGCTCTGGTCCTGGCAGCTTGTATAGACGCGGGCGATCGCGTCGCGGGCGCCGCCGACATCGAACTCGGCCTCGACGTAGCGCGCGCGCTCGGGGTTCATGCGGATGTGGACCTTGGTCGAGTCGGCGAGTTCCCTGAGGAAGCGGGTCAGGGCGATCGTCGGCTTCTGGTCGATCGCGACCACCGAGTTCTCGTAGTAGCGCCAGCGGTCTTCGATCGGCGGGTCGCTGTCGAAGCGCAGCTCGAGCGCGCGCGTGACGAAGCGGGTGTTGGTCGGCGGTACCAGCTTCTCGGGAGTGACCACCACCGCGAAGACCTCGCCCTTGCCGGGCTTGTCGCACTTGAGGATCAGCTGGGCGCCACGGGAGTTGACGACGCCAGCCTGCAGCGTGCCGCCCTCGGGCTCATAATACTGCCAGGCACTGTCCTGATCCTGTGCGGCCGCCGGAGCGGCAACGAGCGCGGCGGCGATCATCCAATAACGCATTCCTCTCCCCTCGAACTGCGGGTGACGGCTCATGACCGACCGCAGTCGAGACTATCGCCTTGAAAGTGGCTGAGCAACCGCAGCGAACTGTGCTCGGAGTCCGCGATCCACAGCTCGCGGCGCACCGCCATTGCGACGCGCGGAAACGGGCCCCATATTCACGGCAAGGATCTGACGCCGCTCCGCAAGGATCGCGGCCTCGCGACAAACGGACGAAATTCAACCGATGGCCAACTACCCACTGCTTCCCCTGCGCGACATCGTCGTGTTCCCGACCATGGTCGTCCCGCTGTTCGTCGGGCGCGACAAGTCGGTCGCGGCGCTCGAAGCGGCGATGGAAGGCGACAAAGACATCTTCCTGCTAGCGCAGCTCGACCCGGCCTGCGACGATCCGGCCCGCGAAGACCTGCACGACGTCGGCGTGGTCGCGCAGGTGCTGCAACTCCTCAAGCTGCCCGACGGGACAGTTCGCGTGCTGGTCGAGGGCCACACGCGCGCGCGCTTGACCGCGTTGCGCGACGCCGACGACTACGTCGTGGCGGAGATCGAGCCGGTCG
Organism: uncultured Sphingomonadales bacterium; assembly: GCA_937898525.1. Taxonomy (GTDB): domain Bacteria; phylum Pseudomonadota; class Alphaproteobacteria; order Sphingomonadales; family Sphingomonadaceae; genus Croceibacterium_A. The sequence continues at coordinate 32,608 of CALCBC010000005.1, forward strand.
CCGAGCAGGGGGCCAGCGGCAACGAGGTCGCGGCGATGATGCGCTCCGCGCTGGAGCAGTTCGCCGAGTATGCCAAGCACAACAAGAAGCTCCCCGACGACATCGAGGAAGAGCTCGCCGGGATCGACGACGCCGGCAAGCTCGCCGACACGATTGCCGCCGCGCTTTCTGCCAAGGTCGCCACCAAGCAGCAGCTGTTGAGCGAGGCCGATCCGCTCAAGCGGCTCGAGATGGTGTACTCGGTCATGGAAGGCGAGCTCTCGGTGCTCCAGGTCGAGCGCAAGATCCGCGGCCGGGTCAAGCGCCAGATGGAGAAGACCCAGCGCGAGTACTACCTCAACGAGCAGCTCAAGGCGATCCAGAGCGAGCTCGGCGGGGGCGGTGACGACGGCGACGAGATCGCCGAGCTGCAGGAGAAGATCGACAAGCTCAAGCTGTCGAAGGAAGCTCGCGCCAAGGCCAACGCCGAGCTCAAGAAGCTCAAGACCATGCAGCCGATGAGCGCCGAGGCGACCGTCGTGCGCAACTACCTCGACGTCCTGCTCGGGCTGCCGTGGGGCAAGAAGAGCAAGCTCAAGAAGGATATCGCCCGCGCGCAGGCGATCCTCGACGAGGACCATTACGCGCTCGACAAGGTCAAAGACCGGATCATCGAGTATCTCGCCGTCCAGGCGCGGACCAACAAGCTCAAGGGGCCGATCCTGTGCCTCGTCGGCCCTCCGGGTGTCGGCAAGACCAGCCTCGGCAAGTCGATCGCCCGTGCCACGGGGCGCGAGTTCGTGCGCCAGTCTCTGGGCGGCGTGCGCGACGAGGCCGAGATCCGCGGCCACCGGCGGACCTACATCGGCTCGCTGCCGGGCAAGATCGTCACCAACCTGCGCCGGGCGGGAACGAGCAACCCGCTGTTCCTGCTCGACGAGATCGACAAGCTGGGCCAGGACTTCCGCGGCGATCCCGCCTCGGCGCTGCTCGAGGTGCTCGACCCCGAGCAGAACGCGCGGTTCCAGGACCACTACCTCGAGCTCGACATCGACCTCTCGGACGTGATGTTCGTGTGCACCGCGAACTCGCTCAATCTGCCGCAGCCGCTGCTCGACCGCATGGAGATCATCCGGCTCGAGGGCTACACCGAGGACGAGAAGGTCGAGATCGCGCAGCGGCACCTGATCGGCAAGCAGGTCGAGGCGCATGGCCTCCGGGAAGGTGAGTTCGAGCTGACCGAGGAAGCGCTGCGCGACCTGATCCGCTACTACACCCGCGAGGCCGGCGTGCGCACGCTCGAGCGCGAGATCGCGCGCCTTGCGCGCAAGTCGCTGCGGCAGATTCTCGAGAAGAAGGTCGAGCGGGTCGTCGTGACCCCCGAGAATCTCGCGGACTTCGTCGGCGTGCGCAAGTTCCGCCACGGCAAGTCCGACGAGGAGGCGCAGGTCGGCGCGGTCACCGGGCTTGCCTGGACCGAGGTCGGCGGCGAGCTGCTGACGATCGAGAGCGTGACCACGCCGGGCAAGGGTGAGATCAGGACCACGGGCAAGCTTGGCGAGGTGATGACCGAGAGCGTCGCCGCGGCCTTCAGCTTCGTCAAGGCGCGCGCCCCAGCCTACGGGATCAAGCCGTCGATCTTCCAGCGCAAGAATGTCCATATCCACCTGCCCGAAGGGGCGGTGCCCAAGGACGGCCCGAGCGCGGGCATCGGCATGGTGACCTCGATCGTCTCGACGCTGACTGGCATCGCCGTGCGACCCGACGTCGCGATGACCGGCGAGGTCACGTTGCGCGGCCGGGTGCTGCCGATCGGCGGGCTCAAGGAGAAGCTGCTCGCGGCGCTGCGCGGCGGCATCAGGACCGTGCTGATCCCTGAGGAGAACGAGAAGGACCTCGCCGAGATTCCGGTGAACGTGAAGGAAGGGCTGGAGATCGTCCCAGTGTCACACGTGGACGAGGTGTTGCGGCACGCGCTGGTGACGCTGCCGGAGCCGATCGAGTGGACCGAGGCCGACGACCTCGCCAGCCAGCCGACGCCGGCACCCTCAGGCGTCGCTTCGCCGACGATCCCTCACTGAGCCCGGGCAGTCGGGTACGCTGCATCGCAGCGACTCGGCGCCGCGCTCAGCGGAGCCCCCGAGCGTTCGGCCGGGCGGCCGCTCGAGGCAGCGCGAATTTGGTCGCGGCAGGTGCTCGGAATGCCCTCGGAAGCGCGCGATTCGGCGGCTTTGGCTTTGACACCGGCGGCAAAACTCGCTCAATTCCCGGGCATGGCGAGGCGATTCATGGGTCTCGGTCAACACAAGTGAGGGGGTGTTTCAGAACATGAACAAGAACGAGCTGATCGGTGCCGTCGCAGAAGCCAGCGGCCTCTCGCGCAGCGATGCGACGAAGGCGGTCGAAGGCGTGTTCGACACGATCACCAGCGCGTTGTCCAAGGGCGACGAAGTTCGCCTCGTTGGGTTCGGCACCTTCTCGGTGACCAAGCGCAAGGCCTCGACCGGCCGCAATCCGCGCACCGGCGCTCCGATGACGATCAAGGCCTCGACCCAGCCGAAGTTCAAAGCGGGCAAGGGTCTGAAGGACTCGTGCAACTGATTTCGTGATCGGCTGCGGCCCGATCGGGGGCCGCGCGCCGAAAGAGAAGGGCCGCTCCCGGTCGCGGGGCGGCCCTTCTGCTTGCCGGAACGGAGCGCTCCTCAACCGCCGAGCTGGATGAGCGCCATCGGTGCCGTGTCGGTCCGCCGGTTGATTCGCCATTCGAGTACCTGCCCTTCCGCCGACGTGCACGGCCCCTCGTCGGTGTTGTTGGCGAGGATCGACCCATCGGTGACGATGCGGAAGGTTCCGTTCATCTCGGGGATCGCGGAGAACTCGGAGCCTTCGGAGGCCGCCGCTGCCCCGAGCGCGGCCAGTTCGGGCATTCCCTGGAACGGGTTCGATCCACCCTGCGTCGAGAAGCCGGGCGCCTCGATGCGGACCGTGCGGCCCTGCCTGGCGTTGGCGATGACGAAGGCGTTGGCCAGCGGGAAGCGTTCGATCGTCGGGAATGCGAAGTCGTGCCCGAACCGGCTGGTGATCGAGAAGTCGACCACGAACAGCCCGTCGCCGCGATACTCGACCTGTTTCCAGCCTTCCTGACGCCGCAGGCGCGTGACCAGCTCCTCGGCCGCCTGGGGACTCGCCGGATCGATGCCGCCGAGCAACCGGCGCATCGATTCCGCGTCACGCTCGGCGCGCGCCCTGCGGTCCTCGGCCTCCGCCTCCCACGCCTCGCGCTGCTCGGCGACCTCCTCGGCCGTACATTCGCGGTCGTTGTAGTCCTCGTCCCAGCAGGCCGCGGCGATGAATTCCTCGTCCTGTTCGGTTTCCCTCGCCATGTCGGCGAGCTTGCTCAGGGCGAGCAGGTGAATCTCGCCCTGATAGCTGAAGGTGAACCTGCCGTCGCGTCGCAAGTCGAGCGTCGATTCGAACGACCCGGGCCAGAGGACGCAAGCGGACAGCGCCACACTTGCGGCCACGACGACGGCTGCGGCGGCCATCCGCCAGCGCGCGAACATTGCCATCGATACCCCCCTCCTGAATGCCCCTGTCAGTTCCTCGTCGCCACCGCGTAGAGCGCGATCGCCGCCGCGTTGGAGACGTTGAGGCTCTCCATAGCATCGCTGATCGGCAGGCGCGCCAGCGCATCGCAGTGCGCGGCGATATTGTGCCGCATCCCTTCGCCCTCGGCGCCGAGCACGAGCGCAACAGGCCCGGCGGGCAGTGCTTCCGCCAGGCTCGCCTCGGCCTCCCCGGCGAGCCCGATGCGCCAGTAGCCGGCCTCCGCGATCTCCTCGAGCGCGCGGGCGAGGTTGACCACGCGGACCCACGGCACGATTTCGAGCGCGCCCGAGGCAGATTTGGCGACCACGCCGCCTTCGGGCGGGGCATGTCGATCCTGGGTGACCAGCGCTGCGGCATCGAAGGCCGCGCACGAGCGCAGGATGGCGCCGACGTTGTGCGGGTCGGTCACCTGGTCCAGCACGACCAGCGGGCGGTGCGGATCGCTGTCGAGGACGTCGGCGAGGTGCAGGTCGTCGAGTGGCATGCACTCGAGCACAAGTCCCTGATGCGGCGCGTCGCGCGCGACCAGCCGGGCGAGGTCGGCGCCGTCGGCATACTCGACCGGGAAGTCCGGCGGCAGCTCCCCGTCAAGAGAGGCGATGCCTTCACGCGTGGCCCACAGCTTGCGATGGCGGCGGGCCGAGTTCTTCAGCGCGGCCTCGACCGCGTGGCGGCCCCACAGCCGCACCGCGCCCTGCGATGCGCGGCCCGAGCCGCGACCGCCCTGCATGCGCCCGGCGCGTCCGCGCAGGTTCCGCTTCTCGTCTCGCTTCGCCATCGCGCTCCCCTGCCAGCGGCCCCATTGACAGGCAAGCGCCGCTTCGCCATTGCGGCGCGCACTCGGCCGGGAGGCCCCTTCAGGGGCCGCTCTCTCGCGGGATGTCCCGCTTCCGGCTCTCCGGTGGACAGGTGGCCGAGTGGTTAAAGGCAGCAGACTGTAAATCTGCCCGCGCAAGCGTACGGTGGTTCGAATCCACCCCTGTCCACCACCGAGCCTCCGACAATCGGCACTTCGGCTTGTCCGCTCCGCGTCCAGTCCCTAGATGGGCGCATGGCCGGAGAACTGTGCGACAACCGGGGCCGCGGCGAGGCCGAGTGGAACTGGCCCGCGATCCATCCGGAGGGGCGCAAGTTCGGCCTCATCGCGGTCGCGGCAGCGCTCGTGACGCTGTTCCTGCTCGACTGGGAGATCATCGGCTGGCCGCTGCTCATGCTGTCGGCCGGGGTGTTCGCATTCTTTCGCGATCCCGAGCGGGTCGTGCCGCAGGGCGATGACCTGATCCTCGCGCCGGCCGACGGGCTGGTGACGATGATCTGCCAGGTGCCGCCACCGCTTGAGCTGCAAGGCCCCGATCCCACGGGTGCCCCGGGCCTCGGCAGCGAGCCGGTCACGCGCATCTCGATCTTCATGTCGGTGTTCGACGTCCACATCAACCGCGCGCCCGTCGGCGGGACGGTGCGGCGGGTGGTCTACATCCCGGGCAAGTTCCTCAATGCCGACCTCGACAAGGCGAGCGACGAGAACGAGCGGCAGCATGTGCTGATCGAGCGGCCCGACGGGCGGCCGATCGGCTGCACGCAGATCGCCGGACTGGTGGCGCGCCGGATCGTCCCGTTCGTCAAACCCGGCGACATCGTTGCCGCGGGCCAGCGGATCGGGCTGATCCGCTTCGGCAGCCGTGTCGACGTCTACCTGCCGCAGGGCACCGATACGACCGTCCTCCTCGGCCAGAAGACCGTGGCGGGCGAGACCGTGCTCGCCCAGCTCGGCCGGCAGATGCTGCTCGAGGGGGTTCGCCAGTGAGCCTGCCGCCCGAGACCGAGGATCGCCTGGCGACGCCCGGGCCCTCGTGGCTCGGGCCCAGGGCGAGTGAGGACGAACAGCCCGCCGCTGCACCGGTGCCGGGGCTGACGCTGCGCGCGGTGCTGCCCAACGCGATCACTGCGGCGGCGCTGTGTTCGGGACTCACCGGGGTTCGCTTCGCGATCAACGGCAACTGGCAGATGGCGCTGTTCGCCATCATCCTCGCCGGGATGCTTGACGGGATCGACGGGCGGATCGCCCGCCTGCTCAAGGCCCAGTCGCGGTTCGGAGCCGAGCTCGACAGCCTGGCGGATTCGCTGAGTTTCGGCATGGCGCCCGCGCTGGTCATGTTCCTGTGGTCGCTGCAGGACCTGCCGCGCTTCGGGTGGTTCGCCAGCCTTGCCTTCGCGATCTGCTGCGCGCTGAGGCTGGCGCGGTTCAACGCGCGGATCGACATGGAGGAGCAGCCGCACAAGTCAGTCGGCTTCCTGACCGGCGTGCCGGCGCCGATCGGGGCGGGGCTCGCGTTCCTGCCGATGTACCTGTGGATCGCGACCGGCAACGACCTGTTCCGCGAGCCGGTGCCGGTCGCCATATGGATGGTAGCGATCGCGGCGCTGATGATCTCCAACCTCGCGACACTGAGCTGGACCTCGATCCGTCCCCGTCGGAGCATCAGGCTCGAGGCGATTGCGCTCGCGGGTATGGTCTTTGCGGCGTTGCTGACCGAGCCCTGGTGGACGCTGGCCGCACTCTCCCTCGTCTATCTGGCGCTGATGCCGCTGGGAATCGTGCGCTACGCCAGAATCAGGCAGCAGCGCCCACGGGCATCGGGGCCGGCGGCGACCAGCCCGGCACCGGACGAGATCGACTGACGCCGGCCCGGCGCTCGATCTCTGCCAGCTCCGCGAGAATGGTTCGGGCCCGCCGTGCGCCGACGGTCACCGATGAGCGGATGACGGCCAGCGCCGCAAAGGCGGCCAGTCCGAACAGCAAGGAGATCGCAATCGCCAGCATCGGGCGTCCCTTTCCAATGAGCCAGAGAACCGGCGAATCGCGCCTGACGTTCCTTTCCGGACATATGTTCTTGGTTTGTTCCGGAATGTCAAGCTCAGGATCGGGAGCGTCGGGCAATTGAGACTGGATTTTCCCCGGCCGTGCGGCTAAGGGCCGCCGCGCCGATCTCCCCGACACAACCCGGGAAGCGCGGCGAATTCGCATGGAAGGCACATCACACCGGTGCCGCTGCGGGATCTCCGCGGCCGGTTCCCCGCCTTCCAGAGGCATAACCGGAAAGGAATTACCTATGGCGGTTCCCACCGTCACCCTGCAGCAATTGATCGAGGCCGGCGCGCACTTCGGCCACCAGACCCACCGCTGGAATCCGCGGATGAAGCCGTACATCTTCGGCGCGCGGAACGGCGTCCACATCATCGACCTTTCGCAGACCGTGCCGCTGATGGCGCGCGCGCTCGACTTCATCGCGGCAACCGTCCGCGCCGGCGGCAAGGTGCTGTTCGTCGGCACCAAGCGCCAGGCGCAGGAGCCGATCGCCGAGGCTGCCCGCCGTTCGGGGCAGCACTTCGTCAACCACCGCTGGCTCGGCGGCATGCTGACCAACTGGAAGACGATCTCGGGCTCGATCCGCCGGCTCAAGAGCCTCGAGGAGCAGCTTTCGGGCGACACCTCGGGCCTGACCAAGAAGGAAGTTCTGCAGCTGACCCGCGAGCGCGACAAGCTCGAGCAGTCGCTCGGGGGCATCCGCGACATGGGCGGCATCCCCGACGTGATGTTCGTGATCGACGCCAACAAGGAAGAACTGGCGATCAAGGAAGCCAACGTGCTCGGCATCCCGGTAGTGGCGATCCTCGACACCAACGTCGATCCCTCGGGCATCGCCTTCCCGATCCCGGGCAACGACGACGCCAGCCGCGCGGTGCGTCTCTACTGCGACGCGGTCGCCGAGGCGGCGACCACCGGCCGCAACGAAGCGGTGGTCGATTCGGGAGCCGATATCGGGGCGATGGAAGCGCCGCCGGAGGAAGCTGCCATCGCCGAGGTGTCTGAAGCTCCGGCCGCCGACGCTGCTGCCGACGAGGCCGCGGCCGGGGCGTAACCGCCCGGAACGATTGCATTCGGGAGCCGCGGGCCCATCTCGGCGGTCCGCGTTCCCCTCCCACTTCAAGGAAAGTACCATGGCTTACACTGCAGCCGACGTTAAGAACCTGCGCGAGCGCACCGGCGCCGGCATGATGGACTGCAAGAAGGCGCTCGACGAGACCGGCGGCGACATCGAGGCGGCGGTCGACGCGCTGCGCGCCAGGGGGCTCGCCGCCGCGGCCAAGAAGTCGAGCCGCACCGCTGCCGAAGGCCTCGTCGGCGTGGCCGTAGACGGCACCCGCGGCGTCGCGGTCGAGGTGAATTCGGAGACCGACTTCGTCGCCAAGAACGAACAGTTCCAGGACTTCGTGCGCAAGACCACCGAGGTCGCGCTGTCGCTGGGCTCGGACGACATCGAGGCGCTCAAGAACGCCGCCTATCCGGACGGCGGGACCGTCGGCGAGAAGCTGACCAACAACGTCGCCACGATCGGCGAGAACCAGCAGCTGCGCCGGATGAAGACCGTCGCGGTGTCGCAGGGCCTCGTCGTGCCGTACATGCACCTCGCTCAGGCGCCGAACCTCGGCAAGATCGGCGTGCTCGTCGCACTCGAGAGCGCGGCCGGGGCGGACGTGCTCGAGCCCCTCGGCAAGCAGCTGGCGATGCACATCGCCGCGGCCTTCCCGCAGGCGCTCGACGCCGACAGCCTCGATCCCGAGGTGATCGCGCGCGAGCGCAAGATCGCCGAGGAAAAGGCGGCCGAGAGCGGCAAGCCGGCCGAGGTCCAGGCCAAGATGGTCGAGGGCGCGATCGCCAAGTTCGCCAGGGAGAACGCGCTGCTGAGCCAGGTCTCGGTGATGGACAACAAGACCCCGATCTCCGAGGTCGTCGCCCAGGCCGGCAAGGCCGCGGGCACCCCGATCGTGCTCAAGGACTACGTCCGCTTCCAGCTCGGCGAAGGCATCGAGAAGGAAGAGAGCGACTTCGCGGCGGAAGTGGCGGCGGCGGTCGCCGGCTGAGCCGACGCTCGAAATTCCGAGCCTGTGAGAGCGGCCGCCGGACTTCGGTCCGGCGGCCGTTTTCGTTTGGTCGTCAGGACGCCGGAGTGCTGATCGGCGTCTGTGCGGCGTGGCGCAGGGTCTCTGCGCTCAGGCGGAGCGCGTCGAGCTCGCTCTCGTCGAGCCCATCGCGCGCGTACCATTCCTGAGCACGGGCGATGCGGCGGGCCTCGCGGCGCAGCGCGCGGGCCTCGCGGCGGCTGAGCTCGCCGCTGTCACGCCGGCGTTCGATCGCCTCGCGCACCTCGTGCAGCTCGCGGCCAACGCCGTCAGGGATGACAACGGTTTCGACCTCGGCGATCCCGGGGGCGTCCGAGCGCGGCGGTGGGCCTTCGCGGGTAGAGGCACCCTGGACCGCGGCGGGCAGGGCGAGAGCCAGCAGCGCAATGGCAAGCGATCGCATCACCTTCTCCCCAGGGAACGCATCCAGTGATCGAAGCTCGCGCGGCACGGCTGAACTGCCGCTTAATTCGGGCTGTCAGCACCAGCTCCGGTCCGCCGCCACTTCCGCTTCGCTCTTGCCTCCCAGCGGGTCGTCGAACACGAACGAGTATTCGTCGGTGCTCGGCACCTGGGTGCCGAAGTTGACGAACTTGTGCAGGATCACCGAGCGGCCGTTCGCGGTGAGCTTGACGAACCCGAACCCGGTCGGGCTGAGGCAGCCGAGCGTGCGCGCCTGCGTGCCGGACGCGTTCAACGCTGCGGCAACCGGCTCCCAGTCGAGGTTGTCGTTGGCCGGGCCCGTGATGTGGATCTCCGATACGCGGTCCGACAGGCCCGAAATCCGCAGCTCGTAGACCGCGTTACCGAGGTCGATCGAGCCGACCTGGCTGTGATCCGCGCCGCCCCAGAGCGGAGCGTGACGGTTGCGCGTGCCCCAGCTGGCGCCGGGAAAGGCTGCCCGGGCGGCGTCCCAGCTGCGCGACTCGCTGGCGGGAACGACGTTGCCGATCAGTCGCGCCAGCCGCTCGGCCCTGCCGCCTTCGGGCAAGGCTGGGGACTGGCCGTTCGCCGGCGCGGGTTCGGCTGGCGCGGCGAGCGTCGCGTGTCCGGGCGCGGCGCAGGCCGTCGGGGCGCCGTAATCAGTCCCGTTGAAGCGGCGCAGTCCCGGGCAGGCGGAATCGCGCGCTTCGAGCGACAGGTCATTCCACCCGGAGCTGCGGGTCCGCTCGAATCCGACGATACCGTCCTCGGCGATGAGCCGTCGCCAGGCGCCGTCCGCCCCCTGTGCGAGAATGGCGAAGTAGGCACCGGGCTTGCCGTAGCAGCTGCGATCGACGTCGGCGATGTGCGCTTCGGCCCGGCCGTCGGCGTTGAGGTCGACGAAGGCGACCCGCGGGTTCGAGGGTTGGCCGCAGCGGTTGATCGGGCGGCCGTCGGCGATGGGAAAACCGGCCTCGGCGAACAGCTGGACCGCCTGCTCGGCCGTGAGTGCAGGCTGCGCTGCCGGCGACTGGCCGGCAACGGGTGAAACCGGAACCGCGAGCAGGGCAAACCCCACTGCCAGCGTGGCGATCGATCTCTTGCACATGTTCCCCCCTCGTCGCCTACGCGAACCCCTGCGGCCCTGCGTAACACGAGCCGCCGCCTGCCCGAAAGGGCCCGGGCTGCGACGCTTGCCTTGGCACTTGGCACTGCCTTGCCGCGCTCTATAAGGGCCGCCAATCGCGGCCTTTCCGGAGAGATTTCGCCCCCATGCCGATGCCCCCCGTCAAGCGCGTGCTGCTCAAGCTCTCGGGCGAAGTGCTGATGGGCGAGCAACAGTTCGGGATCGATCCGGCGACCGTCGCCGCGCTGGCGCAGGAAGTGAAGGCGGCCAAGGAGTCGGGGCTCGAGATCTGTCTCGTCATCGGCGGCGGCAACATCTTTCGCGGAATGGCCGGCGCCGCAGCGGGAATGGACCGCGCACAGGCCGACTATATGGGCATGCTGGCGACGGTGATGAACGCGCTGGCGATGCAGAACGCGCTCGAGCAGCTCGGGGTCAACACCCGGGTGCAGTCGGCTGTGCAGATGGACCAGGTCTGCGAGCCGGTGATCCGGCGCCGGGCGGAGCGGCATCTCGAGAAGGGCAGGGTAGTGATCTTCGCCGCGGGGGTCGGCAGCCCGTTCTTCACCACCGACAGCGGCGCCGCGTTGCGCGCCGCCGAGATGAAGTGCGACGCGCTGCTCAAGGGCACCAGCGTCGACGGGGTCTACGACGACGACCCGAAACGAAACCCGGATGCAAAGCGTTTTGATACGGTCAGTTATGACCGTGTGCTGGCAGACAATCTGAAGGTGATGGATGCCTCCGCGGTGGCATTGTGCCGCGACAACGGGATCCCAATCGTGGTATTTTCCATTCGCGAGCAGGGCAACCTGGCGCGCGTGCTCGCCGGCGAAGGCGTCCAGACGATAGTTCGAGAGGAAGGCTGACATGCCGAAATACGACAAGGCCGACATCGAGCGTCGGATGCACGGGGCGGTGGAGAGCCTGAAGGGTGACCTCGCCGGCCTGCGCACCGGGCGCGCCAACGTCCACCTGCTCGATCCGGTGGTGGTCGAGGTTTACGGCTCGATGATGCCGCTCAACCAGGTCGCGACCGTCTCGGCGCCCGAGCCGCGCATGCTCAGCGTGCAGGTGTGGGACCGGGCCAACGTGACCGCGGTCGAGAAGGGCATCGCCCATGCCAACCTCGGGCTCAACCCGATGATCGATGGGCAGACGATCCGCCTGCCGATCCCCGACCTGACCGAGGAGCGGCGCAAGGAACTCGCCAAGCTCGCCGGGCAATACGCGGAGAAGGCCAAGGTCGCGATCCGCAACGTGCGTCGCGACGGGATGGAAGCGCTCAAGGAAGACGAGAAGAAGAAGGAAATCTCCGAGGACGAGCGCAAGCGCATGGAGGACGAGGTCCAGAAGCTGACCGACCGCTTCATCGCCGAGGTCGACGCGGCGGCCCAGCACAAGGAGAAGGAAATTCTCACCCAGTGAATTCTCCCCTCCCCTTCAGGGGAGGGGCTGCGGGCAGGGGCCGCGAGGTCCCGAACGGTTCCCGCGCTCCCCTCCCTCCCGTCCCTTCCTGTGAACTGGAAGGGAAAGCATCGCATGGCGCGCGCCACGTCGCGATCATCATGGACGGCAATGGCCGGTGGGCGAAGCGCCACCATGTCCCGCGCGCCATGGGGCACCAGCGCGGGGTCGAGGCCGTGCGCCGGCTGGTCCGCGGGCTGGGCCCGACGGGGATCGAGTGCCTGACGCTCTACGCGTTCTCGTCGGAAAACTGGAAGCGCCCGGAGGACGAGATCAGCGACCTGATGGGGCTGATGCGCAAGTTCATCAAGAGCGATCTCCCGGAGTTCATCGCCAACGGGGTGCGCCTGAAAATTATCGGCGATTACAAGGCGATGCCGGCAGATATTGTCGATCAGCTCGAGGACGCGCTGGCGCAGACTGCAAAGGGTAGCCGAACCGTCGCAGTGGCGCTGAACTACGGCTCGCAGCAGGAGATCGCGCGCGCGGCGGCGAAGGCGGCGGCCGAGGGCGAAGTGACCGTAGAAACCATCGCGGCGCACCTCGACACCGCCGACCTGCCGCCTCTCGACCTGCTGATCCGTACGTCGGGGGAAGTACGGTTGTCCAACTTCCTGCTGTGGCAGGCGGCCTATGCCGAGATGTGGTTCACCGACGTGTTGTGGCCGGACTTCACCGTAGCGCACCTCGAGGAAGCCCTCGCCAGCTTTGCCCGACGGGAGCGGCGCTTTGGCGGGCGTTGATCCGCAGCCGCCGGCCGAGGCGGTGCCGGTGTCCGCGCGCACGGCCGACCTGCCGCGACGGCTCGCTTCGGCCGCGGTGATGCTAGGTTTGGCCGCGGTCGCGATCGGGCTCGGCGGGCGCGTGCTCGATGCGTTCATCGTTGCCGTCGCGCTGGTCGCCTTCGGCGAGTGCGTGCAGCTCATCATGCGGGCGACGGACGATCTCGCGCTGCGCGCGGCGGGCGTGGCCCTCGGCCTGGCCTATTTCGGCGCCGCGGCCGCGGTGTTGATCGGGGCGGGGACGTTCCTGCTGATCCTGGTCATCGGGATCGCGGTGTTCACCGATACCGGGGCCTATTTCGCCGGGCGGGCGATCGGCGGTCCGAAGATCGCCCCGAGCATCAGCCCGTCGAAGACCTGGGCGGGGCTCGTCGGCGGTGTGGCAGCGTCGGTCGCCTGGATGTTCGTCTGGCTCTTCGCTATCGACGCCCCGCTGGGCTGGCCGCGGTTCGACGTCGGACTGCACCTGTCGCTCGCGAACACCCTCGGCGCGATCGTGCTTGCCGCGCTGCTGGCCGTGGTGGCCCAGGCGGGCGACTTCCTCGAGTCCTGGCTCAAGCGACGCGCGGGAGTGAAGGACTCCTCGCGCCTGATTCCGGGCCACGGCGGGGTGTTCGACCGTATCGACGGCCTCGTACCGGTCGTGCTCGTTGCCGGCGCATTCGCTGCATGGATGGCAGCCTGACCGATGCGCGGGATCACCATCCTCGGCGCGACCGGCTCGATCGGGGCTTCGGCGCTCGACCTGGTCCGGCGCAACCGTGACGATTGGCGGGTCGTCGCGCTGACCGCTCACGCGCAGGCCCGCGAGCTGGCCGGACTGGCGCGCGAGTTCGGCGCCGAACTCGCCGTCGTGTCGGACGAAAGCCGGCTGCCCGAGCTGCGCGAGGCGCTCGCGGGCAGCGGGATCGAGACCGCAGGCGGTCCCGGGGGCCTGCTCGAGGCCGCATCGCGCGGGGCGGATCTGACGCTTGCGGCGATCGTCGGCTGCGCGGGTCTCGCGCCGACGATGGCGGCGATCGAGCAGGGCGGGATCGTCGCGCTGGCCAACAAGGAATCGCTGGTTTCGGCGGGCGAGGTGATGACCGCGGCCGTGGCGAGGCACGGAGCTACGCTCCTGCCGGTTGATTCCGAGCACAACGCGATCTTCCAGTGCCTCGCCGGGAACGATCTTGCCGACGTGCGCCGCATCACGCTGACCGCCAGCGGCGGCCCGCTGCGCGACTGGACCCCGGCCCAGCTCCGCGCGGCAACCCCGGCGCAGGCGGTGGCGCATCCGAACTGGCGCATGGGCGCCAAGATCAGCGTCGATTCGGCGACGATGATGAACAAGGGACTCGAGTTCATCGAGGCCCACCACCTGTTCCAGGTGGGGCTCGATCGGCTGCGGATCGTGATCCACCCGCAGAGCGTGATCCACTCGATGGTCGAATACCGCGACGGGTCGACCCTGGCGCAGCTCGGCCCGTCGGACATGCGCGTGCCGATCGCCTCGTGCCTCGCCTGGCCGCGGCGGATGGATACGCCATGCGCCCCGCTCGATCTCGCCGCGATCGGCGAGCTGACCTTCCTGCCGCCCGACGAGGAGCGCTTCCCGGCGACGCGGCTCGCGCGCGAGGCCGCCGCGGCGGGCGGGGCTGCCCCGGCAGTGCTCAATGCAGCCAACGAGGTCGCCGTCGCCGCCTTCCTCGCCGGTCAGATCGCGTTCACCGATATTTCGCCATTGGTGGCGCAGACCCTCGCCTGCGACCTGCCGCCAGCGCCGCTCACTCTCGACGACGTGCTCGCCGTCGACCGCGAGGCGCGGGCGCGGGCTGCGGAAATGCTGGAGATACCCCGAGTTGCTTGAGTCGGTGCCGTTATGGATGTGGATCGTCGGCTTCCTGCTGATGCTGGGGCCGCTGGTGACCGTCCACGAGCTCGGGCATTACCTCGTCGGACGCTGGTTCGGCGTGAAAGCCGAGTCCTTTTCGATAGGGTTCGGCAAGGAACTGGCAGGCTGGACCGACCGACGCGGGACTCGCTGGAAGCTCTCGGCCCTGCCACTCGGGGGCTACGTGCAGTTTGCCGGGGACATGAACCCGGCCAGCCAGCCGAGCGACGCATGGCTGGCGCTGCCGCCCGAGGAGCGCGCGAAGACCTTTCAGGCCAAGCCTCTGTGGCAGCGCGCGCTGATCGTTGCCGCCGGCCCGGTGACCAATTTCCTGGTCGCGATCGCCATCCTCGCGAGTTTCAACTTCGCCTACGGCAAGCTCGAGATTCCGCCGGTGGTGCAGGTGCTGGTCGAGGACAGCGCCGCCGAGCGTGCCGGACTGCGCATCGGCGACCGGATCGTGGCGATGGACGGCAAGCCCGTGACCAGCTTCGAGGAAGTCGCCAACAGGATCGTGCCCTATCCCGGCGAGACCGTGGCGCTCGAAGTCGACCGCGCGGGCGAGCGGCTGAACTTCGCACTGACGATCCCCTCGGTCGTCGAGCGGGACCGTTTCGGCAACGAGTTCAGCGTAGGCCAGATCGGGATCGGCTCGGTGGCCGCGCGGATCGTCCCCGTGGGGCCGGGCGAGGCGCTCGTGCTCGGCGTCCGTCAGACGGGCGACATCGTCGAGATGATGGTCACCGGCATCTGGCAAATCGCGACCGGGCGACGTTCGGTCAAGGAGCTCGGCGGGCCGGTCAAGATGGCCAAGTTCTCGGGCGAGCAACTGAGCCTCGGATGGCGCCAGTTCGTGGCTTTCGTGGCGCTGATATCAATTAACTTGGCATTCATTAACCTGTTGCCAATCCCGGCCCTCGACGGCGGGCACCTGGCTTTCTACGCGGCCGAGGCGGTTCGCCGGAAGCCGTTGGGGCCGCGCAGTCAGGAGTGGGCGTTCCGCACCGGCATAGCTTTCGTGCTTGCGCTGATGCTGTTCGTCACGATCAACGACGTGGCTTCGCTGCCCATCTTCGGCGGCTAGGTTCTCGAGAGGGTTGTCCCGGCTATTCGGACGGGACGGGGATAAGGAAGGCACTGGCAGCGCATTTCCCGGCTTGTTCGCTTGATCGCTTGCCCGGCATCGGGCAAGGGCGCACCTTCGCAGCAACCATGATGTCCGATCCCGCGGGGGCAGGATCGCATCGCGAGACCGGGACACGCGAGTGTCGTATGAATGGACGGGACATGAGCGCCAGGGCTAAGACGATACCAGCCTCCAAGTTCGCCGCGGCCCTGCTCGGTTGCACAGTGCTCGCAGGCATTCCCACAGCCGCGCTGGCGCAGGATGACGCGGCTCCGGCAGAACCGGCGCCAGCCCCGGCCGAGCAGGCCCCCGCTCCAGCCGAACAGTCCAACATCATCCGCACGATCGCGGTCGCCGGGGCCCAGCGGCTCGAGCCAGCGACGATCGTCAGTTACATCCAGCTTCGTCCGGGCCAGCCCTACACGGCCGCCGCGGCCGACCAGGCGCTCAAGGACCTCGCCGCGACCGAGCTTTTCACCGACGATACGCGGATCGATTTCAACAACGGCAACGTCGTGATCACCGTGCAGGAAAACCCGGTGATCAACCGCATCGTGCTCGAGGGCAACCGGCGCCTCAAGGACGACAAGATCCTGCCCGAGATCAAGCTTGCTCCGCGGCAGATCTTCACCCGCTCGAAAGTCCGCGCCGACGTCGCCCGCATCATCGAGCTGTACAAGCGGCAGGGTCGCTTTGCGGCCACCGTCGAGCCGAAAATGGTCCAGCTCGACCAGAACCGCGTCGACGTGGTGTTCGAGATCAACGAGGGCCCGAAGTCCAAGGTCCGCGCGATCAACTTCATCGGCAACGAGGCGTTTTCGGACGGAGAGCTTCGCGGCGAGATGATCACCAAGGTTGCGAGCCTGACCAAGATCCTCAGCTCGACGACCAGCTACGACCCGGACCGGCTGGCCTACGACCAGCAGCAGCTGCGCGCGTTCTATCTGCAGAACGGCTATGCCGATTTCCGCATCGTCTCCGCGGTTGCCGAGCTAACGCCCGACAAGCGCGACTTCATCATCACCTTCGTGGTCGAGGAGGGCGAGCGCTACAAGTTCGGCGACGTTGCTGTCGAGAGCCAGCTGCGCGACTTCGACAGCGCGGCGATGACTCGCGCGCTGCCGATGAAGTCGGGCGACTGGTACGATGCCAAGCTGGTCGAAGACACGATCGAGCAACTGACCGAGACCGCCGGCACCTTCGGCTACGCCTTCGCCAACGTGCGCCCCGATTTCGAGCGCAATCGCGAGACGCTGACGATGAACGTCCGGTTCCTCATCAACGAGGCGCCGCGCGTCTACGTCGAACGCGTCGACATCAACGGCAACACGCTGACCCAGGACAAGGTCATCCGCCGCGAGTTCCGCATCAACGAGGGCGATGCTTTCAACTCGCTGCAGGTCAGGCGTTCGACCGCGCGCATCAACTCGCTCGGCTACTTCCAGGAGAACTTCGAGATCGACCAGGTCGACGGCAGCGCGCCCGACCGGATCGTGCTCGAGGCCAACGTCCAGGAACGCCCGACCGGCGAGCTTTCGCTTTCGGCCGGATTCTCCAGCCTCGAGAAGTTCGTGTTCCAGGGCTCGATCCGCCAGAACAACTTCCGCGGGCGTGGCCAGATCGTCGGGCTTGGCGTCAACTATTCGAGCTACTCGAAGGCGGCCAACATCAGTTTCACCGAGCCGTTCATCTTCGACCGCAACATCTCGGCCGGCGCCGACATCTACCACCGCGACTACAACAACGGGTACTACAACCGGCGGACGGCCACCTACGAGCAGGCGACCACGGGTTTCGCGCTTCGCGCCGGCGTGCCGCTGACCGAGTACATGTCGCTGCTCCTGCGGTACACCTTCAACCACGACAAGGTGACCATCGACGAGAACCAGTTCTTCTCCGACTTCGACGGCGACGGTGTGCGCGAGTGCGAGCCGCTGCTCGCCGGGCGCTACCTGTGCGAGGCGATCGGCACGACCACGACCTCGCTGATCGGCGCCTCGCTGGTCTACGACACGCTCAACAACCGCCTGCGCCCGACCCGCGGCGAGACCGCCAGCATAAGCCTCGACTTCGCCGGCGTCGGCGGTGACAAGAAGTTCGTCCGCGCAACGGCGCGGGCGGCGAAGTTCTGGCCGCTCGGCGGCGGGTTCATCTTCTCGCTGACCGGGCAGAGCGGCATCATCTACGGCCTCAATGACGCGCCTCCAGGGTCCGACCCGGTGCAGCTGACCGACCGCTTCTTCCTCAGCGAGGCGGACGTGCGCGGCTTTGACATTCGCGGCATCGGGCCGCGTGTCGTGCGGCGCTATTACGACACCAGCGATCCCGACAACCCGGTCCTGTTCCCGATCGACCACGACAGCACGCAGGACGACGCGCTCGGTGGTACCGCAATGTACACGGCGCGTGCGGAGATCGAGATCCCGGTCAGCTCGGGCATTCGCGAGATGGGCATCCGCCCGTCGGTATTCCTGGACGTGGGTTCGGTGTTCGGCATCGTCGACCCGGTGCTCAACACCAGCCCCTACCCCGACGGCATCTTCATCCCGACGCGCGACGCGCAGGGCAACCCGCTCTACACGCAGATCGACGCGGCGACGGTCACCAATACCGTCTGCACGCCGACTGCAACCTCGATCACGACCAACCCGGTCAACCCCAATCCGCCCGCTTGCCTTCCGAATGCCAACAACTCGCCGATCGGCGCCACGCTGCCGCCGTTCGTCGAGGAATTCTACGGCGATACCTGGAAGCCGCGCGTCGCGGTCGGCATCGGCGTCAACTGGAACTCGCCGTTCGGTCCGTTCAGGGTCAACTTCGCCTACGACCTCGTGTCGTACGAAGGGGACGACCCGAAGACATTCTCCTTCAACGTAGGAACCCAATTCTGATGAAACCGCACCTTCTTTCGCTGGCCGCGCTGGCGCTGTCGGCCACCGTGGCCGTGCCCGCCGCGGCACAGGTCAACGGGATCGGCGTGACCGACCCGGCGATTGCCATCGCCAGCTCGCAGGCGCTGCAGGCCGCTTACAGCCAGATCGGCACGACCTATCAGGAACAGCGCACCCAGCTCGAGCAGCTGCAGCAGCAGCGCGACGCACTGGTTCGCCAGTTCGACACCGACAACGATGGCCAGCTGAGCGAAGCCGAGCAGCAGGCGGCGCAGGCGAATGCCAGCGCCGTGCAGCAATTGCAGACGCTCGACCAGACGATCCAGCAGACCCAGGCACCGATCCAGCTCGCGCGGATCTACGCGGTCGAGCAGATCGCGATGCAGTACGGCGCCGCCGTCCAGCAGGTCGTGACGGCCAACAACGTCTCGCTGATCCTGAGCCCGGCCTCGGTGGTCTACGCCGCCGAGGCGGTCGATCTGACCGACGAGATCGTCGCCCAGCTCAACACGCTGGTGCCGACCGTGTCGACCGCGGTGCCGGCCGGCTGGCAACCGCAGAGGCAGTCTGTGACGCTGTACCAGGAAGTGCAGCAGATGCTGCTCAGCGCGGCGGTCCAGCAGGCGCAGGCCCAGCAGCAGGCGGCGCCGGCACAGGCTCCGGCCCAGAACCAGGTCCAGGGCCGCTGATCCGGAGCGGGGACAGGGCATGAGCGGAGCAACGTCAGAGGCGCAAGTCTACGACATCGCGCAGATCCTCAACGCCCTGCCGCACCGGTATCCGCTGCTGCTCGTCGACCGGGTCAAGAGCCTGAAGGTCGACGAGGAGATTCACGCGGTCAAGGCGGTCAGCTTCAACGAGCAGTTCTTCCAGGGGCATTTCCCCGGCCGTCCGATCATGCCCGGCGTGCTGCAGATCGAGGCGCTGGCGCAGGCCGCGGCGATCCTCGCCATCGAGACGCTGCAGCTCGCCGGATCGGGCAAGCTGGTCTATTTCATGGCCATCGACGAGGCCAAGTTCCGCGCGCCCGTGGAACCCGGCTGCCTGCTCGACCTCAACGTCGGCTTCGTCCAGAAGCGCGCCCGTGTGTGCAAGTTCTGGGGCAAGGCCAGCGTGGAGGGCAAGGTCACCTGCGAGGTTCAGTTCACCGCGATGGTTGCGGACCCGCCGGCCTGAGCGCCTCCTCGACCGGTTCAAGGACGAGCGGGTTTGGTTGGATCGGCGCAGAGGAACCGGTCCGCTCATCCTGAGCTTGTCGAAGGATGCGACGCTTGCGTTTCTCGCGGGTCGCCGTTAAGGGCGCCGCTTTCCCGACATTGCCCGGCCGGTCGGAACCGGCCTTGCGCAGAAGGACTTACGCCATGAAGGCCGATACCCATCCCGATTATCACATGATCAAGGTGCAGATGACCGACGGCACCGTGTTCGAAACTCGCTCCACCTGGGGCAAGGAAGGCGACACGCTGCACCTCGACATCGATCCGACCAGCCATCCGGCGTGGACCGGTGGCCAGCGCCAAATCGAGCAGGGCGGGCGCGTGGCGCAGTTCAACAAGCGCTTCGGCGGGCTCTCGCTCAAGTCGAAGTAAGCGGCGTTCCGACAGGTCAAGTGAAAGGGCGGTCCCGCGGGGCCGCCCTTTTCGATTCTGCTCCGCATTCGGAACCGCCGTCGCGGAACGGCCTTTCCTGATCCGAAGGAGAGGTCGCGATGAATGCTTCCGACGAACACAGCCGCTCGCTCTGGATGAGCGACGGCCCGATAGCCGAGGCGCTGCCGCTGACGGCCGATTCCGAGGCCGACGTCGCCGTGATCGGCTCGGGCATTGCCGGCCTCTCGGTCGCCTACGAACTCGTCCGCCAGGAGCGTTCGGTGATCGTGATAGACCGCGGCGAGATCGGCGGAGGGATGACCGCGCGGACGACGGCCCACCTCGCCTCGGAGCTCGACGACTACTACCATGAGCTGATCCGGGTGCGCGGGGCGGACGAGGCGCGGCGGCTGCACGAAAGCCAGGTCGCGGCCATCAACCGCATCGAGGCGATCTGCCGCGACGAGGCGATCGACTGCGACTTCCGCCGGCTCGATGGCTACCTCATCCCCTCGGAGGAGGGCGCAGCCGACCTGCTCGTACGCGAGTTCGAGGCCTGCCGCGAAATCGGTGTCGAGGTCGAGTGGGCCGAGCGGGCGCCGATGCCGGGGCTCGACAGCGGGCGCTGTCTGCGCTTTCCGGACCAGGCGCGCTTCCATCCGACGCGTTACCTGCGCGGGCTTGCGCGGGCGATCGGGCGCCGCGGTGGACGGTTGTTCGCCGGTACGGCTTATGTCGATCACCGCCGTGACGGCGGCAAGGTGGTGATCGAGAGCGAGGCGGGGCCGCGGCTCACGGCCGCCGCGGCGGTGTTCGCGACCAATTCGCCGGTCAACAACCGGGTCAAGATCCACACCAAGCAGATGCCGATGCGCACCTACGCGATCGCCGGGCGGGTGCCGCGCGGCTCGGTGCCCGACGCACTGCTGTGGGACACGCTCGAAGCGTACCACTACGTGCGACTGCAGGAACTCAGCGATAGCGAGGATTGGCTCATCGTTGGCGGCGAGGACCACCGCAGCGGGGAGGCGAGCGACATGGATGCGCGGATCGCCGCGCTCGCCGAATGGACCCGGCGGCGCTACCCGGGGTTCGGCAAGCTCGAATTCAGCTGGTCCGGGCAAGTCATGGAGCCGATCGACTTCATGCCCTTCTCGGGACGCAACCCGGGCGAGGACAACGTCTACATCCACACCGGTGACAGCGGCCAGGGGATCACCAACGGTGTGGCCGGCGCGTTGACGATCGCGCCGCTGATCCTCGGGCAGGACAGCCGGTTTGCCGAAATCTTCGACCCGGGCCGCAAGTCGCTGACCGCCGGGCCGTCGCTCGCCGAATTCGCCGAAGGCCAGGTCGGGGTGCTCAAGAACATGGCCGAGCATCTCGGGCCTGGTGAAATTGGCTCGATCGACGACCTTGCACCGGGCGAGGGCGGCATCCTGCGCCGCGGGGCGAAGAAGGTCGCGGTCTATCGGGCAGGCGATGGTTCCGTCAGCGAGCGCTCGGCAGTCTGCACGCACGCCGGGTGCGTGGTGCACTGGAACGGTTTCGAGAAATGCTGGGATTGCCCCTGCCACGGCTCGCAGTTCGCCCCGGACGGGGAAGTGCTCAACGGGCCGGCAGTGAAGCCGTTGGCCGAGGTGTGAGCCAGTTTCCCTTTGCCCTGAAAGGGAAAGGGTATTCAGGCACTCAATCCAGGTTGGGTTCGAACTTCAGCCTGCCGGCCATGCGCATTGTTCCGGTGTCGCGTGAATGGTTGATCCCGTCGACCACGGCCACGTCGGGAAAGTCGTGATACGGATTGAGCCCGAGGCAGGCGACGTTCACGCCATAGGTGTCCGGGTCCGAGCGGCGTTGGTGGAAGGTGTAGGAGCCACACTTCGAGCAGAAGTAGTGCTTCGCCGTTCCCGTATTGAACTGGTACAGCGTCAGCAGGTCCTCGCCCTCTACGATCGTCAGGCCGTCGAGCGGCGTGCCGACAGTGACCGCGCCCTTCATCGCGCAGATCGAGCAGTCGCAGCGCGCGCCGCGCAGCTCGACGGGCAACTCGACGGTGAAACGAACCGCGCCGCAGTGACAGGCACCCTCGCGCTTGGTCATTCTTTCACCATCCCCATGGCTTCTCGCGGTACCACTTGGTTATCACGTACTTGGTGCCCTTGCGCACCTTCATGCCGTGGTGGAGCGTCGCCGGATTGACGCTGCCGTCCGGGCGGCGGTTGTTCCAGCAGACGAGCTTGCCGGTTTCCGGCTTGAACATCTTGTCGATCACCTTGAATCGCGTCGCGCCGCCGGCTTCGGGCTCGTTGAGGTAGATCATGAACGTCCAGGTGCGCTGGCCGGCAACCGAGCAGTATTTCACGAAGTCGGCACCCGAAGGCTCGAAATAGTCGGTGTGCGCCTTGAACTCCTGCCCCACGGCGTAGCGCTGGCCCTGGACCGGCTCGCCGTAGGCGGGATCGATCGCGTTGAGCGCGTGGAGCCGCGCCTCGAGCTCCTGCACGGCCGGCAATTCGGCCTTGAGATCGCAGGTCTCGCTGGTGCGGAAATTGCGGTCGCCGTTGGCGTCAGCGATCTCGGATGGTCGGCGCTCGAGATCAATGAGCGCGACGAGGTCGGCGCAGAGCGAGGGCGGCAGGAAGCCGGGGCAGTCGAACAGCTCGAGCCGGGGCGAGGGCACCCGGCGGATTCCGGGGTGGTTCAGCAGGTGCTCGGCAGAGGTCTCGCCCGGAGTCGCCATGAGCGTCCTGATAGCCCGCGAAGTCCGCGTAATAAAGTTGCGCAATGGTCATGGAGGCGCACATTTCGCTTTGCAACTGCGAGCCTCTTGTGCAACAGGCGCTCGCCCGCGCCGATGCCGCTTGACGGCTCGGCGAGGCTGCCTAACTGCCGGTCCTCACAGCATCGGCCGCAGGGGCTGTGGCGAATGTAGCTCAGTTGGTTAGAGCGCCGGTTTGTGGTACCGGAGGTCGCGGGTTCGGATCCCGTCATTCGCCCCATTCCCCCTCGTTTCAGCCGCTTGCGCACACCTTTCCCGAGGCGGACGAGATGGCGGCATTCTGGACGGAAGTGGACTTCGACGACCACGAGCTGGTCCAGCTCGTGCACGACAAGGCTTCCGGCCTGACTGCGATCATCGCCCTGCATTCGACTCATCTCGGTCCTGGCGCCGGAGGGACGCGTTTCTGGCACTATCCCGATCCGGCCGGCGCGATGCGCGATGCGCTGCGGCTGAGCCGGGGGATGAGCTACAAGAACGCGATGGCCGGGCTGCCGATGGGCGGCGGCAAGGCAGTCGTGCTGCTCGATGCCCAGCGGACCAAGACCCCCGAGATGCTCGTCGCGTTCGGCGATGCGATCGACGCGCTCGGCGGGCGCTACGTTACAGCCGAGGACGTCGGTGCCAGCGAGGCCGACATGGTCGCGATCGCCGAGCGCACGCCGCACGTCTGCGGCCTGCCCGTCGGCGAGGGCCATGCCGGCGGCGATCCCGGTCCGTTCACCGCGTTCGGCATCTATCACGGGATCAGGGCGGCCGTGGCCCACAAGCTCGGCCGGGACTCGGTCGCCGGGGTGCACGTCGCCTTGCAGGGCTGCGGCAGCGTCGGCGGCGGCGTGGCGCGGCTGCTGGCGAGAGACGGCGCGCGGTTGACGCTGTCCGACATCGACGCGGACAAGGCGCGGGCGCTGGCGACCGAGCTCGGCGCCGAGGCGGTGGTGGCCGACGAGATCATGGCAATGCCCTGCGACGTGTTCAGTCCCAACGCGCTCGGCGCGATTCTCGACGAGCGCGGGATAGCCCGGCTCCAGTGTGCGATCGTCGCCGGCGGCGCCAACAACCAGCTCGCCCGTCGCGAGCACGGCAGGCTGCTGGCTGAGCGCGGGATTCTCTACGCCCCCGATTACGTGATCAACGCCGGGGGAATCATCAACGTCAGCCTCGAGTACCTCGCGCGCCAGCACGGCGAGGCGTTCGACGCCGAGGACGTGCGCCATAGGATCCTGCAAATCCCCGAGCGCCTCGAGGCGATCTGGCGCGAAAGCGACGAGACCGGGGAAAGCCCCGACGTGGTGGCCGACCGGATGGCGCAGCG
>CALCBC010000006.1 GCA_937898525.1 uncultured Sphingomonadales bacterium
CGGAGCCACTCTCTTCCAGTTCAGGCCGGTTTGCGGAACCGCAGGGCGAACTTGTCGCTCGTCGGCTGGACCTCGCGCGGGCTCACGTCGTGCGGGTCGTCCGGGTTGTGCAGGAGGTCGCTCTCGGCCTCGAGCGTGAAGCCGGCTGAGGTCACCTGCTGCTTGACCGCCTCGGGGTCGATCCGGTGCAGCGTGCTGGTGGCGCTGGTGCCGGTGCCCGGTGCCGCATGGTCTTCGACGAAATAGGTCCCCCCGGGCCTGAGCGCGGCGAACGCCCAGGCATTGACCGCGCCGATGTCGCCATTGGCGAGGTCGTGATAGTTTTCGGTGGTCCACACGAGGTCGACCGGTTCAGGCAGCTTCGTGGCGGCGTAGTCGACCACGACCACCTCGACGTTGCCGTACTGCTCGGCGAGCGCGTTGATGGCATCGAGCCCCCCAGGACGGTTGGCGAAGAACCCCGGCATCAGGGCATAGACCTTGCCCTCCGGCCCGACGGCCTTAGCCAGCACCCGCGTGTAATAGCCGCCGCCCGGGGCAATCTCGGCGATCTTGTCGCCCGGCTTCACCCCGGCAAAGGCAACGATCTGAGCGGGCTTGCGCAGCGGATCACGCGCGGTGTCGGCTGCCGGCCGCCCGGGATCGGCAACCGCGGCGGCGATCGCCGCGGGCACGTCAGACTGGGCCAGGCCGGCAGTGGCGGCCAAAGCCAGGCCCACGGCCATGAGCGGGGCAATCTTGCGCATCAATCTCTCCTCGGTTGTGGTACGGCCTAGAGCGTCGCCGCCCGGCGGAACTTCCTGGCCGCCTTGATCGCACCGGCCTTGTCCTCGTCGGTGCATTCCCCCGAGACGAGCTCCTCGATCTCGTCCGAGGCGCTCTGCAGAAGCTGTTGCAGCGCACGCTTCTGCTGTTCGGCGTTGGCGAGCTGGTGCCTGAGCTCGCGCTCGGCTTTCGTTTCCGGCATCGCAAGACCTCCGGTTCCCGTCATGCCCAGTCTATTGCATTGCCCCCGGGCTGGCTAGGGTTTCCCCGGCTCCGCCAGTCGCACGGCCTGCAGCGCCATCAGCACCACCAGGCCGATCAGGGCCGCCCCGACATACCACGGCGCGTCGTGACCGGCACGATCGTAGATCAGGCCGAACGCCGGCGGGACGACGATTCGCCCGACCGCGTTCGATGCCATCAGCAGGCCCATCGTGCTCCCCTGGCGTTCGGGCGGCGTGTTGCGCGAGAGCAGCGCTCCTGCCGAGGGAAAGGCGAGCGAATGGCCGACCATCAGCAGCCCCATCAGCGCCACGCCCGAGAGCGGCGTGCGGATAACAGGTTGCAGTACCATCGACAGCGCGAGACATACGAGCCCGATCACGATCACTCGCGCCTCGCCGTAGCGCGCGGCCAGCGGACCGATCAACACCAACTGGGCGAACAGCCCTCCCCCGCCGATCGCGAGGAAGGCAAATCCGAGGTCGTTCGCGCTCCACCCGAAATTGGCTTCGCTCCACAGGCCGTAGATCGCCTCCATCGAGGCGAACATGGCGATCCCGCAGAACGAGATCGCGAACAGCCGCAGCAGCAGAGGCTGGTCCCCGACGAAGCGGAACGCCTCGCTGTAGGCCGGCAGGGAGCCCTTACCGCGGGGCGGCGACGCATCGCGCAGGATCGCGAAGCACCACAGCGAGGCGAGCAGCGACAGGGCGCCGGCGATGTAGATCGGCAACCGGAAGCTCGCCGCTGCCACTTCCTCCCCGGCGAACACTCCTCCGAGCACCGGGCCCAGGACGAAGCCGAGGCTGAATGCGGCGCCGAAGTAGCCCATCGTCTTTGCCCTGTGCTCGGGTGGCGAGACGTCGGCGATGAATCCCTGGGCGGTACTCAGCGTGCCGGAAAAGAAGCCGCTTACGACGCGGATCGCGATCGCCAGCTCGAGTGTGGGCGCCCAGGCGAAGGCGACGTAGCTCAGCGCCGCGCAGAACGTGGTTACCGCGAGGACCTTCCGACGGCCCCACGAATCCGACTGCCGGCCCCAGTGGATCTCGCCAAAGACGTTGCCGAGGCTGTACGCCGCGAACAGTAGCGCGACGCCGAACGGTCCGGCCCCGAATACCTGCCCGTAGAACGGCAGCAGCGGAAGGATCAGGCTGAACCCGGCGATGTTGATGAACACCGCGACGAGCAGCGGCGGCAGCCGCCTATCCACGGTACCGCGGCTCCGGGAGGCCCTGCACGCCGAGTCCGTCGACCGCGTAGCACCACCCGTCCGCCTCGGCCGGCTCGCGCCCGAGGAACGAGGGGTCGATGCTCGGCACGAACAGCCGGTCCAGGTCGGGGCCGAAGAACATGCAGCTCGCGGGCAGCTTCGTCGGCATCTCGATGACCTGCTTCACCTCACCCGCCGGCGACAGGCGGAGGACCACTCCGCCCTCGCAGATCGCCAGCCACATGTCGCCGGCAGCGTCGATCGTCGCGCCGTCGGGAATCGGGCCGTAGGCGGTACTGTTGAAGAACACCCGCCGGTTGGAGACGCCGCCCGTCGCAAGGTCGTAATCGTAGGCGAATACGGTCTGCCGCATCGAATCTGCGTGGTAGAGGGTGCGGTCGTCAGGCGAGAAGCACGGCCCGTTGCCGAGCGTAATCTCGCGGTCGAGCTGGACGATGCGCCCGTCGGTCCCAAGCGAGTAGAGCCCGCCCGCCGGCTCTTTCGCCTGCCGATGGCTGGTACCGAACACGAAGCGGCCTGCGCGATCGACCTTGCCGTCGGCCAGCTGGATCGAGGGATCGGGCGGATCCAGCAGCGCGAACGGCGTAACCGCGCCGCTGGCGAAATCGAGCGCGTGGATTCCGTCGGGCAACGCGACGATCGCCCCACCCGCTTCGCGCAGGGCCATCGAACCGATCATCGCCGGCACCGCCCAGCCGCAGTGCTCGCCGCTCGCCGGGTCCCAGCGGAACACGCGCTTCTCGAGGATATCGACGTGGTACAGCGCCTGCTCGGCGACGTCCCACACCGGTCCCTCACCGACGCTGCAGCGAGGCAGCTCGAGCCGCGTGATCCTCATCGCCGGTCCCTCCCGGCGATGATCCTAACGGGTGTTACGATCGGAGCAAGCCTGCCGCAACCGGGAGGCGCGCCTTACGCCGCCGCGCCGTGGCAGTGCTTGTACTTCTTCCCCGATCCGCATGGGCAGGGCGCATTGCGGCTGATTTCGGCACCGGAAAATGGCTCGTCGCCTGTTGCCGCAGCCCCGGCCATCGCCGGGATGCCGCGGCCGAGCGCCCCCATCACCGCTTCAGCTCCGGGCGACGGGTTGACGCCGGCGGGCCCGTCGGCACCGAACACGGGTTCGACGTGGCCGGTCAGGAAGTCGGGCAGCTCGGGCAGGTCGAGCGGCGGCGGAGGAGGAGCCATGCGCAGCGGCGCGGTCATCAGCACGCGGGTGACGTCCTCGCGGATCCCTTCGAGCATGCGCTCGAACAGGCCGAACGCCTCGTGCTTGTACTCGTTGATCGGCTGCTTCTGCGCATAAGCGCGCAGGAACACCGCCTGACGCAGCGCGTCGAGCGTCGCGAGATGCTCCTTCCAGTGGTGATCGAGCCGGTCGAGCAGGATTTCCTTCTCGATGCGCCGCCACTCTTCCTTGGGGATCGGCGCCGTGCGCTCGGCCATCCGCTGCTCGGCGAGCGCCACCAGCCGTTCCTCGATCATCTCGGGATCGACCGTGTCTTCGTCGAGCCAGGCCTCGAGCGGCGCATCGATCCCGGTGATCTCGAGAATGCGCTGCTTGAGCGCGGCGACGTCCCACTGCTCGGGATAGGAGCCCGGTGGGCAGAACGTGCCGACGATGGCGTTGATCGTGTCGGTCCTCATGTCGACGACCACCTCGTCGACGGCTTCGGCGTCCATGATCTCGGCGCGCTGCTCGTAGATCACCTTGCGCTGGTCGTTCATCACGTTGTCGAATTCGACGACCTGCTTGCGCGCCTCGTAGTTGCGCGCCTCGACCTTCTTCTGCGCGGTCTCGATCGCCTTCGACAGCCACTTGCTGCCGATCGCCTCGCCGTCGGCGAGGTTGGCATTCATCATCCGGGCAAACAGCGTGTCCGGTCCGAAGATGCGGAGCAGGTCGTCCTCGAGGCACAGGTAGAACCGGCTGAGGCCCGGGTCGCCCTGCCGGCCCGAACGCCCTCGCAGCTGGTTGTCGATGCGCCGGCTCTCGTGTCGCTCGGTACCGAGCACGAACAGGCCGCCCGCGGCGATCACCTTCTCGCGCTCGGCAGCGACTTCGGCCTTGATCCGCTCGATCGCGGCGTCGCGCTCGGGCCCCTCGGGCATGTCCTTGAGTTCGTCCTCGATGCGGAAATCGACGTTGCCGCCGAGCTGGATGTCGGTGCCGCGGCCGGCCATGTTGGTGGCGATCGTCACCGCGCCCAGGCGGCCGGCCTGGGCGACGATGTGCGCCTCCTGCTCGTGGAAGCGCGCGTTCAGCACCGCGTGCGGCACGCCTTCCTTCTCGAGGTAGCTGCTCAGCAGTTCGGACTTCTCGATCGACACCGTGCCGACCAGGACCGGCTGGCCGATCTGCTGCTTCTCCTTGATCGCCTTGGCGATCGCCTGGAACTTGTCGGCGGTGTTCTTGTAGAATTCGTCTTCCTCGTCGATCCGCTGGACCGGCTTGTTGGTCGGGATCTCGACGACGTTGAGCTTGTAGATGTCCCAGAACTCGGCGGCCTCGGTCGCCGCGGTGCCGGTCATGCCGGCGAGCTTGGGGTACATGCGGAAGTAATTCTGGAAGGTGATCGAGGCCATCGTCTGGTTCTCGGGCTCGATCCGCACGCCTTCCTTGGCCTCGACCGCCTGGTGCAGGCCGTTCGACCAGCGACGCCCTTCCATCATGCGGCCGGTGAACTCGTCGATGATGACGACCTTGCCGTCCTTCACGATGTAGTCGATGTCGCGCTTGTACATCACGTTGGCACGCAGCGCCTGCTCGAGGTGATGCACGACCAGCGTGTTCTCGACGTCGTAGAGGTTGTCGGTCGCGAGGAGGCCATCGGCGATCAGCTTCTGCTCGACGTGCTCGATGCCTTCCTCGGTCAGGCTGACGTTCTTGGTCTTCTCGTCGGTCTCGTAGAGCTCCTTCGGGAGCGTCTTCACCAGCGCGTCGAGCGCAATGTAGAGGTCCGACTTGTCCTCGGTCGGGCCCGAGATGATCAGCGGGGTGCGCGCCTCGTCGATCAGGATCGAGTCGACCTCGTCGACGATGGCGAAGTTGAACGGCCGGTGCACCTGGTCGGCGCGGTTGCGCTTCATGTTGTCGCGCAGGTAGTCGAAGCCGAACTCGTTGTTGGTGCCGTAGGTCACGTCGCAGGCGTAGGCCTCGCGCCGCTGATACTCGGGCAGGTTGGGCACGATCACGCCCACGGTCAGCCCGAGGAACTTGTGAATCCGCCCCATCCATTCTGCGTCGCGCCGGGCGAGGTAGTCGTTGACGGTGACGACGTGGACGCCCTTGCCCTCGATCGCGTTGAGGTAGGTTGCCAGCGTGGCGACGAGCGTCTTGCCCTCGCCGGTCCGCATCTCGGCGATCTCGCCGCGATGAAGGACGATGCCGCCGATCAGCTGCACGTCGAAGTGGCGCATGCCGAGCACGCGCTTCGAGGCTTCACGCACGGTAGCGAAAGCTTCGGGAAGGATGTCGTCGAGCGTCTTGCCCTGGGCAAGCTGCTGGCGGAACTTGTCCGTCTGGGCGGTCAGCTCGGCATCCGAGAATCCCTCGAGCTGGGGCTCCAGCGCGTTGATCTGGGCGACGATCTTCTCGAGCGAGCGAACGTAACGGTCGTTGGCGGATCCGAATACCGCCTTGGCGAGCGCACCGAACATGGAGCGGTGTCCTGTCTTGGTCCAAATATGCAAGGAAAGCCGCGCAGGCGCGGCCGGGAAATCACGCGGAATCTATGAGTTGCAAGCGCTTATTCGCGCGCGCGATCCGCATGCAGCATCACCGTCGGCACCACCAGCACGATACGCGGCGGCTTCGGGCACGGCTTGGGCTGCACGTCCTCGCGATCGCGACGGATCGACGAGGGATTGCTCCGCTGGGCCGGCTGCGAGCTGCAGGCGAAGCCCGCATCCACCGCCTGCACGTTGTCGACCTTGAGCACGACCGCGTGCGCAGGCTGACCCGCTGCGGCGAGGCCGGTGACGAGAACAAGCAGGGCGAGCAGCTTGCGGAGCATGTGCGTTAGATAATTCATACAGTGCCCGACGTCCAGCCGAAGTGCACGATTTCCCGGCGAGGCTGCGCAGCGATCCCAGGCGGTCTCAGGGCGCAGGGAGGTGCTCGATACTCGAGCGGAGGCGAATGCGCCGTCGTTCGGGCTTGCCGTCGGCCCCGAGCAGAGGCTGGAAGGGGCCGAGATTGGCGCAGAAGGCGGACTGCGCTCCGGGCAGGGCAAGTCCTCCGGTCGCGCGCTCGACCGCGCACTTCGAAACCGTCCCGTCCCGTTCGATCACCATGTTGACGGTCAGCTCTCCCGGTTCAGGGACATTCTCGAAAGCGACATCCTGCGCTTCGGGAGCGACCCACACGACCTGGTTTTGCCACTGGCTCGGGGCGCGATTACCCTCGGCATCGCGGGCCGGCACGAACCGGGCACGTTCTGTGATCTTCTCGCACGCCAGCCGGTCGAGGTCGGCGATCCCGCTGCCCTCGCGGACCGCGCAGTTCACTACGGCGCCCTCTGCGTCGACGTCGACGAGGACAGTCACCGTCCCGCCCACGTCGTAGGCAGCCGCCCACGAAGGGTAGTCCTCGGGATGAATCCAGGTCCCCGGGTTGGACGCCGGCCTCGGCGGCGATGGCCCTTGCGACGAGGCGGCCTCGAGCGCCTCGGCCGACTCGATGGCCGCGATCGCATCCTTGGCCGTGTTGACCGGCTGAGCGGATGCGAGGCTTGCACTGGCGAACACGAAGACGGCGACCGGGGCGGTGGGGCGCATGATCCGGTCACATGACTCGCCGGCCCCCCACCTGTAAAGCCGAAGCGCAGATTGTCCCGCAGCGTCGCTCGGACTAGAGGGCCGAGATGGACCTCGAACGTTCGCCGCTCGCCCTGCCCTTCCCCGAGATTCCACCGATCGCCGGCGTGACGCTGCGCGTCGCCCGCGCGCGCTACAAGGAATGGGACCGCTGCGACCTGACCTACGTCGAACTGGCCGAGGGAACCGTGGTGGCCGGCGTGTTCACGAAGAACGTCTGCTGTTCGAGCGAGGTCGAGCTCGGCCGCGAACAGGCGCGGCTCGGCAAGGCGCGGGCGCTGGTGGTCAATGCCGGCAATTCGAACGCCTTCACCGGCTACCGCGGGCGCGAGGCGGTCGAGCAGATCATGGCTCAGGTCGCCCAGCACATCGGCTGTGCGCCGAGTGAGGTGTTCGTCTCCTCGACGGGTGTGATCGGCGTCCCGCTGCCCAAGGACAAGGCCCAGGCCGGAATTGCGGCGGCGCTCGGCGCTCCTCCCTGCGCATGGGAGGAAGCGGCCACAACCATCGGAACAACCGACACTTTTCCGAAGGGCGCGGTAGCCACAGCGGTGATCGGCGAGCGCACGGTCACGATCGCCGGGATCATCAAGGGCTCCGGGATGATCGCTCCCGACATGGCGACGATGCTCGGCTATCTGTTCACCGACGCGGCTGTCGACCCGGCTTTCCTGCAGGCGTGCCTCGACGATGCCAACCGCAGTACCTTCTCGTGCATCACCGTCGACAGCGACACTTCGACCAGCGACACGGTGCTGGCGTTCGCCACGGGCAAGGCCGGCAACCCGCCGCTGTCCTCGCTCGACGATCCCGGCGCGGACGCCTTCGCCGCGGCGCTGCACGACGTCTGCCGCCAGCTCGCGGTGCTCGTGGTCCGCGACGGCGAGGGCGCGCAGAAGCTGATCGAGGTGCGCGTGACCGGCGCCGTCAGCGACGAGAGTGCCCGCCGTATCGGCCTCGCGATCGCCAACTCGCCTCTGGTCAAGACCGCGATCGCCGGCGAGGACGCCAACTGGGGTCGCGTGGTGATGGCCGTCGGCAAGGCCGGGGAGCCGGCCGACCGCGACCGGCTCTCGATCGGCTTCGGCGGCGTATGGGCCGCGCGCGAGGGTCTGCCGCTCGCCGACTACAACGAGGCGCCGGTCGCCGAGCACCTCAAGGGCCGCGAGATCGACATCGAGGTCGACCTCGGCCTCGGCGACGGCCGCGCGACCGTTTGGACCTGCGACCTCACCCACGGCTACATCGCGATCAATGCCGACTACCGTAGCTGACCTGACGGGCGGATGCCTGTGCGGCGCCGTGCGCTACCGGCTCGCCAGCGCCCCCTTCGACGCGGGCTGGTGCCATTGCCGGATGTGCCAGCTCAACTCGGGCAGTCCGGCGATGGCTTTCGCCAAGGTCCCTTCGCCGGACTTCATCATCGAGAGCGGCGAGGATGAAGTGCGCCGTTACACTTCGAGCGAGATCGCGGAGCGCTGGTTCTGCGGGAGATGCGGCACACCGCTGCTGGTGCGTGACTTCGACGGCGAAACCCACGATTTCAGCATTGCGACGCTCGACCGGCCCGAGGCGATCGCCCCCGAAGCCCACTTTCACTACGCGAGCCACATCGCCTGGGCCGAGGCCTGCGACACCCTCCCGCGTTTCCCGCGAGGTCGTGAGGGATGACCTCTTCGGGACTCCATGAAGCCGTCAGCGCGCTCCTGCGCGATGTCTCGCAGCGAGCGATCCTCCCCCGCTACCAGCAACTCGCGGCGCACGAGATAACCGCCAAGGTGGCGGATGACGTCGTGACCGTCGCCGATCACGAATCCGAGGCCCTGCTCGAAGAAGGTCTGCGAACGATCGTGGATCTGCCGGTGGTCGGCGAGGAAGCGGCCTTCGCCAACGCTTCGGTGCAGGACCGGCTCTCGGGCGACTGCTGGATTGTCGATCCGCTCGACGGCACGCGGAACTTCGCTGCCGGCAGGCCGCCGTTCGGCATCCTCGTCGCGATGGCCTCGGGCGGCGAGGCCCACTCCGGGTGGATCTACGACTGCCTGAGCGGCCGCCTGTGCGTCGCCGAGCGCGGCAGAGGCGCGTTCGTCGACGGCGAGCGGATCGTCGCCCGCCCGACCGGAGAGACGCCTCCTGTCGCGGCCGTGTCGCTGATCTTCATGGACGGCGCCCGCCGAGAGGCCGTCAGGTCAGCCATTTCCGACTATCGCCTGGTCGACGTCCCCTATTGCGCGGCCGAGCAATACCCGCGCCTCGCCCTCGGCGTGAACGACGTATCGATCTTCGAGCGCACGCTGGCGTGGGACCACGCCGCCGGAGTGCTTTGGCTCAACGAAGCCGGCGGCAAGGCCGCGCGCTTAGACGGCTCGCCCTATCGGGTCGACGAATGGGCGCGAAAGGGCCTGATCGGCGCAGCGAGCCCTGCCCTGTGGGAGGCGATGGCGGAGCGGCTTGGCGGGATCTGAAGCGAAGCGGCTCTCCCTGGACCGTCGTAGCGCTCAGAAGGAGGGACAGTCCCTATTTTTCGCAAGCGGCGCGGCAAAAAGAGGGACGGTCCCTCTCTTGCCGCCAGCCTCCCGTTACAGCACGCTCTCGAGCCACCCCTTGAGCTGGCTCTTCGGCGCCGCGCCGAGCTTCTGCGCGACCGGCTTCCCATCCTTGTAGAGCACCATCAGCGGGATCGACTGCACGCCGATCCTCCCCGGGGTCTCGGGGTTCTCCATGATGTCCATCTTGGCGATCGTCACGCGCCCTGCGAGCTCGTCGCTGATCTCCTCGAGCGCCGGGGCGATCTGCTTGCACGGGCCGCACCAGTCCGCCCAGAAGTCGACCAGAACCGGCGTGCTGGAATCGAGGACGTCCGCCTGGAAGCTGGCGTCGGTGACGGTCTTGGTGGCCATGATAGTGCTCCTGATGTCGTGTCCCGGAATCTAGGGCGCGTTCGCGCGCAGGCAACGATCAGCGACCCAAGCTTTCCTCGGCGCCGATCAAGCCGGGTTTGTGCGCTTCGAGCAAGTCCGCGGGCAGCGCAATCAACTGCGGCGTCTGCGTGTAGAGCACGGCCGCCTCGATTTGCCGCCCCGGATAGATCGCCCCGAGTGCCGCGGCATAGGCCGCCATCTGCCGGATTGTCGCCAGCGGCACCTCGGCGAGTGACGTCGGCGGTCGGCGAGCGGTCTTGAAATCCGCCACCAGCACGCGCCCGGGCTCGACCAGCAGCCGGTCGGCGGTGCCGGCGATGACCTGTCCCCCGACCGTCGCCGCGAGCGGCACTTCGGCCAGCGCCGAGGGCCCGAACAGCCCGGCCCAATGCGGCTCCGAGATCACCGCCACCGCGTGGCCGAGGATCTCGGCCCGCTCGGCTTCCGACAGGTCGCCGGCGTTGCGTTCGAGCCAGGCCCAGGCCCGGGCCTGACGCTCGGCAGGCACGATGTCGGGCAGCCGTTCGAGCAGGCGGTGGATCAGCACCCCGCGCCGCGCTGCCACGGCCAGCGCTTCCGACCGCAACGGCGGCTCGGCCCCCTGCTCCTCTCCCGCCGACGATGGCGCCAGCGGACGCGGGGGGCGCGGCTCGGGCCCGATCGGGCGCAACATCCAGTCCGGCAACGCCACCGCAGCCTGGGGCCCCGGCCGCCCCTTCTCGGGCGGAACCGGCGCGCGCGTGCCCCACTCGACACGGGCACCCCAGATCGGGTCCGCCAGCGGCTCGCCGGTCATCAGCGGCGCGAGCCGCGCATACCAGCTGTCGGGCGCGGGCTCGGTTTCACGCTTGCCGAGCGCGCCGCCGATGAACAGCGCCTCCTCGGCCCGAGTCATGGCAACGTAGAGCAGGCGCCAGTGCTCCTCGCGCTCTTCGCGCTTCGCCTTCTCTTCGGCTTCGGCGACGCGCCCGGCCTTTTCCCCCTTTTGCAGGTCGGGCACCGGCACCACCAGGCCCGAGGCTTCCTCGATCAGCGCCAGCCCGCGGGTCGGCGAGCTTTCGGGATTGCCCGTGGCGTCGGCGAGGATCACGATCGGCGCCTGCAGGCCCTTCGCGCCGTGCACCGTCATCACGCGGACGAGCCCCTCGCTCGCGCCGGGCTCCCGCTTCAGCTCGCCCTCGCCCGCGTCAAACCACTGGATGAACCCCTGCAAGCTCGGCGTGTGCGCCGAGGCATAGGCGAGCGCGGCGTTGAGCAACTCGTCGATCGGATCGTTGGCCTCCCGCCCGAGGCGCGCGACCAGCTTGCGCCTACCGTCCCACGGGCCGACAAGCAACCAGTGCAACAGCGCCTGCGGCGGCTCGAAATCGGCCCGGCGCAGCAGCTCGAGCAGCATCGGCACGTCAGGGTGGCCCGAGCGGTGCAGGTGATCCCACAGCGGCACGCCCTTGGCACGATAGCCATGCGCGAGCAGGTCCTCCTGGCTCCATCCGACCAGCGGCGAGACGAGCAGGCTCGCGAGGCTGAGATCGTCGAGCGGCTGCGCGGCGAAGCGCAGCGCGGCCATCAGGTCCTTGACGGCCAGCGGCGCACCGAGGCGCAGGCGGTCGACACCGGCGACGGGGATTCCTGCCGCGTGAAGCCGCGCGACGATCAGCCCGGCAAGCTCGCGGCGCTTGCGCACGAGGACCATGATGTCGCCCGGTCCCGCCATCCGCAGCTCGCCCTTGGCGAGCGGGAAATTGCCCACGAGCGCCCGGATCTGCGCAGCGATCCGGTCCGCCATCCGCCGCTCGGGTTCGGAAAGCCAGCTTTCCGGTCCCTCGCCGTCATCCTCGTCGTCAGGCCGGGCGGTGACCGGGTTCCACAGTGTCACGAGCCCCGGCCGGTCGTCACCGATGTGCGGCTCGGGCGCCTTGTCGAGGCCGAAACTCTCCGGCCCGATCGCGGCGATCGCCCGGTCGACGAACTCGAGCACGGGTTTCGACGTGCGATATGAGCGCCCGAGCCCGAGGTCCCTCAGCCGCCGGGCCCCCCGCGGGAGTCTCAACGCGTCGAGACCCTCCGCCCAGGCATCGATCGCCCGAGCGAACTCGGCCTTGGCGAGCGAGAAGTTCTCGGGGCTGGTACCCTGGAAGCGGAAGATCGCCTGCTTGTAGTCGCCGACTACGAAGACCGTGCGCAACTTGCCGTCGCGCTGGCCCTCGCCGCTGAAGAAGTCGTCGGTCAGCGCCTTGATGATGTCCCACTGCGCCTTGTTGGTGTCCTGCGCCTCGTCGACCAGCACATGGTCGATCTGCCGGTCGAGCTTGTAGCGGATCCACTCGCCAAGCCCGGGCGTGGCCAGCAGCGCAGCCGCCTGGCGGATCAGGTCGTCGAAGTCGACCAGCCCCTCGCGCGCCTTGGCCTCGTCCCACGCCAGCGCGAACCGGCGACCGACCGTGAGTGCCGGCGTCAGCACCTCGACTTGCGCCAGCAATGCCCGCTGGCGGCGTACAGCCTCGATACAGTCGCGCACGCGCTCGACCATCCCCCGATAGTTCATGTCGAACTTCTCGAGGTTCTTGAGCCACTTCGGCTCGCCGTTCTGGGTCAGCAGCGCCTTGGCGAGCTTCTCGCAGGCTTCCGCCCGGGCGGTCCCGTCACCTGCAAGCCAGGCTTCGATCGCGTCGAGCGCCTTGGCGGCCGAGGCCGTCCCCCAGGCCCGGTTGATCTCGAGGCATCGGCGCAAAGCCGCGCAGTCGAACACCTCGTCGGCGCACAGGGCTGCGACCGTTTCCGGCCCCGAGCCTGCCTCGAGCCCGACCAGCCGCTCGACGCGTTCGCGCATCGGCTCCTGCCAGCCGCCGGGCCCGAGCCAGACGTCGCGCGCCTCGGCGCAGCGCATCAGCCAGGCGCGCGCCTTGTCCGGGCCCATCCTCAGGCTCAGCTCCTCGAGCGCTTCGACCGGTTCGCGCTCGCCGCGCTCCTCCCACTCGACCAGCAGGTCCGACAGGACCCGGTGCGCGAGCAGCTCGCGGTCGCGGTCCTCCATCGCCCGGGTGCCGGGCACCAGCCCAGCTTCCTCAGGGAAGGCCGACAGCAGCCACTGGGCGAAGGCGTGGATCGTGTCGATCCTGAGCCCACCGCCCGGGCAGTCGAGCACGCTCGCGAACAGCGTCCGCGCCCGCGCCTGGCACTCAGGCGTCGGCTCCTCGCCGATCGCGATCAGGTCCGCGGCGAGCGCCTCGGGCTTCATCCGCACCCAACTCGCCAGCACTGCGTTGACGCGTTCGGCCATTTCGGCCGCACCTGCCTTGGTGAACGTCAGGCACAGCAGGTTCTCCGGCCGCACGCCCGGAGTCAGCAGCAGCCGCAACACGCGCGCCGAAAGTACCTGGGTCTTTCCGGTCCCGGCCGAGGCCGACAGCCAGACGCTGTCGCGCGGCTCGACGGCCTTCGCCTGGTTGTCCTGCAGCGGAAACACCCGGCTCATGCCTCGCGCCCCATCCATTCGTCGAGCCGCATGAGCTGGTCGTACTCGGTGTAAGCGGGAAAGTCCGGCGCCATCCTCGCGGTGAACGGGAGCTCGCCGAGTATCCAACCGCGGATGGCCTTGTGCAGCTGCTCCTCGGTCGTCGGCAGGAACTCCTCGGGCGGAATGCCGGACCGCTTGTTGCCCACCAGCAGCGGCGTTTCGACGTAGCCGAACGCATTCTCGTCGCGACGCTTGCCGTCCTTGCCGAGCGACCAGTACTCGAAGCCGGTCACTCGTCCCTCGACGCCTTCGACCCCGCCGTTCTCGACCATCAGGCCGAGCACGCCGAGCTGCAACCGGTAGCCTTTGGCGACTTCCGCTGCCGAGGGCGGCTTGCCGGTCTTGTAATCGATCACCGCCACGGTCCCGTCGGGCAAGCGGTCGAACCGATCCGCGCGGCCGTAAATGCGCACACCGTCGACCCGCATTTCCGCCTTGCGCTCGACCGCGATCACCGTCCGCCCCTCCGCCTGCGCCTCGCGAACCGTTGTCGCGACCCATTCGAGTGCCGCCAGCAGCCGCGGCTGCCACAACGCGCGCATCAGCGGGTGCGCGTTCATCTCACGCAGCTGGTCGAGTGCGATCGCCCGGATTTCTCCGCCGTGCTCGTGCCATTTCTGAAGGATCCGGTGGGCGAGCGTGCCCTGCCACGCCGGCGTGGGCTCGGCGTCGAGCGCATCGAGTGGCTCGAGCTTGAGAATGTGCCGGGCATAGAACTGGTACGGATCGCCGAGCAGCGTATCGAGCGCAGTAACCCTCACATCGACCCGGCGCTGTTCGGGCGAAGGCATGGGCTGCGGCTTCGGATGCGGCGCGACCGCTGGCGGCTCGTTGAGCGCCCTGACCAGCGCCGGCACCTCGCTCTCGCGGTGGTCCTTCGCCAGCTCACCGAGCAGCGCCTCGGCGCGCAGCCAGAAGCGGCTGGCAATCGCCGGCCCGTCGAGCCCGCGCCGCGAACGGCTCAACACCACTTCCGGCGCGCCGAGCGCCCCGGCGAGATCATGCGCCGCGAGGCCGATGCGGAAATCCGCCCCCGGCACGCCCAGCGCGCGCAGCACCGCGGGCGCAAGCAGCGGATCGGGCGCTGCCGCCCCGGGCCAGGTGCCCTCGTTGAGCCCCGCACAGATCGTCAGGTCGGCGCGGGTCATGCGCGATTCGAGCAGGCCGTAGATCGCCACGCGCGGGTGCCCTCCCCACGGCGGGCGAACCGCAACGCGGTCCATCGCCTCGCGCAGCACCGTCGGCAGCTCGGCAGGGTCGAGCACGGTCCCGACCTCACGGGCCGGCACGCGCAGCCCGTCGAGGAACGTCGACAGCGCGCGTCCGTCGGCCTGGTCCCAAAGTGCATCTCCGCACAGCGCCTCGCCCGCCGCCGCGAGCCGGTCGAGCTGTTCGGCGAGCGGCGCTTCGCCTTCCACCATCAGCGGCGCCAACACAGCCTCGACCTCGTTCCACCAGGCGCCTAGCCGCTCCTCTTCAGCGACCGCCCGAAGCGATTCCAGCCCCGGCTCGCGCCGAGGCCCGCGCAGCGCCAGCTCGAATGCCCGCGCGCGCTCGAGCCAGGCCGCACGGCCTTCGCCCGCGCGGACCAGCGGTTGCCCGAGCAACGCCATCAGCGCGACCGGCGGCGCGCGCTCGGCCGCCACTTCCGCCAGCAGCAGCAGTACCCGCCCCGCCGCCGTTTGCGACAGCGGCCGGCCCGCCGTGTCGTCCGCCTCGATGTTCCAGCGCTGCAAGTGCTGCAC
This sequence comes from uncultured Sphingomonadales bacterium, assembly GCA_937898525.1. Lineage (GTDB taxonomy): Bacteria > Pseudomonadota > Alphaproteobacteria > Sphingomonadales > Sphingomonadaceae > Croceibacterium_A. Next base: position 15,223 of record CALCBC010000006.1, read on the forward strand.
GACGCGCGCGGCGAGTCCGCGGTCGGGCGTGATTACCGCGACGCGCTTCTCGGGCACCTCGAGCGCCTCTCGCACGAGCAGCGCGATCGCCTGCGCCTCTTCCTCGGGGTTGGCCGTCTCCATCAGCCGGACGCCGGAGAGCCGCCGCCGCTCGGCCGGCAGGTCGACCCACGACCGGCTCGCCTGGGGCGGCAGGAACAGGCTCGAGATCGCATGGCTGCGCTCGGGTGGCCCTTTACCGAGCCCCGCGCGGTGCCAGGGCTGCACCTCGTCGCGCGAGACCCACAGCCGGTTGAGCAGAAGCTTCAGGTGATATTGCGGGTGCGTGACCGCATCGTCTCGGCCGATCGGCGGATCCGCGTCGCGCGCGCCGGCTGCGCCGAGCTCGTCCCATGCCTCGGCGCTCAGCGACAGGTCGAGGTCGGGCAGCACCACCGCACCGGTCGGCATCCGCGCGATCCGCCGCAGCAGCGCGGCCAGCCCCTTGGACGCGCTGGTGATCCCAGCCGCGACGACCGGTGTTTCGGGGGGGGCCTCGCGCCAGCGCTGTGCGGCATGGCGGAAAAGCTTGTTGAACCGGTCGGCCGGATCGACTTCTCCGCGCGCCTGCAGTTCGGCAAGCCAGCGATCCTGCACCGCGATGAACAGGCGCAGTCCCCGCTTCCAGTGATCGGCGAGATCGCCGAGCAACCCGAGCACGCGCTCCTGCCACAGTTCTTCAGGACCGGTCTCCTCGACCAGCAGCCGGTCCATCGCCCGCGCCATGTCCTGCGCCAGTCTCAGCAAGGCGGCGCCCTTCAGGTCGGGCCGCTCCTGACGGATCAGCTCGGCCAACCGCAGCCAGCGGTAAGTCACGTCCACGGCGGGGGGAATCTCCGCTCCCGCCCCGAGCGGGTCGAGCAACGGCCCGAGTGTCTCGTCGAGGTCGAGATCGCCGACCACCGCCATCCGCGGCATCAGCAGGCCTTGCCCTGAACTTGTCGAAGGGCCCTGGCCTGAGTGCCGGATGAATGCCTCGGTCACCGTGCGCACCGCGCGTCGGCTCGGCAGCAGCAGCGTCAGCCGGGCGAGCCCGAGTTCGGGCTCGGCGTAGCGCGGTACGAGCCCCGCCACGAGCGCATCGGCGAACCCGCGGTGCGCGGCAATCGAGTAGACCTTGGGGCGGGCGGCCTCAGCCACCGGCCAGCGCCGCCTCGGTCGGCCGGATTGCTTCGGGCGTGCCGACCTCGAACCACAGCCCGGTGAAGACCACGCCGTACAGCCTGCCCTCGTCGATCGCCCGATCCCACAACACGTTGGTCGAGAACGGACCCTCGGGAGGGTCGCGCAGCAGGCGTTTCGAGGCGAGCTGGATGCCGGTAAAGATGAACGGCGCGACGCGGCCCCGGCGGCGCCGCGACAGCCGCCCCCGGCCATCCATGTGGAAGTCGCCCTGCCCCCGGAAGTTGAACGCCGAGGTGTGCCGCGCAACCAGCAGCAGCGCGTCCATCCGCTCGGGGTCCCAGGCATCGGACAACTCGCGGAACGCGTTCTTCGGCCCGTCGAGCCAGACGTTGTCGCTGTTCACGGAGAAGAACGGATCGGGCAGCAGGTCCTGCGCCTTGACCAACCCGCCGCCCGTCTCGAGCAGCTGCGCGCGCTCGTCGGAGATCGTCACCGCCGGGACCTGGCGCGGCCTGACGTGTGCCTCGACCGCCTCGGGCAGGTAATGGACGTTGACGACCGCGCGGGTAACTCCGGCCTCGGCGAGCTTGTCGAGCGCGTGATCGATCAGCGGTTTGCCGGCGACGCGCACGAGCGGCTTGGGCTGGCTCGCGGTGAGCGGCCGCATCCGCTTGCCGAGCCCGGCGGCCATGACCATCGCGGTGTCGGTGACCAACGATTTCATCGAATCTCGCCGCCGCCGCTATTGCGCAGGTGTTGCGGAATGTTTGCCGCGAACCATTCGGCGACCTGGGCCAGCGCCGGGTGGGCGAGGTCGCGTTCCATCGCGGCCCACACGCGCGGGATCATCGGCAAGTAGCGCGGCTTGCCGTCGCGCAACCACAGCCGCGCGAAGATGCCGACGATCTTGGCATTGCGCTGCGCGCCGAGCCGCGCGTAGTCGGCCTCGAATTCGGGGCCCACGTCCGTTTGCGCTGCGTAACGGTCGAGCATCCTGCGCTCGAGCTCGGGAGCGACATCGCGCCGGGCATCCTGCAGCAGCGAGACGAGATCGTAGGCCGGGTGGCCCACGAGCGCGTCCTGGAAGTCGATCAATCCCTGGCCGCCGTCTCCGAGCAGCATGATGTTCTCGGCGTGGTAGTCGCGCAGGACCGTGACCCCGGGATCCTGACGAGGCAGCATCGGCACGAGCGCGGCCTCCCACGCCGCGCGCCACCCTTCCGCGTCGACCTCGAGCTTCATCGCCGGGCAGTACCACTCGACGAAGAGGCCTGCCTCGCGCTGATAGACTTCCATGTCGTAGGGCGCGAACGGCCCCGGCGGCCGCGCGTGCAGCTCCACCAGCGCGTCAATCGCTCGGGCGTAGACCGCCTCCTCGTCGCCCGGGTGCAAGTCGAGCCAGTCGCGCATCCGGTCGTTGCCGAAATCCTCGATCAGCACGAGCCCCCGCTCGGGCCGCTCGGCGTAGATCTCCGGCGCGCGCAGCCCCTGCTCGCACAGCCATTTGCCGACGTGGAGGAACGGTCCCGGGTCCTCGTGCGGCGGCGGCGCATCCATCAGCATCGCCCGCGCGTCGCCCTTGCGCACGCGGAAGTAGCGGCGGAAGCTGGCGTCGCCCGGCAGCGGTTCGACCTGCGCCCCGCCCCAGCCGGCCTCGTCCAGGAATTCGTCGAGCCCCGCGGGCAGCCCTGCACTCATGGCCAACGCCCCTGCCAAGCGGCGCCAGGTTCGACAATCGCCCTGCGACCCTTTCCCGCAACTTCGAGCGCGATCGCGAGGCAGCCCGGCTCGTTCGCGAACCCGCCGGCGTGCTCGGGCCATTCGGCGATCAGCGCCGCGCCCTCGCGGTAGTCGTCGAGGCCAAGCTCCGCCGCTTCTTCGGGGCGGTCGAGACGGTAGAAGTCGGCGTGGACGAGCGGCAGCCGCACTGCGGGCGGATCGTAGGTCTCGACGATCGTGAAGGTCGGCGAAGGCACCTCGCCCTGATGCCCCAGCGCGGCGATGATTCCGCGCGCGAGCGTGGTCTTGCCCGTCCCGAGACCGCCTGAAAGCGCGACGACGTCGCCCGGCTGCAGGCGTGCGGCGATGCGCGCGCCGAACGCTTCCGTCGCGGCTGGGTCGGGCAGGTCGATTATCACGGCAGCGTAATCGTCGCGGTCGTCCCCGCACCCTTTTCGGACTGCATCTCGAGCTTCCCGCCGTGCGCCTCGATCAGCTGGCGCGCGAGCGGCAGGCCGAGCCCGGCGCGGCGCGCCTCGACCTTGCCGTCGGTACCGAGACGGTGCCCGTCGAGCGCCCGCGCCAGCTCGCTCGGTTTCATCCCTTCGCCGTTGTCGGAAATGACGATCCTGACGCCGCTCTTGCGCCGCGTCAGCGCTACCAGAATGCGGCCGCCCGCGGGCGTCGCGCGGATCGCGTTGTCTAGCAGATTGCCGATCGCACGACCGAGCTGGCGGGAATCGGCCATGATCTTTCCGGCGCTCTTGTCGCCGCGGAGGTCGAGCGTCAGCCCCTTGGTGTCGATCGCCTCCTCGCGCTCGCGCACGATCCGGGTGACGAACGGCAGCAGCTCGATCTCCTCGGACTGGATCGGCAGCAACCCGGCCTCGCTTTGCGTCAGGTCGAGCACGCTTTCGATCTGCGCCCGCAGCCGCTCCACGGCGGCGAGGATCGCCGCAACGTATTCCTGGGCTTGGGGCGTCAGCTCGCCGGCCACGCCACTTTGCAGCAGCTCGGCGAAGCCGCCGATCGAAGTCAGCGGTGTGCGGAACTCGTAGCTCATGTTGGCGAGGAAGCGCGTCTTGACCGCGTCGGCCTCCTCAAGCGCGGTGTTGCGCTCTCGCAAGGCGTCCTCGGCCTTCTTGCTGTCGGTCACGTCGAGCACCGTCAGCAACCCGTTGCCGTCGGGCAGCGGAACTCCGGCGAACTCGAGTGTGCGCCCGTCGGCAAGTTGTACCCGCCCACCGCGCTGCTTGCGGTCGAGCGTCGCCGCACGAACCACTTCGCCGATCGCCTGCCGCTGCGCCGGGCGGGCCAACTTGGTGCCGATCTTGTCGAGCAGCAGCTCGATCCGCGGATGCTCGTCGAGCAGCTCCTCGGGCAGGCCCCAGATCTCCGGGAAACGCCGGTTCCACAGCTGCATGCGCCCGTCCGGCGCGAACACCGCGAGCGATTCGAACAGGCTGTCGAAAGTCGCCGTCCGCGTGCGCAGCAGCGTGTCGCGCACTGCCGACAGCGCGAGCTGCTCGGAGCGATCCTCGGCCACCAGCACGAGCCCGCCGTCGGGCATCGGTTGGGCAACGATCCTCAGGTGAGTCCCATCGGACAGCGTCCAGGCGTCCTCGGTCGGCGAGCCCGAAGCGAACCACCCTCCAAGCTCCTTGCGCCAGGCCGGGAAGTCGCGGGTCTCGGGCAACCGACCGGCGTCGCGCGCGGTATCGAGGAAGCGGTCGAACTCGAGCGGATCGAGCCGCGCCGAGGGCGGCAGCGCAAAGATCCGCTGGAACGGCTGGTTCGCGAAGGCCAGCTTGCGGTCGGCATCGAACAGCGCCACGCCGATCGACAGCAGGTCGAGCATCGACCGCTGGGCCTCACGGAATGCACGGAACTGGCGCGACAATTCCTCCATCGGCTCGATGTCGATCGCGTAGCCAGCCACCCCTTCCTTGCCGAGCGGCAGATCGCTGACCCTGAGCGCTCGCCGCTGGCTGCCCACGGTCGCCTGGACGATCCGCTCGACCGGCAGATCCTTCTCGTGCGCCTGCCTGGCGACCTGCGCGGCACTGAGGCCGTCGACAGCCTCGATCAATTCGACCTGGTCCTTGACCGCCTCCTCGGCGCTCGGTGCGCCGACCGCTTCGACATAGGCGCTATTGACGAGCCGCAGCTTCATGTCGGGACCGCGGAACCACATCGGCATCGGTGCCGCCTCGATCAGCCCGACGAGCGCGGCGAAGTCGTGCCGGGCGCGTTCGGTTTCCTCGCGCAACCGGGCCAGTTCGTCCTGGCTTTCCGTGAAGTCGAACCACCACAGCAACGCCGCCCCGCCCTGCGCTACCACCGGATCGGCCAGATGCCCCCGCACCGCCAGGCTCTTGTTCGAACCTCGGGGAGAGATCACCATCGCGAACGGCGCCGCGGTCTTTTGCGTCCGGCGCACCGCCTCGCGCAGCTCCTCGAGCTGCTCGGCGGCGATGCCCGCATCGCCGGCGTCGAGTTCGCTGAGGAACCCCGGCAGCGCGTCGAGTCCGAGCCACGCGGCGAGCCGGTCGGGGCCCTCGATCTTGCCGTCGGCCTTGACCAGCAGCGGGATCGCCGGCGAATCCTCGATCATGCGCGCCAGCCGCCGGGCCGTTCCGCGCGCCGCTGCCGCCTGTCGCGCCCGCGCCTGAGCCGACAGCGCCAGCCAGGCGGCACCCAGCGTCCAGCCGGCCAGCAGCAGGCCGAGCAGCGCGAGTTGCACGAGGGACAGTTCCATGTCCGTCAGCTATTAGCCGGGGAGAGGGGATGCAATGGCCCATCGCCCCGCGTCATCCCGGCGAAAGCCGGGGCCGCACGCCCACTCGCATCCCGCCCGATATCCGACCAACCTCGTGATCCCCGCGATAGCGGGGACCGCGTGCCGCTGGCGCGGCGCCAATGGCGCGCTCCGCAAGCGCTGTGTTAGTGACACGCGGCCCCGGCTTCGCCGGGATGACGGACGTCAGTACCGGTAGTGCTCGGGCTTGAACGGTCCCTCGACCGGCACGCCGATGTAGTCGGCCTGCCGCTGCGTCAGCTTGGTCAGCTTGGCGCCGAGCTTGTCGAGATGAAGCGCCGCGACCTTCTCGTCGAGGTGCTTGGGCAGCACGTAGACGTCGTTCTTGTACTGGTCGCCCCGGGTGAACAGCTCGATCTGGGCCAGCACCTGGTTGCTGAAGCTGCAGCTCATCACGAAGCTCGGGTGGCCGGTCGCGCAGCCGAGGTTCACGAGGCGGCCCTTGGCGAGCACGATGATCTTCTTGCCGTCGGGGAACGTGACTATGTCGGTCCCCGGCTTGACCTCGGTCCACTCGTAGTTGTCGAGCGCCGAGATCTGGATCTCGCTGTCGAAGTGGCCGATGTTGCAGACAATGGCCATGTTCTTCATCGCCTTCATGTGCTCGGCGGTGATGACGTCCTCGTTGCCGGTCGCGGTGACGAAGATGTCGCAGCGCTTGACCGCCTCTTCCATCGTCACGACCTCGTAGCCCTCCATCGCCGCCTGCAGCGCGCAGATCGGGTCGATTTCGGTGACCATCACGCGGGCGCCGCCGTTGCGCAGCGAATCCGCCGAGCCCTTGCCGACGTCGCCGAAGCCGGCGACGCAGGCGACCTTGCCGGCGAGCATGACGTCGGTCGCGCGGCGGATCGCGTCGACCAGCGATTCCTTGCAGCCGTAGAGGTTGTCGAACTTCGACTTGGTCACGCTGTCGTTCACGTTGATCGCCGGGAACGGCAGCTTGCCCTGCTTGGCGAGGCTGTAGAGGCGATGGACGCCGGTGGTGGTCTCCTCGGACACGCCGTGAATGTTCTTGACCGTCTTCGTCAGGTAGCCGGGCTTGCGCTGGAGAAATTCCTTGAGCGCGCGGCAGAACTCGATCTCCTCGGCGTTCGACGGCTCGAACAGCGGCTCGCCTGCCTCGACGCGGGCGCCCCATAGTGCGAACATCGTCGCGTCACCGCCGTCGTCGAGGATCAGGTTGCAGGTCGTGTCGTCGCCCCAGTCGAAGATCTTGCCGACGTAGTCCCAGTACTCGGCGAGGCTCTCACCCTTGATCGCGAACACCGGGATCCCCTGCGCGGCAATCGCCGCCGCAGCATGGTCCTGGGTCGAGAAGATGTTGCAGGTCGCCCAGCGCACCTCTGCGCCGAGCGCGACGAGCGTCTCGATCAGCACCGCGGTCTGGATCGTCATGTGCAGCGAACCGGTGATCCGCGCCCCCTTGAGCGGCTGGCTGGGGCCGTATTCCTCGCGGATCGCCATCAGGCCGGGCATCTCCGTCTCGGCGATGGCAATCTCGGCCCGTCCAAAATCGGCGAGCCCGATGTCGCGGACGATGTAGTCGTTTTCGACGACGGCAGCGGTGGCCACGTGCAATTCTCCTGTATTTGCTGGGAGGCTCCGCCGGGGCTCCATGCGGTAACCGATTTCGCGTCAGCCCATAGCGGGTTCGGTGGGGCAAGCAAACCCGCGATCGGCGCAACGCCCTGTCGCGGCGAAGAACACCCGTCCTCCCCACACTTCGCGCCTCATCCTCAGCCTGCGCCCCCGTGCGCGCGCCCCTCCGCACCTCCACTCCCCGCTACTTCCCCCTCCCCGTCACCCTGACCTTGGTTTCGGGGCGCGCCTCGGGTGAGAGCTCGGGGAGTGCGGCCGGATGGGCCCTGAAACAAGGTCAGGGTGACGATGTCGGAGAGAGGGAGGGAGAGAGAGGGTGCCGAAGTTGGCGAGAGAGGGCAGCGAGCCGAGCCAGAAATCTTCGCCGCGATGTCACATTCGCCCGCGCTGTCTCGTCAAGGCGTCGTCACTCCAACAAAGGATCTTGTCATGACCGCACGCCTCAACCCGTTCGCCGCCGCACCCGAGATCATGCGCGCCTGGTTCGCGTTTTCCGACGCGGTCGCCGCGAGCGGTCTCGAGAAGCCGCTGCTCGAACTGGTGAAGATCCGCGCCTCGCTGCTCAACGGCTGCGCCAACTGCCTCAACATGCATACTTACGAGGCGCGCCAGGCTGGCGAGACCGAGCAGCGCATCGCCCTGCTCGGCGCGTGGCAGGAAGCGCCGTGTTATACCGAGCGCGAACGCGCCGCGCTGGCCTGGACCGATCATCAGACGCTGGTTGCGGACAAGCGCGCCCCGGCCGATGTCTATGCTGCGCTCGATGCCCAGTTCACCAAGGAGGAACAGGTTAAGCTGACCCTCGCGATCGTCGTCATCAACGGCTGGAACCGCTTGGCCGTGGGCTTCGATCTGTTCGATCCGAGCCTCGGATGGAAGGCGTGAGCGACGGCGCGGCCACCTTCGACGCGCTGAGACCAAAGCTCGTGCGCGTCGCCTACCGCATGCTCGGGTCGATGGCCGATGCCGAGGACGTGGTGCAGGAGGCGTGGCTGCGCTGGCAGGCGACTGACCGCGAACAGGTGCGCGTCCCCGAGGCGTTCCTGCGCCGGGTGGTCGCGCGTCTGTGCCTCGACGTGCTCAAGTCCGCCCGCGCGCGGCGCGAGGACTACGTCGGCACCTGGCTGCCCGATCCGGTGGTCGAGACCGAGGAAGTCGAGGACGTGACGCTGCCGCTGATGCTCGCGCTCGAGCGCCTCTCCCCGCTCGAACGCGCGGCGTTCCTGCTGCACGACGTGTTCGGGGAGAGCTTCGATTCGGTCGCCGAGGTACTCGGACGCGAGCCTTCCGCCTGCCGCCAGCTCGCCAGTCGCGCGCGCGAGCACGTGCGTGCCGAACGGCGCCGCTACCCGGTCGACCGCGAGCACGGCATGGCCCTCGCCGAAGCGTTCTTCGCCGCCTCGCGCGAGGGCGACACCGGACGGCTGGGCGCGCTGCTCGCCGAGGACGTCTCGTTCTACGCCGACGGCGGCGGCAAGCGGCCGGCCGTGGCGCGCGTGATGCGCGGCGCGGACGAGGTCGCCCGAACTCTTGCGGCGATCGCCCGGCTCACTCGCGGCCATCGCGGCACCCTGCTCAATTACGCCTGGGTCAACGGGCTGCCAGGCTACGTCACCCGCGAGGCCGACGGCGTGCTCCAGACCACCGCCCTGCTTATCGAGGGCGGCCGCGTCCGGGCGGTCTACGTCATGCGCAATCCCGACAAGCTGCGGCACCTCGAGCAGGCGTTGCACTAGCGAGCGCGCTTCGCGGTTGCGCACACCGCCCCATGGCCTATCTAGCGCGGCGGACGGGACAGGAGATTGTTTATGACGATTGCCAAGGGCGACAAGCTGCCGGACGTGACACTGGTCAAGGCGACCGAGAACGGCCCCGAGAAGGTCCAGACGGGCGAATACTTCAAGGGGAAGAAGGTCGCGCTGTTCTCGGTTCCGGGCGCGTTCACGCCGACCTGTTCGGCCAAGCACCTGCCGGGCTATGTCGAGAAGGCGGCCGAGCTCAAGGCCAAGGGGATCGACGAGATCGTCGCCACGGCGGTCAACGATGCCTTCGTGATGGGTGCGTGGAACAAGGCGGCCGGCTCGCCCGAGATCACCATGCTGGCCGACGGCAACGGCGAATTCGTCGAAGCGCTCGGGCTCACGATGGACGGCACGGGTTTCGGCATGGGCAAGCGCGGCCAGCGCTTCTCCGCGATCGTGGACGACGGTGTGGTCATCGAGCTCAACGTGGAGGCTCCCGGCGACTTCAGGGTCAGCAGCGCCGAACACATGCTCGGCCAGCTCTGAGCCTCACAAGGAAAGGGCACCCTTGAAGGGCGCCCTTTCCCGTGGAAGAATCGATCCGCTCAGCCGGCCAGCTGGTGCTTCATCGCGCTCGCGCGATCGTGACCCTTACGCACCGAGGCGTAGGCATCCTGGATCACTTCGCGAGTCTCGGGCGTCAACTCCGTGTCCTGCAGTGCAGTTTCGTACTTGCCCTTGATGTAATCCTCGCCGCGCTCGACTTCCTCGATCACCGCGCGATCGTCGCTGCCGACGAGCGCTTCCTTAAGGTTCATGAACCCGCGGTGCGCGGCCGCCGTATAGCTGCTGTGCTCCTCCGGATCGCCGCCGAGCGCGGTCACCCGCGCCTGCAACTCGCTGGCGCAGCCGCTACGTTCGCCCGCCATCTCGCGGAAGAACGCCGAGTGCGTGCCGTTGCTGTCCTCGGCCGCGTCGTTGAAGCCCTTCATGCTGTCGAGCGTGGTCTCGATCAGCGAGTTGAGCACGGAAATGTCGTGACGGGTGTTCATCGGAAGCTCCTTGGAAAGGGCTAGTTACTCCCGGCGAACGCCCCGCTGCCCGCTCCGTTGCGGTGTCGGGCCCCGGGGTCCGGCGGGGCGCGCGAAACGCGGGGTGAAGGGTTGCCGCGGCGCTATTCAGACGGCGTCGCTGCCACTGGC
>CALCBC010000007.1 GCA_937898525.1 uncultured Sphingomonadales bacterium
TCGGCCGCGCGGGCGTTCTCGACATGAAACCAACGGCTCTGGCCGCTCTCGCGGTCCACCAGCGCCAGAACGCAATGCTTGTGACCCGCGCCGCCCTTGGCGGGACGCGCATCGCGCTTGAAGCCGATGAACGTTTCGTCGACCTCGACGGCGCCGCCGTTCGAACCGAACGGGGCGGCCAGATCGCCCGACCGCATGGCCTCGCGGATGCGGTGAGCCAGGAACCAAGCGCTCTTGTACTGAACCTCTAAGACGCGGGCGAGCTGATGGGCGCTGATGCCCTTCTTGCTCGACACGATCAGGTGAACCGCCTGTAGCATCTTCGTGAGGGGGAGGCGGGCGTGTTCGAACACGGTGCCGACCTTGGCGGTGAACTGCGCGCGGCACTCGCCGCACTTCTTCAGGCCGTAGCGGACCTTGCCTTCCGGGTGCTTCTTGCTCGGCTTCGTGCGGACGCCCGACAGGTCATAGACCCGGCCTCCCGTCACGCCGCAGTGCGGGCAGACAACGCCGCCGGCCCAAACGATGCTCTCAAGGTACTCGAAAGCTTTGGCTTCGTCGTGGAAGTGCGGGGAGGAAAGAACCGACATGGTGACACGCTCCGTTTCGATAGAGTGGTTTTACCTCGAAACGATGGGTTTGTAAAGTACACAATCGCCCTATGCGCAGCGCGCCTCTCTCGGGCTGCTGATTACCGAGGGCGCACAGCCTTCGGACGATGGCCAGGGCTATCTGAACACGCCCGGCATCTATACTGACGCGCATGTGGCGGGGTGGCGCCGCCTCGCCCAGGCCGTCCACACCGGGGGCGGGCATCTCGTCATCCAGCTGATGCACGTCGGCCGGATGTCGCACCCCGACAACACGCCGCACCATCGCCAGCCCGTCGCCCCCTCCGCGATCGCGCCTGGCGTGAAGATGTTCACGGCGCGCGGCATGCTCGACATTCCTGAGCCGCGCGCGCTCTCTGTCGGGGAGATCGAGGCGACCGTGCACGACTTCGCTCACGCCGCGAGGCAGGCGATCGCCGCCGGCGCGGACGGGGTCGAGATACACGCGGCCAACGGCTACCTGATCCAGCAGTTCTTCGCGCCCAACGCCAATGTTCGCGGGGATCGTTACGGCGGCCCCACCCAAAACCGCACCCGCTTCGCGTTTGAAGTTGCGCGCGCGGTCAGCGACGCGATCGGCCCCGAGCGAACCGGCATTCGCATCTCGCCTGGGTCGACGCTCGGCGGCATCGACGAAGGTCCGGAGGCGCGCGCGCTTTACCGCCGCCTGGTGCCAGCGCTTGCCGAGCTCGGTCTCGCCTATCTGCACGTGGCCCATGGTGGCGATGAAGAGTTGCTTGGCGAGATCCGCCGGCTGTGGCCGAACGCGTTGCTGGTTGCGCGCGCCAATCGCCCCCTCGAGCTTGCTGCCGCCGATGTGGAGGCCGGGCTTGCCGACGTGGCCCCGGTTGGGCGCTGGGCGCTCGCCAATCCGGATTTCGTCGAGCGATATCGGACAGGCGCGCCGCTGAACGAGCCCGATCCGACCACCTTCTACGGCGGCGGGGCCAATGGCTATACCGACTATCCCGCCCTCCGGCGAGCAGCGGTTGCCGCCTGAATGAGGGCATGCACAGGGGAATGACCGGGGATGGCTTGGCGCCCGCGGGAATCGTGAAAGGCTGACATCTCGCGGTCGCCGGCGTCGAAGCGGCTGGCGGACGCGAGCGGAGCGGTCATAGCAAGTGGCCTCATTCGATCCGCCTTCCTGCCTGGTCATGAGCCTGGCTCCGGAGCGGTCCGGTGGCTACCGCGTCAGAAGCGCCCCCCTATCTGCAGGCCGAGCGAATGGTCCTGGCTGGCCGATCCGCCGAAGCTGGTCCGGTAGTCGATCCCCAGATTGACGTCGTTCGCGAACAGCATCTCGAGAGAGAGGCCGAGCGTCAGATGATCGCGGGTCGTCGGGTCCAGTTCGATGGAGTAGGGCAGCCCGCCGAGATCGGTGTATCCCATGCTCGCCCGTGAGGTGCCCTTGAAGTCGTAGGTATACTCGGTGCGAAGTCCGGGCTGAAGCACGCCCCACTCCGTTTCGAAGGCATAGTTCGCTCGCAGTCCCGCGACGCCCGAGAGGACATCGACGGTCTGCTTCCCGTAGGTCAGACCGTAGATGCCTCCGCCAGTTTCGGTGAACTCCTTGAGCCACGAGCGAGAAAACTCCATCCGCCCGTAAGGCGCGAGCAGCCATCGTTCGTCCGCCAGATCGTAGGCGACAGTCAACGAACCGAAGATCTGGCTTCCGGAACGATCCCCGGTCGCGAACTCGCCGTTCGCGGTGACGTAGCGCTGTGAATCGATGCTCAGCAGGCTCCCGCCGAGCAAGCCGTCGACGAACAGCTGGTCTACTGGCTGGTAGCTGCCATAGAGCGCGCCGCTGTAGGCGTCCGCCCGGTTCTTGCCGCCATTGGTGCCGACGTCCGTCCGGTCCCTGCCGTATCCGAAGCCAATTCCGCCGACGAACCTGTCGGAGAAGCGCGCATCGATACCGCCACTCACGCCGATCATCGTGTAGTCGAGATCGAGTTTGCCATCGTCGCGCTCTCCAAAATTGATGAAGCCTCCCGACCAGGCGGCGAACTGACCGGAGGTCGATCTACCGAGGTGCGACGGCCGATTCATCTGGGCGCCCTCGCGCAGGGTGCCGTCGCGCACTGCGAGAACCGGCGCCCGTCGTTCGGTCCGGCACGAGCCGATGTCCGACTGCAGATTGGAGCTTCCGATACGATCGGGATCGATGTTGGCGAGAGCCAGGAGCTTCGTGAGCTCGCGGTCGGAGGCGCTGCCGCAGGGATCCTGCAGGTAGCCGATCCGTACATTCATGCTCGACCGGCGGCGTTCGCCTTCCCGATGCAATTGCTCGAGGCGACGCAGGAAGTTGCGGGTCTGGTTCCGGGCGAATCGCGTGGCCATGTCGGCCTGGGCGGTCAGGAGTCCGACGACCTCGGGATCGAGTGTCGGATCGGGCCGGGCCGGCACCTCGAAGGTGAACGCGCCGGCGAGGGTTGCACTGCCGCCCGGGGTGGTGACCGCGACGTCGACCGCGCCGGCGGCATGGGCCGGGGTGACCGCGGTGATCTGGGTGGCGCTGTCGACCGTGAAGCTGGCCGCCGGCGTGCCGCCGAACGTGACCGCGGTGGCATCGGTAAGGTCGGTACCGGTCAGCGTGACGCTGGTGCCGCCGGCGACCGGTCCGGTCGCCGGGGCGACGGCGGTGAGGGTCGGGGCGGCGGCGGCG
>CALCBC010000008.1 GCA_937898525.1 uncultured Sphingomonadales bacterium
TCGAGGCAATGGCCAACGCCGAACGCGGCCTGAAGCCACCATGTTTGGGGAGGTGAGAGGTGAACGAACACGAGTCGAACGAGCCGTTTGCGGACCGGCTGTCGCCCGCGTCCCGGTTGCCGGGCTCCAGTCCGGTCTCGGCCGGTGTCGAGCGACTTACCCCTACTCAATTGCGCGTACTGCGCGGGGTCCATCTCGGACTGGCGAACAAGCAGATCGCCTTCGACCTCGGCATCGCCGAGGCCACGGTCAAAGCGCACATGACAGCGCTGATGCGCAAGCTCAACGTGCGCAACCGCACCCAGGTGGCCATTCTCGCCGAGAAGATTGCTGCCACGGCCCCGTCCGACGACCGGCAATCGCTCGCCTTGAACTGACACGCGGCTGCCGCTGCCGGCGCCGCCAGGCGGGCGAGAGGCAGCGCAGACCTCCGAAGGAGCCAACCGCCAGTCCATCTCGATAGCATCGCCGAACGCCTAGCGCCTTTCACGTGATGATACGCTGCTCAAGAGCACCGAGGCTGGACTGTCAGCAGGGAGCTTTCACACGCGTGTCGCAGTTATATCTTCTCGAAGATCGGTCGCGAAGCGGTCCGTCCGCGATCTGCCGTAGTTGATCGTGACGCACGGCGTCAAAAATGGATGTCAGCGTCGGCTCCGCAGCACCTGGGTCTGCCGATAGTGGAGGTCGGCACGCTGCCAGCAGAACACGGTTTCCGCGTCCCTGGCCTACCTCGTAAAGGCGCTCGAGCCTTCCTTGCAACCGTTGCACAAAGGTCGCGCAATCCTGCAAGAACCGTGGAAATCCGTGGGTTTTCTGAGAGCCATATCCGGTCTGGAATCCTATCTCCCGACCATTACCCTCTGAACTGATTGGAGAACCCGGCCGCCGCATGCAGATGCGGCGGGCCCATCGGATCCGCCCTCTTCAGGCCGGTTTCGCGCCGCCGTCGAGGGCGGGCTCCTCGTCCCAGAGATGTTGGCGGAAGCGCTTGGTGATCAGCCACTTCTCCAAAATCCGCCCCACGAGATAGAGCGCCGCGAAGATGCCCGCGAAGACGTAGGCCGGCGTGGTCGACGGCCCCTCCTCCCCTTCGTCCTCGTCCACGTCCTCGCTCTTGCCCTTCTTCTCGGCCTTCTCCCTCGCCTTCTCTTCCTCGCTCTTGGGCTTCTCGGGGGCGGGCGCGCCGAGGAACTGGTCGATCGGGTGCAGGGGCTGCTCGGCGATGCGCTTCATCCGCTCCTCCTGCTTCTTCTTGGCCTCGGCCTTTTCGGCGGCAGTCGGCGGGTCGAGCACGCCGATCGCGATGTTGAGACCGGCGAAGGCGAGGAACAGCAGCGGCGCGAGGAAGCAGAACAGCAGGATCCGGCTGTGCAGGTCGAAGCGCAGCACGGCGCCCGTCCCGTCGCGTTCGATCCTCAGCGTCCCGCCGTCGAAGGTCGCCATCTTGTCCTGGGGAGCCTGGTTGCTCTTGCTGAACGTCAGCTCGTCACCCCGGCGGTCGTGATAGGTGTCGCGTACGCGGAACAGCGGGTCGAGCCGGTCGAAGGCCTCGTGGCTCGACTGCCCGGGCGGGAGCGGCACGCTTCCGCGTATGTGCCAGATCCAGTCTATCGCGCGCCAGTCCACGAGGCTCCCTTTCCGCGAAGCGGCCTTGACGCAGGCCGCAGGGTTCCGTCCGGCCGTGTGCCGGCCGGGACGAGGTATCGGTACGATCTGAAGGGACGGGGGCCGCGGGCCCCGCGTCACTCCGCGGGGACTGCTGACGCCTGCGGCCGGCCGAACCGCTCCCTGAGCGTCTTCCAGGCCTCGGTGAACGGATAGACCAGGGTCTCGCGGATCGTCATGCGGCGCCCGCCTTCCATGCCCAGCAGTTCCGCCTCGCCATCGACGCAGGTGCCGAAGATCCGATCGATGATGATCCAGGTGCCGGCGTAGTTGCTGCGGCTGGCCTCGAAGTCCTGCGAGTGGTGCACGCTGTGGTGTTCGGTCGTGTTGAACACGAAGCGCCACCAGCGCGGCGTGTTGAAGCGGACATTGATGTGCTGGTAGGTCCCGACCGCGAGGCCGAGCGTTCCGGCGAGCAGCGCGGCGCGCGGCAGGAAATCGAAGAACCCGCCGATCCCGAGACCGATCAGGAACAGTTCGACCGGGTTGCCGACGGCGCCTTTGTTGATGTTCAGCTGGGTGATGTAGTGGTGCGGCGCGTGCGTCAGCCACAGCGGGTACCAGTTATGCATCCCGCGGTGCATCCAGTATTGCCCGAAGTCGAAGATGAACGAGATCAGGAAGGCCTGCAGCAGCAGCGGCAGTCCGGTGAACCACTGCAGCTTGTCCCAGTCGAACGAATTGTGGACGGCCTCGATGATCGCGTCGTCGCCGATGTACATCTCGACGGTATCGAGGACCGTGTAGCCGAGTCCGACGAAGAACAGGTCGGTGACCAGTTCCTTCCAGGTCAGCTTCCAGCTTTCGTGACGAGGATTGACCCATTCGAGCCCGAGCAGGAACAGGCGGAAGCCGATGCCGATCATGATCGCCGTCGAGGCCGTCGCGATCGAGTTGGGAGCGTAATACCAGAACACGATCAGGCCGATCAGCACGGTCGGCTGGAACCAGGTGAAGAATGCCTTCTTCACCGGGCCGCCTTCGACCTTGCCGATGTTCTCCCACCCCACCGTGACGGGGGACTGGGCGCCGATGATCCTGTTTCCGACCCGAGTGCCTTGCGCGCGATCCATTGACAGACTCCCTCGCAGCGGGCCGCTCACGGCCCAGCCCTTCAGAATCTCTCTCCGGAACGCGTTGTTGCTCTGAGTGGGAAGCTACCGATATTAAATATTTCGTCAAGCGTAATAATTACAGGAAGATTGCGCCTTGGTCTTCCGGCGCTCAGCCGCGGGCGACGTAGGCGCGCCACCCGCCGAGGTGGGTAATGTCCTCGGCCCCGACGGTGGCGCGCGGCTCGGCAACGAAGCCCTTCACGCTGCTGCCGTCGCCAAGGGTGACCGTGCCGATGGCAAGCGGCGGCGGGACTTCGGCGACGAAGCTCCCGAACGCAGCAACGTCGAGCTCGTACACCTCGACCGCGATCGCGGCGCCGTCGTCGCTGTGAACGAGCGCCGGCTTGGGCGGCGTGCTGTCGACCATCGCGTAGAGCCGGTAGGTCGGCGCGGTTTCGAAAGCGCCGACGAACACCGCGTCGCGCGAGGTCAGCTGCCAGTGCAGCGGCATATCCTTCAGGTGGGCCCCGACGACGGCGAGCTTCACGGTTTCCATTCTTCCCTCCAGGTCGAGCGGCGGCGTGGGCGGCAGGTCGGCCGCGGCGAGCCACGATTCGGCGGCGGCAAGCAGGCCGCGATCGCTGCCCGCAGGCCCGATCAGCGTCAGGCCGAAGCCGGTCCCGTTCGCGCGAGCGCCGGCGGGCACGGCAACGGCCGCCATGTCGAGCAGGTTCACGAAGTTGGTGTAGCGGCCGAGATTGCTGTTGAGCGCGATCGGCTCGGCCAGCAGCTCGGCGACTCGATAGATCGTGCCTGTGGTGGGAAAGGCGAGCAGGTCGACCTCGTCCCACATCGCGTCCGCGTGGCGCTTCAGTTCGGCGAGGCGATAGATGCCGCTCCACAGCTCGACCGCGCTGAACTCTCGGCCCTGCTCGATGATCGTGCGGACGGTAGGATCTATCGCCGTAGGGTTCGCGTCGAGCAGTTCCCCGATTGCCGCGGTCCGCTCGGCGATCCACGGCCCGCCGTAGAGCAGCTGCGCGGCCTCGAGCAGGGGGTCAACATCGATCTCGACGATCGCAGCCTTCGCGGCGAGCCGCTCGAGCGCGCGGTCGTAGAGAAATTCCGCCTCGAGATCGCCGAACCACACGCGCTGGTCCCGCCGCGGCACGCCGATCCGTGCGGGCTCGACCGGCCCGTCGGCCAGCGGCCTCGACCAGGGATCCGCCCGGTCGAAGCCCGCGACGACTGAATCGACCAGCCGCGCGTCGGCCACCGAATCGGCGAACACCGTGATGCAGTCGAGCGTGCGGCACGCGGGGACCAGGCCGCGCGTGCTCCAGCGGCCCCTGCTCGGCTTGAAGCCGATCAGGTGGTTGAACGCGGCGGGCACCCGGCCAGAGCCCGCCGTGTCGGTGCCGAGCGCGAACGGCACCAGCCCGGCGGCAACCGCGACCGCGGACCCCGAACTCGACCCGCCGCTGACGTAGGCAAGATTGTAGGCGTTTCGCGGAACCCCGTAAGGGCTGCGCGTTCCGACGAGTCCGGTGGCGAACTGGTCGAGGTTGGTCTTGCCGATACAGATCGCGCCCGCCGCCTCCAGCCGCTCCACCACGCCGGCGGAGCCTTCCGGAAGGTAGGCGTAGGCAGGGCATGCGGCGGTCGTCTCGAACCCGGAGACGTCGATGTTGTCCTTCACCGCATAGGGTACGCCGGCCAGCGGCAGCGTCTCGCCCGCCGCGATCCGTGCATCGATCGCCCGCGCCGCGGCGACCAGGTCGTCGGGCTCGATCCGGGCAATCCAGATCCGGCGCTGGACCTCGTCGTAGGCGGCAAGGCGCATTAGCGTTTCCGCCGCCACGGCGACAGCGCTCGTCAACCGCCGATTGACCGCCTCGGCGATGGCCACGGCGCTCCGCCGGTCGAGCGCGGTCATGATTCGCGCATCAGCGCCAGCATCGGCGCACCCGGCTGCAGCGACTGCCGTTCCTGCATGTAGAGCGCGGCGACCGTGCCGCTGGCGGGGCTCTCGAACGGGCATTCCATCTTCATCGCCTCGATCACGGCGATCACGTCGCCGGCCTCGACCGAGTCGCCTTCAGCGACCATCAGCTTCCACACGCTGCCGCCGAACGGCGCCTCGATGAGGTCGGCGCCCTCGGGAACTTCGACCGCGACCGGTTCGCCCGCTCCTCCGCTGCCGCGTTCCTCCAGATCGGTGACCCGGTCGAATTCGCCCGACCGCTGCCATTCGGCGCGCTCGGCGTCGAACGCGGCCTGGCGCCGACGTTCGAACTCGGCGATCGATTCGGCATGCTCGGCAAGGAGCGCACGGTATTCCGCGAGCCGGAACTCGGATTCCTCGATGCGGATCGAACGGCGCCCGTTGGGAAAGTCGCGCCGCCATTCGGCCAGTTCCTCGGCGCTGACCTTGAAGAAGCGGATCTGGTCGAAGAAGCGCAGCAGCCACGGCTTGCCTTCCCGGAAGGCATCGGTCTGCCGGTGCGTGTTCCATACCTGGATCGTTCGTCCGAACAGCTGGTAGCCGCCGGGCCCTTCCATCCCGTAGATGCACATGTAGGCGCCGCCGATGCCGACCACGTTGGGCGGGGTCCAGGTCCGCGCCGGATTGTACTTGGTCGTCACCAGCCGGTGGCGCGGATCGACCGGGGTGGCGACCGGCGCCCCGAGATAGACATCGCCGAGTCCGAGCACGAGATAACTCGCGTCGAAGATGATCTTCTCGACCGCGTCGGCATCGGGCAGCCCGTTGACGCGGCGGATGAACTCGATGTTGTCGGGGCACCACGGCGCGTCGTCGCGCACCCCGGCCATGTATTTCTCGATCGTCTCGATCGTGGCCGGGTCGCGCCAGCTGAGGGGCAGGTGGACGATGCGGGAGGGGACCGAGAAGTCCTCGAGATCGCCCAGCGCTTCTTCTGCCTGCATCAGCGCCGCGAGCGCGCCCTGCTGGTCGAGCACCTTGCCGTCGAAATGCAGCTGCAGCGAGCGGATGCCGGGCGCGATGTCGATGACCCCGGGCAACGCCAGCTTCTCGAGCTCGGTCATCAGCGCGTGCACGCGGATGCGCAGCTCGACGTCGAGCACGATCGGCCCGTACTCGACAAGTATGTTACGGTCGCCCTGCTGGCGATAGACCGTGCGCGGGCGCGATCCCCTCTCCGCGATCGTGGCGAGAATTGGCGACAGCGTGGCGATGTCGCGCGAGCGCGTCTTCGGTTCGGCGGCTCCCAGCGGAAGCCGGTCGGCCTCCGCCGCGTCCTCGGCCGTTACCGGCACGAAGCGCACGCGGTCGTCGGGGGCGAGCTGGCCGATCTTCCAGCGGTCGGCGGCGATCACCGTGAAGGGGCAGACGAACCCGCCGAGCGAGGGACCGTCGGGTCCGAGGATGATCGGCATGTCGCCGGTGAAATCGACCGCGCCGATCGCATAGGGGTTGTCGTGGATGTTCGACGGGTGGAGCCCCGCTTCGCCGCCGTCGGTGCGCGCCCATTGGGGCTTCGGTCCGACCAGCCGCACGCCGGTGCGGTTGCTGTTGTAGTGCACCTGCCACTCGGCCGCGAGGATCGTGGCGATGTCGTCCTCGGTGAAGAAGTCGGGCGCGCCGTGCGGGCCGTAAAGCACGCGCAGCTCCCAGGTCCGGCCGAGTTCGGGCAGCGACAATCCGGTCGCCGGCGTGCCCGGCCTTCTGTCCCCGAGATGGAGCGTGTCGCCCGCCAGCAGCCGCCGCGCGGCATGGCCGCCGAGCTGGCCGAGCTCGAAGGTGCTGCGGCTGCCGAGATAGGGTTCGATGTCGAGCCCGCCCTCGAACAGGATGTAGCCGCGAACCCCGCCGCCCGCGGCGCGGCCGAGCGCCAGCGTCTGGCCCGCCTGCGCCTCGACGACCGCTCCACGCTCGACCGGCTGGCCGTCGAGCTGCGCGCCGAAGTCGGTTCCGGTCAGGCAGAAGCGCGCCGGCGCGTTGAACGAGAGGACCGGTCCGCTCACCGTGACCTCGAGCCCCGCGGCCCCTTCCGGGTTGCCGAGCAGCAGGTTGCCGAGCCGGAACGAACGGTCGTCCATCGGGCCCGAGGGCGGCACGCCGATCGCCCACAGTCCCTGCCGCCCGGGCCAGTCCTGCACCGTCGTCGCGGTGCCGCCGCTGATCACGCGGATGCTGCGCGGGACGTAGGCAATCGTCTCGAGCAGCCTGGTCGAGACCTCGCCGCTCACGAACCCCGGGTTGCGCACCACATCGCGCAGCCAGCGCAGATTGGTCTCGACTCCGTCGACGCGGCTTTCCCCGAGCGCGCCTTGCATCGCGGCGACCGCCGCCTCGCGCGTCGGCCCGTGGACGATCAGCTTGGCGAGCATCGGATCGTACCAGGCGCTGACCGTGCTCCCGGCCATGCACCAGGTCTCCACGCGCACGTCCTCGGGAAAGCTCACCGCAGTCAGCGTGCCGACCGTGGGGCGGTAGTCGAGCGCGGGATCCTCGGCGTAGACGCGCACCTGCAGCGAATGGCCGCGTGCGAGCGGCGGCTCCCGGTCGAGGAACGAGAAGTCCCCGGCTGCTCCGCGGATCATCCATTCGACGAGGTCGACGCCCGTGACCTCCTCGGTGACGCCATGCTCGACCTGCAGGCGGGTGTTCATCTCGAGGAAGAAGAAGTCCTGCTTGTCGGCGTCGTACAGGAACTCGACCGTCCCCGCGGAACGGTAGCGCGCCGCCTCGCCGAGGCGCACCGCGGCGGCGATCAACTCGGCACGCCGCGCGTCGGACAGCAGCGGCGCCGGTGCTTCCTCGACGACCTTCTGGTTGCGCCGCTGGAGCGAGCAATCGCGCTCGCCGAGCGGCATGACGCGGCCGGTGCCGTCGCCGAAGATCTGCACTTCGATGTGGCGCGCGCGACCGATGTACCGCTCGAGGAACACCCCGGCATCGCCGAAATTGCCTTCGCCGAGGCGCGCAACCGCGGCGAAGCCTTGGCGCACGGCCGTCTCGTCGTCGCAGATGCGCATCCCGATGCCGCCACCGCCGGCAGTGGCCTTCAGGATGACCGGGAATCCGATCTCGCGCGCGGCGCGAACGGCTTCCTCCTCGCCAGTCAGCAGACCGGTGCCCGGGGCCAGCGGCACGCCGTGCGCGGCCGCGAGGGCGCGGGCGCTGTGTTTGAGGCCGAACGTGCGGATGTTCTCCGGCGTGGGTCCGACGAAGGCGATTCCCGCCCCGGCGCAGGCCTCGGCAAACTCGGGGTTCTCGGCGAGGAAGCCGTAACCGGGGTGGATGGCCCCCGCGCCCGTGGCTTTCGCGGCCTCAAGGATCGCCGCCACGTTGAGGTAGCTTTCCGCAGCCGGCGCCGGGCCGATGCAGACCGCAACGTCCGCCTGCGAGACGTGCAGCGAACCCGCGTCGGCCTCGGAATAGACCGCCACCGAGCGCAGGCCCATCCTGCGGAGCGTGCGGATGATCCGGGTAGCGATGGCGCCCCGGTTCGCCACCAGGACGGTGTCGAAGCTCATGCGGTGACGATCATCCGGACGGGGGTGGGATTGAAGGCGTTGCACGGGTTGTTGATCTGCGGACAGTTGGACACGACGACGATCACGTCCATCTCGGCTCGCAGGTCCACCGTGAGGCCGGGAGCGGAAATTCCGTCGACAATCCCGAGCGTGCCGTCCTTCTCCACCGGCACGTTCATGAAGAAGTTGATGTTGGAAACCATGTCGCGCTTGCCGCGGCCCTCGCGCAGGTTCGCTTCGAGGAAGTTGTCGACGCAGGCATGTTGCGACTTGGTGTGGTGGCCGTAGCGAAGCGTGTTCGACTCGCACGAGCAGGCGCCGCCGATCGTGTCGTGATAGTCGACCGAGGTCGCGACGATCGTCATCATCGGACGGCCTTCGTTGGAGAGCAGCACGCTGCCCGTGCGCAGGAACAGGTTGCCCTGTGCGGCGACCGTGTCCTGCGCGCTATAGCGCTCGGCATCGTCGGCCGCGGAATAGACGAGGAAGTCGACCGCCTGGTTACCCTCGAGGTCGACGATGCGGAGTGTCTGCCCGGCGGCGACGTGGTGCAGCCAGGGTGCTCTCGCCGGTACGATCTCGTCGTGAACGACAATGCCGGCGAGGCCCTCGAGGCCCGGATCGGTCGTCATGTAATCCTGGCGTCCCTGTTCAGCGGCGGAAATAGTCTTCGACGTTGAGGAAGGCGCGCTGACCTTCCGGAGTGGCGTTGCGGATCGGGTCGTCCTCGGGCGTCACCGCGCCGCGCCAGGCCGTGAGCCTGAGCGGGGTGACGCTCCACTGATCGCGCGGGTCGAGCACGTGCGGGCAATTGGCGATCACCACGATCACCTCCATCTCGGCCCGCAGCACGACCTTCCGCTCCGGCTCGAACGGCCCGATCAGTGGGGTGATCGTGCCGTCGGCCTCGATCCGGGTTCCCTTGAACAGGTTGATGCACGGGTGCACGTCGCGGCGCTGCAGCCCGTGCTTGGCCGATCCGAGAAGCAGCCGGTCCCGGCCGTTCGGAAACGGGCCGCTGTTGCGCCCTTCCCCGTACTTCGCGGCGTTGGTCCTCGCATTGGACGTGCCGCAGAATGCATCGTGAGTGCCGGCGTCGTCCTCGAGGATGCTCATGAGCACGCGGCCCATGTCGGACAGCAGCAGCTTGCCTGCCCCGAGATAGGCGTTCCACTGCACCTTGACCGTGTCGGCGACGTTGAGCCGCTCGGTCGGCATTTCGGCGTTGTAGATCAGCAGCGAGGCGCAGGCGTCGCCCTGGAGATCGATCAGCCGAAGGCGCGAGCCTCGCGCGAGCCGGCGCGCCGCATAGCCGCCGGGAGCCACGGTCTCTTCCCAGACCAGGTCTTCCGCTGCGACGCCCGCCGGGAGGTCCGAGGCCTCCGGCGGCAGGCACGGCATCGCCTCGACGATGGTGCCGGCCATGGCGCGAGCGTGCTCGCGCGCCGCCATGGGGTCGGCGAGTACCGTCATGCGACGTCCTTTCTCGACGGAGCCTTCGCGGGGACCGCATCCTCTTCGCCGAGCTCGTGCAGCGGCGGAAGCAGCGCGGTGGTGGTGACAAGCTGCAGCTGGTGCACGCCGCGGATGCTGCGCAGCGCGTCACACAGCTCCTTGAGGCGGAAGGCCGGCCCCTGGACCAGCAGCACCTCGAGCGACTGGTCGTCCTCGAGAAACACGTGCTGCGAGGAGATGACCTCCTTGAGGTAGTCGACCTGGGTCTCGGCCAGCTGCTGGCGGACGCGGCCGCGGTTGCCGCGGTAGACCAGCGTGATCGTGCCGGCGAGCATGTTCTCCGGGCGCGTAAGCGCCTCGTGTTCGGCCAGCGCGTGCCGGATCAGCTCGGCGATGAGCTGCGAGCGCGACGGCAGGCCGCGCTCCTCCACCATCGTGTCCAGTTGGCGGAAGAGTTCGGCCGGAAGGCTCATGCTGAGCCGGGCGAGACTCGCGGGGTCGTTCGTCATCCTGCTGTCCTCTCAGTTATTATCTTTGCTGTCAATCGTAATACTACTGCCATCTAGTGCCTGCGTTGCCAAGGGCTTCTTGAGCGGCAGGTCATAGACCGTCGTGGCGCCGAACCGGTGAGGGGCGTGCGGATCGTGGCGGCGCTTGTCGAGCGCCAGCACGCGCGTACCGAGCGTGAAGGCTTCCTTGATGTCGTGCGTCACCATGATGATGGTCAGCGCGTATTCGCGCCAAAGGCGGGTCACCAGCGCGTGCATGTCGGTCCTGATGCCGGGGTCGAGTGCGCCGAACGGCTCGTCCAGCAGCAGGATGCGCGGCCGCTTGATCAGCGCCTGAGCGATGGCGAGCCGCTGCTGCATGCCCCCCGACATCTCGGCCGGGTAGAGGTGCAGGCTGTCACCGAGGCCGACCGCCGCGAGCATCTCCTCGGCTTCGGCGGCCGCGGCCCGGCGCCGCGCGCCGAACAGCCGCCCCGTGAACGGAGCTTCTGCGCACTCGAGGCCGAACATCGTGTTGCGCAACACCGAGAGGTGCGGGAACACCGAGTAGCGCTGGAACACCACGCCGCGGTCGGGGCCGCACTCGGGCGCGAGGGGGGCGCCGTCGAGACGGATCGAGCCGCGAGTTGGCGCCTCCTGGCCAAGGATCACGCGCAGCAGGCTGCTCTTCCCGGCACCGGATGGGCCGACGATCGAGACGAACGAGCCGGCCTCGATGTCGAGCGTGATCCCCTCGATGACGACCTTGTCGCCGTACTCGACCCAGACGTCGCGCAGGCGCAGGAGCGCGCTCAATGGCCCGCTCCGTGCGCCCAGGGGAACAGCTTGCGGCTGCCCGTCGCCAGCAGGAAGTCGATCACGACCGCGAGCAACGCGATCCACGCGACGTAAGGCAGGATGACGTCCATCGACAGGTACCGCCGGACGAGAAATATACGGTAGCCGAGGCCGACGTCCGACGCGATCGCCTCCGCCGAGATCAGGAACACCCACGCCGGCCCTAACGACAGGCGGACCGACTGGATCAGGCGCGGCATGGCCTGCGGTAGCGCCACGCGCAGCAGCAGCTGCCAGCTGCTCGCGCCAAGCGTCTGCGCCTTGATCAGCATCTCGCGCGGTAACGCGGTGATGTGCGCGGCGATGTCGCGAATCATGAACGGGGTGATACCGACCACGATCAGCGCCACCTTGGCCGTCTCGCCGAGCCCGAAGGCGATGAACAGGATCGGCAGCAGCGCGATCGGCGGGATGACCGCAACGGCCGTCACCAGCGGGCCGAACGTCGCGCGTACCGGTGGCAGCACGCCAAGCACGAGCCCCACGACGAGCGCCGAAAGTGCCGAAATCCCGAGCCCGAAGCCGAGCCGCTGCAGGCTCGCGAAAGTGTCGGCCCAGAACAGCAGTTGCCCGGAGAGGGGGTCCGGACGGAACAGCAGTGCCGCCATGGCCTCGGCCATGGCCCCGGGCAGGGGCAGGATCTTGTCGTTCGGGTTGGCTTCGTGGCGGGCCGCGGCGGCCACCAGGTAGGCCAGCACCAGCAGGGCGATCGGCGCCGCGCCCAGAAGGAAGCCGTTACCTTTCCGGACGCGGCGGTTCACCCAGCGCATGAAGGCGTTCTTCTGCCGGATCCGCGGGGCTCAGAGCGCGCCATCGGCCGCCATCTGCATGAACGTCGCATCGAACCTCAGCGTGATGTTGTCGGGATCGCCGAGCGTCTTGCCGCCCGGAAACTCCATGCCCACGGCATCGGCCGACGTCGCGCCCTGCCCGAACAGGCCCTTCGAGAAGCTGAAGTCGCGCACCCGGGTCATCGTCGTGATCAGGTCCGGCGAAGTGGTCGCCGCGACGGCCGCCTTCGGGTCGGTATAGAGGAAGGTGGTCGTCAGTTGGCTTTCGTACTGCTCGGGCGTCGCCCCGGCGATCCTCGCCATGGCCGCCCTCGCCGCCTTCCCTTCGTCGTCCTGCAGCTGCATGAGCGCCATCGTCTCGTACCAGATTCCCGCGAGCGCCTTGCCGAGGTTGGGATTGGCCCTGAGCGTCGCGGTATCGACCACCAGCAGGTCCAGTATCTCGCCCGGGATGTCCGCCGAGCTGAACACCAGGCTCGCGCCCGGCGTGGCCTTCATCGTCGTCAGCTGCGGGTTCCAGGCAACCGCCGCGGTGACTTCCGGCGCCGTGAAGGCGCTGACGATGTCGGCGTCCGCGGTGTTCACCGTCTTCACCGCGTCGAGCGGGGTGCCGATCGACTCGAGCGCCCGCGCGAGCAGATAGTGCGACACCGAGAGCTCGACCAGGTTGACCTGGCGACCCTTGATCGCCTCGAGCCCGCCGGCGCCCTTGAGCAGGATGCCGTCGTTGCCGTTGGAATAGTCGCCGACGATCACCACCGTGGTGTCCTTTCCGCCGGCAGCGGGAATCGTCAGCGCATCCATGTTGGCAACCGTGACGCCGTCGAGCTTGCCCGCCGTGTACTGGTTCACCGACTCGACGTAGTCGTTGACCTGCACGAAGTTGATCTCGATGCCGTACTTGTCGGCCCACTTCTTCACGATGCCGGCCTCCTGCGCGTAGGGCCACGGCACCCAGCCGGCATAGATCGACCAGCCGATGTTGAACTCGGTCTTCGGCTCCGGCGCGTCCGAGTTGGACGACGAGCACGCCGCCAGCAACAAGGCCGCGGCCATCAACACCATTCTTCCTGCGGTACGGATCCCGTCGAGCATGATTCGTCCCCTTTCGCAGGTGCAGCATTGCCGCAAACCGGAGCGTTGTCCATCGGGAAATTATTACTATTGCGGATTTCTGTAATATCCATATGATCGCTGCCACACGCAGGACCGACGGGGCGCTTTCGGCGAACCCGCGGCGTCCGGGAGGGTGCCCAGCGAAGGCAATCGTTCAGGGCCGCAATCGCGGCCGTTTCGAGAGTCTTCGATGTCCGAGAACCATTCCGCCGCCGTGACCTACAACCCCGCGCTCTCGGGAAATCCGCAGTCGGCCACGTCGCGCTCCTATCCGAACGGGAACCCGGACCTCGACTACAATCGCGCCGGCGTGCGACACACCGACAGCGCGGTGCCGCTCCACCGTTCGGGCCCGGTCATCCACGACTACGCCTGCGACGGCCCAGCTCCCGGCAACCTCGCGTTCCGATGGACCTATGGCTCGAACGTCGCCGCGAAGAACCGCGACCCTCGCGTGCAGGTGGTGCAGTACAACGAGGACACCTTCGTGCTGCGCCAGAACGTCTGCGTGCACTGGGAAGCGCCGTTCACCTACCTGCTGTTCGGCAACGCGGGCGCGCTGCTGATCGACACCGGGGCCACGGCCGATGCCGGGTACTACCCGCTGCGCAAGACGGTCGACGCGATCGTCACGCGCTGGGAGCAGGCGCGCGGCCGCAGCGGCATCCCGCTCACCGTCGCGCTGACCTCCGGAGAGGACGTCGCGCAGAACCAGGGACTGGTCCAGTTCGCCGACCGGCCGAACACCACCATCGTGCCCACGCCACTCGCCGCGATGAAGGGGTTCTACGGGCTCGCCGCGAGCTGGCCATCCGGGACCGGCCGGATCGACCTCGGCGACCGGGTGATCGAAGTAATCCCGACCCCGGGCGCGCACCGCGACGGCGTCACCTTCTACGATCCCTACTGCGACTTCCTGTTTACCGGCGACCTGCTGTTTCCCGGCAAGATCAACATCAGCAACGACCGCGATTTCGTGGCCTCGCTCGAGCGGCTCAGGGCCTTCGCGGCTGAACGGCCGGTCAAGTGGATCATGGGCGGGCACATCGAGATGATGTTCGTGCCCGGGAAGTATTACCCGAGGTTCGCGACCTACAAGCCCTACGAGCGCGTGCTGCAGATGGAGCCGGCGCTGATCGACGAGGCGATCCATTACGCCCGCGAGGTCCAGGGCAAGGACATGATGCTGATCCGCCCGGACTTCGTGCTGCTCAACGGCGTCAGTCCCGACGCGCGGACGCAGGTCTGGCCGGAGGGTGTGCCCGACATCGACGCCCCCCGCCCGTTCTGACGCCAAGGAGCTCCCATGGATCGCCGCACCTTCCTCGCCTTCAACGCCGCGGTTCCCCTCGCCGGCACCATGCTCGGCGCGCTTGCCGGAGAGGCGTCGGCCGCCACCGGGGCGCCGATCGACTTCAAGAGCAACCTGCCCGCTCCGGGCAGCTTCCCCGACAAGTGGATCTGCGGCTCCCCGTCGTGCATGGACAACACCGACCCGCCGGTGCAGGTCCACTGGTACAACGCCCACACCGCGATCCTGCGGCAGAACAAGGCCTACAGCTTCGAAGCGCCGTTCGCGCCGCTCTACTTCGGCAACGAACGGGTCCTTCTGCTCGACGAGGGCTTCACCCAGCTGCGCAACGATTGGGACCTGCGCGGCGTGGTCGACGAGTGCATCGAGGACTGGTGCCGCCGCAACGGCCGCGATCCCGCCAGCCTCGAGCTGCTGGTCGCCTTCAGCCACCTCCACGCCGATCACTACGCGGCGGTCAACCAGTTCGCCGACCGCCCGCGGACCCGCTACATGGGGCTGACGCACGAGGAGATGCTCGGGTTCTGGGGGATGACCAACTACCCCGAGGAGCGCGTCACGCTCGACCTCGGCGGCCGCGACATCATGATCTGGGGCTCGCCCGGCCACGTCGTGTCCGAGTTCGCCTATTACGACAGCTACACCCAGATCCTCTACACCGGCGACATGTTCTACCGCGGGCGCTGCTACATCAGCTTCTGGGAACCGTGGTTCGAGAGCATGAAGCGCCTCGTCGAATTCTGCGACACGCACCCGGTGACCCACGTGATGGGCTGCCACGTCGAGATCAGCAACGCGGGCGAGGACTATCCCTACGGCGTGACCTGGCAGCCCGACGAGGCGCCCGTCCAGATGACCGTCGACCAGCTGCGCGAGACCTTCGAGTTCGCCAAGACCATCACCGAGCCGGGCATCTATTTCACCGGCACGGTGTTCCTCTGCAACCAGACGCGCGGGACGACCACGATCGACCGCAATCCCTACCGCTACAGCTGAACTGCCGGGGCCGAGACAGGAGTACGACGCATGAACAAACCAATCGGCCTGGCGCTGGCATCCGCCGCCGCGTGCCTGCCCCTCCAGGCTGGAGCCATGGAGCTGACCGAGATGGAGATCAGCGTGCCCGGCTTCGCCGATTTCCTAGCCGTCGACGGGGACACGGTCTGGGTCACCAACGTCGGCCGCGTCGAGCAGTGGTCGACCGCCGGCAAGGTGGCCGACGTCGAAATGCCGAAGCCCTGCGGCACGATGGCGATGGCGTTCGACTCGCTGTGGGTCGCCGACTGCGACGGCGGCGAAGTCTACCGGATCGATCCCCGGGCCGCGAGCGTCGCGGCGACCATCCCGGTCGGCCTCGGGCCGAGCGGGGAGCTCAACGTCGTCAGCGGTGCCGGCTATGTCTGGGCGCCGAACGAGACCGCCGGGACGATCGCCAAGATCGATCCCGCCACCAACGCCGTGGTGGCGACGATCGCCGTCGATCCCGGCACTTCGTACCTCGCCTTTGGCTTCGACGCGCTGTGGGCCGTCAGCGGCCCGGGCGGGACGCTCCAGCGCATCGACCCTGCGACCGACTCCGTAACCGACACGATCACGCTCGGCTCGATGCCGGGGTTTCTCGCCGCGGGTGAAGGCGCGGTGTGGGTCCAGGAGCAGGGCGAGGGCACGCTCGCCCGCGTCGACCCCGCCAGCGTCACGGTCACCGGGCGGGTCAAGGTCGGCGACAACCTCAAGTGGGGCGATATCGACACCGGCGGCGGCAAGGTCTGGCTGCGCACGACCGACGACCAGACCTTTGCCGTTATCGATCCGCAGTCGCTCGAGATCCTTGCCCGGGCCGGGAAGCCCTCGGGCAGCGGCGCCATCCGCTACACGCCCGCCGGAATCTGGACCAGCGCGCACGACCTGGAGTCGCTGTCGTGGTGGACCGTGGGCGGCCTGGAAGGCGGGGAGTAGCGCGGTCCAGGCTCCAGGGCAGAACGGGTGAATTAATACTCTTGACGCATTTGGTAATATCTATACCGTGCCACCGTCGCAGCGAGAACGACGCCACATCCCCGGGAGAGGATCTGCAGCATCAAGCCGCATGTCGGCTCGATATGGAGATTTTCTGATGTACCGGCCGCTCGCCGACCAAGCTCCCAGCAACGGAACCAGGCATGCCCGGCCCTGCCGGAGGCTGCGTCGAACCGAGCCCACGCACATCGCAGGAGGAATATCGGATCGCAAGGCTCGACGGCCTCGATAGGTCGAGCCCCAGTCGAGCCGGTCCACAAGCCGACAATCGGCGACCGGCGAAGCGCAGGATCCTCTGATCGAAGGCCAGCCCGTTCCGGCACGCGCCGGGGCGCGGGGAAGCTTTTGCCCAAAACGTTGGGGGTAAGACATGACAGATTGCGCAAAATTGAAGCGGGTCCTCCTCTCTGCAACGATGCTCACCAGCGCGGCGCTGGCCACTCAGGCCGCGGCGCAGGAGACCGGTACCGAGGTCTCCGCGGCCGATGCCGGCGAAGCTGCTGACGATGCGATCATCGTCACCGGCACGCGTCGCGCCACGACGCTGCAGGACACTCCGATCAACATTTCGGCGATGGGCGCCGAGGAGCTCGCGCTCCAGCGCATCGACGACGTGCGCGACCTCGCCGACTTTACGCCTGGCGTGACCATCTCGGACACGGGCCCCGGCTCGACCGGTTCGATCGTGCTGCGCGGCCTCAGCGCGGACGACGTCGGCGACGGCGGCGCGAGCTACGACGATGCCCTCGGCGTCTACCTCGGCGAAGTGCCGCTCTACTACGACTTCAAGCTGATCGACCTCGAGCGCGTCGAAACGCTGCTCGGACCGCAGGGCACGCTCTACGGCCTGGGCACGCTCGCCGGCGCGATCCGCTACATCCCCGTCCGCCCGAACGCCGACAAGCTCGAAGCCGAAGCCCATGGCCGGCTCTACGCCAAGTCGCACAGCAGCCGGCTCGGCTACCAGATGGACACGGTCATCAACATCCCGGTCCTGACCGACCACATCGCCTTCCGCACGGCCACAGGCTACTACTTCGATCCCGGCTTCATCGACTACCCGCTGCTGGTGCAGGTCCCGGGCGTCTCGCTGCCGCAGCCGAGCGGTCCCGACGGCGTCGACGACGCGGACTACGCGGCTAACCTCTACAAGAGGAAGGATCTCAACTTCGAGCAGACCTTCACTTCACGCAACCAGCTGCTGGTGCAGGCGAGCGAGGACCTGAAGGCGATCTTCACCTACGCCTATCAGCGCACCCAGACCGACGGCGCCCAGTCCAACAGCGCCGGCGTCCTCGGCACCGGCAAGTACGAGAACGCGAGCCGCTTCATCGAGCCGGTCGACCGCCGCGCCCACCTGGTCAGCATGGAGATCAACGCCAACATCGCCGACATCGTCGATCTGGTCTCGACCACGGCCTACACCGACGTGCGCGTCGAATTTCAGTCGGACAACACCGACCTGCTGCTCGACCTCGACTACGACTACGAGCTGTTCCCCGCGTTCTCGAGCTGGAACGAGGGCGTCCAGCGGCGCAAGCAGGTCAACCAGGAAGTGCGGCTGGTCTCGCGACACGGCGGGCCGTTCCGCTGGGTGCTCGGCGGATTCTACAACGAGAACAAGTTCCAGAGCGACTACGCCGAGCACATCCCGAACCACCCGTGGGTCGAGTTCGGCACGACACCCAACCCCGAGGCGCTCGAGTACGTCAGCTTCGTCACCTCGAAAGTTACCGAGAAGGCCATCTTCGGTGAAGGCACTCTCCAGGTGACTCCGGAGTGGCAGGTCACCGCCGGCGCCCGCTACTTCGACTACGATTCCGAGATTGCCGGTGCGGCCGCACTTCCGGTCCTCGGCGATCCCCTGAGCCCCTACGATCTCGATCCGAGCGGGGGCCAGGCCGGCCAGGACGGCTGGGTGTGGAAGTTCAACACGTCCTACGAGTTCACGCCCGACGTGATGGTCTACGGCACCTACAGCAAGGGCTACCGCATCGGCGGTCCGAACCGCGTCGCGCCGTGCCCGCCCGGTATCCCGGCCGATCCGGACCAGTACAACGGGCCGCAGATCATCTGCGCGCTGCCGAACGAGATCCAGTACGGGCCCGACAGCACCAAGAACATCGAGCTCGGCCTGCGCACGCAGCTGTTCGACGACATGCTGACGTTCAACCTGGCCCTGTTCCGGGTCGACTGGGACGGCATCCAGGTCGCCTCCGCCACCCTCTACGGCGTGACCGGGATCACCGTGAACGGCAGCGGTGCGAGGTCGAAGGGCTTCGAAACCTCGTTCCAGCTGCGACCGGTGCCGGAGCTGACGATCCAGGGCACCTATTCCTACACCGATGCCAAGCTTACCGAGGACGCACCCGGCATCATCCCGGTCAACAACCCGCCGGGAACCTACCCCAGCGCGCCGATCCAGCTCGACGCGCTTGCCGGCGACCGCCTGCCGGGCTCGGCCAAGAACTCGGGCAGCCTCGGCGCGACCTACACCACG
This sequence comes from uncultured Sphingomonadales bacterium, assembly GCA_937898525.1. Taxonomy (GTDB): domain Bacteria; phylum Pseudomonadota; class Alphaproteobacteria; order Sphingomonadales; family Sphingomonadaceae; genus Croceibacterium_A. Next base: position 18,783 of record CALCBC010000008.1, read on the forward strand.
CCGATCTGGGACGGCGACCTCATCGCGAACTGGACCCTGACCTATCGCGGGAACGTCGTCTCGAGGCTCGGCTGGGAGCGCGCCTTCGGCGACAAGATCCCGAGCTACGTGCTCAATCGCGCGTCGCTGACCTACGAGACCGACACTTACGCGGTGAGCCTGTTCGCGAACAACATCTTCGACGAGTACGCCGTGGTCTCGGTCGCCAACGACCGGTCGCGCACGGGTCTCAACGACGGTGTCGTGCTGCGATACTACCGGCAGGCGGTAGTCAATCCGCGAACCGTCGGCATCGAAGCGCGCATCAAGTACTGACCGGCCATGGGCCGACTGGGCGCTCGCGGCCACGCGGGCGCCCCGTTTTTTTCCTACGCGGTCGTGATCCCGTGCGCTTCGAACCACGCGCGCGCCGGCTCGAGCGCTTCACTGTGCGCGCGCCACTTCCCGATCGAATCCGCGTTGAGCGGCCGCCGCACCTGGGCCGCGCTCGGGGTCGCCACGGGCGCGCTGTTCTGGTGGAAGGTCATGCAGGCCTCGTCCCACTCGAGTCCGCAGTGCGTGAGCAGGCGCCGCGTCTGGCCCTCCTGGTCGGCGACCAGCGCTTCGTACGACAGCTCGAGCACCCGCCCTGGAAACAGCTGCGCCCAAAGCCGCATCAGCCGGTCGAACCGGGCGTAATAGCGCGCGGTGTCCATCAGGTCGTACGAATAGGCGTAGTAGGCGGACTGGCTGGCGAACAGGTTCTTGTAGTTGCTCCACACGGTATCCAGCGGATTGCGGCGCAGGCAGACGATCGCGGCCCGGGGCAGGGCCCGCGCGATGTGGCCGATGTAGAGGAAATTCGCGGGCAGCTTGTCGACGAACCGCGGCTTACCCGCCGGCCGGTGATGTGCGGCGCGCGCGAGATAGGCGTCACCGATCTCCCGCGGGTCGGCCGCCCCGCTCGCGGCGACGGTCGCCGGGTCGATCACGGTGCGCGAAGGCGTGCCGGCCAGTTGCTTGATCGCCAGCGGCATGGCCTGCAGCTCGCCCGCCGAGCCGACCTCGCGGTGCGACGAGAGAATGCGGTCGACCAGCGTCGTGCCGGTGCGCGGCATGCCGACCACGAATATCGGCGCCGCCTCGGGGTTTCCCTCGCCGCCGGCAAGGCCGCCTCCGGAGAACAGCGTCTCGATCGCGTCGAAGATCGCCGCGTCCTGCGCGAAGTCGTAGCGGATCGTGCGCTTGTGCTCGGCGTTCGCCGTCGCGAGGTGTTCGAACGCCTCCGCGTCCCCGAGATCCTCGAGCTCCTTCGCCAGCGCATAGCGGATGCGCAGCGCGTCCTCCGGCCGGTCCGCGGCCGCCAGCGCCACCCTCAGCCGCGGGACATGGTTGGCGTCGGCCGTCTGCCGCGAGAGGATCGCGAGCGCGTAGTGCGCGCGGGCGTTGCCGGGCTGCTTCGCCAGGATCGCCTCGTAGTGCTCGCGCGCTTCGCTCACCCGGCCGACGAACCCGCAGGCGGCCGCGAGATTGTAGCGGAACTCGAGGTTGTCAGGCTCGGTTGCAACGGCAGCCGCAAACGGTGCGATCGCGTCCTCGTGCCGCCCGAGCCGGACCAGGACGCAGCCGATCGTGTCGAGCGTCAGCGGGTCGGCGGGATGCAGCGACAGCGCACGACGCGCGGCCTCCGCCGCCTCTCCGTCACGGTGCAGCAGGATCAGCATCCGCGCCAGTTGCGCGACGTGCTCCGCTTGGGGTCCGCGCTCCACCGCGGCCTCGATCATCGGAATGGCCCTGGAGACCTGGCCTGTCTCGGCCGCGACCATGCCGAGCAGGAAGAAGCCGGCGGGGTTCGCGGGCTCGGCGCGGACGAGATCCTGGGCGGCAATTGCGGCGGTCTGCAGGTCGCCTCGCGCGAGCGCCGACCTGGCCCTGGCTTCGAGCGTCACCGCATCACAGGGGAAATGGGGGACGAGGCGATCACTCCCCCAGCATATGGCGCGTTACCGGCCCGCGCAAACGCAATGTCGGGCTCGGCCGCCCGCTTCCCGGCCCACGCGAAGCCGGGAAGCGGAGCAACCGTCGGGTCAGCGCAGCGAGGCGAGCTGGACGCCCGCGGCCGCCTCGGACCTGGCCATCCGCGCCTCGATCTGGGCGCGGATGTCGGCCAGCACCGCCGTCCGGCATTCGCTGGCTTTCGCGTCAGCCGCGAGGTGGACGGTCGCAAGACGGTCACCGCAGACCTCGCGCGCGGCCTGGTCCATGCGGATCGCCAGGCGCTGCTGCCCCTCGGCAGTCGACAGGTCGAGCCCGCTCAGCCGCAGAACCGTCTGGTTCTTGGCGAACGGATTCTCGCCGGCGGTGGCGGGTACAGCGGTAATCAGGGTGCACGCACCCAGGACCAGAAGGCCTCTCTTCATCATCATCTCCTGCGAACGTGATCTTCGCCCGCTCTGCGACGGACTTGGCGGTCACTTAGGTTCCGGCACAGGACCTGACAAGCCTCGTACAGCCTAATTTACTCCAGAATTCAGGGAATTATATACTTGGGTTAGCAAGTATAGACTTCATTGAGCAGGCGTAACGCCGGGATAGCATGGCCAACAGCGCGGCGCCCGGAAGAGTCGAGGTCGCGCGGCTACGATCCCGACGGCGCCCCCGGCCAGCGATAAAGCAGCTCCGCGGCGTGTTCGTCGAGCGGAAATCGCCGCCCCGCCGATCCACTACCGATAGCCCCCGCCCTGCTGCCGAATGGACCTTGCCTCGCCGCATCGGCCATCGCCTCGCGGATTCGGTGGCGCAGGAACCACGCGGTCTTGTAGGTCACGCCGAGCGTACGCTCCATCTCCCTGGCGCTCAGGCCCTTCCCGGAAGCGGCCAGGAGATGGGCGGCGAGCAGCCACTTGCGCAGCGGAACGTGCGAGCGCTCCATCACCGTCCGCGTGCGGCAGGTGAACTTGCGACGGCAGGCATTGCAGAGGAACATCCCGGCCTGGGTCTTGCCGCCCATGCGGCGAACGCGATCCGAGGCGCAGTGCGGGCAAGTCACGCCCTCGGGCCAGCGGGTCGCCTCGACGAAGGCGACGGCCCTCGCCTCGTCGTGGAAGATCGGGTCGGCGAGGTCGATGTTCAGGGCGAGTCCCCGGTGCTGGCCCGACTGTTGCGATGCCTGGATAGCTGCAAGGTGGCCCACCCCCTCGAGCGAGGCGCTACCCGGCGGTGACCACCAGCGAAGCGAGATCAAGCTCCGTCGCCAGCAGTCCGATCGGCAGGTCGACGGTAGCCGCCGTCTCCTGCTCGCCGTTGCTCCGTTGCAGCGCGACCTCGATCGTCCGGGCGTTGGGCTCGGACCAATCGCGCACCGTCTCGACTGGCAGGTCGACCTTCCACCGGCGATGCCCCTCGGTCTCGACCGCACGACCGTTGATCCGCACCGCCGAAGCCGGGTCGACCCGATGCCCGACAATGCGCAGACAGCTCTGCTCGCCGCAGCGAACCAGCCTGGCGCTCGGCTCGGGCGCAGCGGCCGCCGGAGTCGCGAGACTGGCGAGGAGGATCGCCGGCGCCGCGATCAGCGCCCGGCGAGGGAGACGTCGTGCCGATGCGGTTCGGTCCATAAAGATGCTCCAGCATCGTGCCGCCCGTCGGCACGAAGCCTTTCGACATCTCCCCGCCTCATGCGTCGCATGCACCCAGCCATAACGGTAGGCACAAAGGCTCTAGCCAAGTCATCAATCTGATCTATGACTCGCGCACCCGCTGTGGCCACACGAGTCCGCATGACCGAAGATCCCACCAATCCCCCGCCTCCGATGACCGACCGGAAGTTCGCCAGCCGGGTCGACTGGAACCTCATGCGCACCTTCGTCGACATCGTCCGGGCGGGAGGGATCGGTGCCGCGGCGCGCCAGCTCAACCGCCAGCAGCCCAGCATCAGCGCCGCGCTCAAGCGGTTCGAGGACCATGTCGGCACCACCCTGCTGCGCCGCACCTCGACAGGTGTCGAGCTGACCCCGGCGGGCAAGGCCGTGCTCGAGCTGTGCGAGGACATGCTGGAATCGGCGCGGATGGTCCCGCACCAGGTCGCCCAGGCGACCAAGCGGGTCGACGGCATCGTCCGCATCCAGATCGTCTCGGGCCTCGTCTCCTCCGAGTTCGACGAGGCGATCGCCAGCTTCCACCGGCGCCACCCGGCGATCCACATCGAGATCCGCGTGTCTCCCTGGCGCCAGGTGCTCGACGCGATCGAGCGCGGCGAGGTCGAGATCGGCGTCGGCTACGACAGCAGCGTGCGCGGGAGCCTCGTCTACGAGCCGCTGCTCGTCGAGCGGCAGCAGCTCTACTGCTCGCGCAGCCACCCGTTCTTCGGGCGCCGCATGAGCCGCCTGCACGAGCTCAAGGACGAAGGGTTCGTGCTGACCGGCGAGGACGAAATCGAGCTGATCACGCATCTCCGGCGGCGATACCGGCTCGGTACCAGGGTCAGCGGCCTCGCCGAGGACATCAACGAGGCGCGCCGGCTCATCGTCCACGGCGTCGGGATCGGGTTCCTGCCGATCCTCGCGGCCGAGAACGAAGTGGCCAGGGGCAGGCTCTGGCCGCTGCTCCATGCCGACTTCGAGCCGGCCTATGACATCTTCCTCCTCGCCCGGGCGGAACCGTCGCGGGACACCGCCACGCAACTGTTCTGGGACGAAGTGATCCGGCGCATTCGCGCCCAGCAAAGGGCATAGGGCCGATCTATGCCTTTCATCGCGACTTTGCCTCTGCCGTTATGACTCGGCCCGTCGCAGTGTTCGTGCACTGGACGGAGCCGTTGCAATGCAAGCCACTCTGAAGGACCGGATCTTCAATCACGTACCCGCGCTGATGGTCATCCTGGTCTGGTGCTTCTGGGGCCTCGGCCCCAAGACCGTGACCGAAAATCCCGTGACGCTGATGGTGACCTCGCCGCTGATCGTGGTCGTCGTGCTGCTGCTCGAGATGGTCCACGAACGGCATCCCGGCTGGCGCATGAACCGGCAGGAGTTCTTCACCGACCTGTTCTACGTCGCGCTCAACTCGACGGTCATCGCCTGGCTGAGCAAGGTGCTCGCGGAAGACCCGCTGCTCGCCGCCAAGGAGGCGCTCGGCATCTCCACCCAGTGGGCCGGGCAGCTGCCATGGCTCGCCCAGGTCGCGCTGGTCATCTTCGTGATCGAGTTCGGCCAGTACTGGATGCATCGCCTGATGCACAATTCGACCCCGTTCTGGCTGACCCACGCGCCGCATCACCACATCACCCAGCTCAACGCGGCGAAAGGCGCGGTCGGCAATCCGATCGAGCTGTTCCTGATCAGCCTCAGCGTCGTAGCGCTGTTCGACGTCGAGACGACCGCCCTGTTCGCCGGGTTCAATACGCTCGGCGTCATCTCGGTGTTCGCCCACGCCAACGTGAAGGCCGACCCGCCGCTGTACTACTCGTTCGTGTTCACGACGATCCGGCACCACAGCCTGCACCATTCGACCGACTACGAATCGACCCGCTGCAATTACGGCAACTCGCTGATCCTGCTGGACCGCATCTTCGGCACCTATCGCGAGGGCGAAGCCGCGATCGTCGGCCAGGACGACCGCCGGCGGCTGTCGATCTGGGAGCAGACGATCTTCCCGTTCAGGCCGCTGATCGATGCCTGGAAGGCGCGGCGAGCGAGGATGGGGACGGAGGACGCGGCCGTGTCGGGCTGACGCGGCCTTGTGGAAGACGCTAGACCTGGTCGTCCGTCATGGCCGGAGGGCACCGCCCGGGGACCTTCGTCCATCCGCCGCCGACGGCAGCCTGGGCACGAGCGGCGATACCCTGGAGCAGGATGTCGAGAGCCTTCGTGAGACCCGTCACGGCCCATCGCTTCAGATTGCGCCCGGTACCCCGGAGCCGATCGGACCCTCGAAAGGCCTGCATGCCGAACTCCTCGCAGTGCGCGCATGCTGAGCGGCACCGAGGGGGCACGGCAGACCGATTCTGCTGATGGCAGGCATCGACGAATACTATGGGGCACGTGTGGATCCGGGCCCCGAGGTTGAGTGAGCCACGACTGGAGAAGAACATGGCAATCGAAATTGTCGCACGCGCGAACGGGCCCTACGTCATCAGCGGCGACCTCAGCACCCTCGAGCTGCGCGACGGGGCAGGCAACGCCTACGATCTCGGGAACAAGGTGCGTGTATATCTATGTCGCTGCGGCGCTTCGACCACGAAGCCCTTCTGTGATGGCCAGCACACGAAGATCGGCTTCCAGGCCGCGGAAGAGGCCGTCGCCGCCGAGGGCTGACCCCGTCAAGCGCCTTCGGGGTATCTCGGCAGGCTGTCGTCGAGCCTGAGCCAGCGCTGCATGCCGGACACCCAGATGTGTTCGGCCGGTTGGAACCGGTCCGGATCGTCGAGCGTGCCCATCGACAGGCCGATCGCCCCGAGGCTCGCGCGTTCGGAGAACAGCGTCGCCCCGCAGCGCGTGCAGAAGCCGCGCCTCAGGTCCGCCGACGACGCATACCACCCGACCGGTCCTGATATCCGCACCCGTTCCGCTGGCACGAGAACCCGCGCGTAGAACGGGCCGCCGGAGACCTTCTGGCAGGCGCGGCAATGGCAGGCCCTGACGTTGATCGGCTCGGCTTCGGTTTCGTAGCGGCAGGCGCCGCAATGGCATCCGCCTGCGATCCTCGCGCTCATACGACCCCCCGCGTGTTGCCGCGGTGCGCCGCGTCGAGCGCATCGCGCACGACGCCAAGGCCGCGTTCGAGCGCTTCGAATTCCAGCGGGGTGCCGAGGCAGACCCTGAGGCCCGAAATGGCGGCGCGATCGACGAACGGCGCCTCCGGCGGCGTCAGCTCGACGTTGGCTCTCAGCGCGGTGTCGTAGACCCGCCCGGCCCGCTCGGCGTCCATCGGCAGCCACAGGTGGGGCGAGCGCAGCGAGGCGGGCTCTGCCACCGCGTCGCCGAGAATGCAGCGCGCGAGTTCCTGTCGGCGTGCGACTTCCGAGCGCACGCCCTCGAGGATCCGGTCGGCCATCCCGTTCGCGAGCCATTCGGCGAAGATCAGGCCGCCCGCCGCCGGCGGGCAATAGGCCATTGCCTGCGCCGCGAGCAGCAGGCGCTCGAAGTTCGCCTCGTTCTGCGGCGCGAGCACGAACCCGACCCGCAGGCCGGGCGAAAGCGCCTTGGAGATGCTGGTGACGTGGACCACACGCTCGGGCGCGAGCTCGGCCAGCGGCGCCGGATCGTTGTCGCGGCCGAACACGCGGTAGACATCGTCCTCGACGATGACGAGGTCGCGCTTGCGGGCAACCTCGACGATTTCGCCGCGCCGTGCGGCATCGAGCGTGGTGGCCGTCGGGTTTTGCAGCGTCGGGATCAGCAGCACGACGCGCGCCCCGGTCTCCACCGCGATCCGGTCGAGCGCGGCCGGGTCCATACCGCGGCCGTCCGCCGGCACGCCGTGCAGGCGCCAGCCGCCATGCTCGGCCATGGTCAGGTTCCCCGGATAGGTGGCGACGTCGCACAGCACCGTTTCACCCGCGCGCGCGAGGCTCGACAGGGCGAGCATCAACGCCTGCTGGCCGCCGTTGGTCTGGATCACCCGCTCGGCCTCGGCTCCGGACACGCCGCCCTTCTCGCGCAGCCAGCGGGCCGCCGCTTCGCGGATCACCGGCAGGCCGGCGGTGAAGGTGTAGTCGAACACCGCCCCGACGTCGTCGCGCCGCGCCAGCGCCTCGAGCGTGTCGCGCGCCACGGCAAGCGCCGGGCCGATCGGCGGGACGTTCATCCCCAGGTTGATGCGCTGGCCCGAGGGGCGGTGCGCGAGCCGCTCGGCACGTCGCTCGACCACGAACGTGCCCCGGCCGACGTGGCTCTCGACGAGCCCGCGGCGTTCGGCCTCGGCATAGGCGCGGCTGATGGTCCCGACCGCCACGCCGAGCTGGTGAGCCAGCTCGCGATGCGGCGGCAAGCGCGTCCCCGAGCGCAGCGCACCCTGCGCGATGTCCACGGCCAGCGCGTCGACCAGTCGCTGCCACAAGGGCTCGGCGCCATACGCGACGGCCGGACGCCAGTCACATTGTGCCATGACAATATCCTGTTTGACTCATTTCTGCATGATACACATGATTGCATGCCTATGACAATATGACTCGCGGTATAGTCCCATGTTGCTGGCATTGCTGACCTTCTGCCTGGTGGCGACCATTACTCCGGGCCCGAACAACATGATGCTTCTTTCCTCCGGCGCGACCTTCGGTTTCCGGCGCACGGTGCCCCACATCCTCGGCATCAGCGCCGGCTGCGCGATCATGGTGGTGGTCGTCGGCCTGGCACTCAGCGGCGTCGCCGAACACTTGCCCAGGTTCTATTCCGCCCTGCACATCGCGGCGAGCGCCTACATGCTCTGGCTCGCCTGGCGTATCGCCACCTCGGCGGGGCCCGGGCAGGCGAACGCCAGCGGGCGGCCGATCGGCCCTATCGCAGCTGCGGCATTCCAGTGGGTCAATCCCAAGGCATGGGCGATGGTGCTCGGCGCGGTGTCGAGTTTCGCCCGACCGGAGCGGATGATCGGCGACGTCCTGCTGATCGCGGGCGTCCTCGTCGCGGTCGGGCTGCCGTGCATCGCCCTGTGGGCGGGGTGCGGAACGCTGCTCCAGCACCTGCTCGATCGCCCCAAGGCGCTACGCGCGTTCAACTGGTCGATGGCCGCGCTGCTGGTGCTCTCGCTGGTCCCCGGCTGGCAGGAGCTGTTCGCCGCGATCCGCCACGCATGAACTCGGGTCCCCGCACTCGTAGAATCCCGTAGCGCGGCCGGCACCCGGCGGTCCTAGGGTCGTTGGGGCAACTGGCGAAAGCTCCCGTTCGCCCCATCGAGGGAACCGGAACATGCGTTCGATCCTGCTTCATGTCGCCGACGACGACAGCCTGAAGGCCCGCACCCAGGTCGCTCTCGACCTCGCCCGCGCGTTCGGCGGCCATCTCACCTGCCTCCAGGCCGTACCGTTCGAATACGGCGTGCCCGGGGACTTCTACGGTGCGCTGGTGTCCGAGCTGATCCCCGAGCTGCGCAAGGCGGCCGAGCGCCTGCGCTCCGAATGCGAGGAACGGCTGCGCGCGGAGGACGTCGCCTGGCACTGGGACCAGCGCGACGGCCGCGCGCTCGAGCACGTGCTGCGCGCAGGAGCGCTCAGCGACATCGTCGTCGTCGGCAGCCGCGAACCCTTGACCCGTTCGCCTTCGCTGCTCGCACGCGACCTCGCGACGCGGTTGCGCACACCGATGCTGGTCGTGCCCGAGCACGCCGCCGGCTTCGACTGCAGCGGCACGGCGATCGTTGCCTGGAACGGCTCGCAGGAGGCCTCGCACGCGCTCAAGGCGGCCCGGCCGCTGCTCGCTCGCGCTGCGGAAGTCATCCTCGCCTCGGTCACGGGCGAGCCCGACGCTCAGGTCGAGCTGCCGGCCGTCGAGGGCGCCGAGTACCTCTCGCGTCACGGGATCCGCTGCGAGCTCACCGAGTTCGCGCTCGGGGAGGCGACGGTTGCGGAGGTGCTCGCCGAAGTGGCCAGGCACCGCAAGGCGGCCTACCTCGTCATGGGGGCCTACGGCCGCCCGCGGCTGGCGGAGGCCGTTCTGGGCGGTGTCACCCGGGCGATGCTCGCGAACCCGCCGCTCCCCCTGCTGACCTGTCACTGAGGCGCGCCATGACCGAAACCATCAAGCATGCGATCATCGTCTGCCATCCGCTCGAGAAGAGCTTCACGATGGCTCTCGCCCAGAAATACGCCGAGACGGTCCAGGCTCGCGGGCACGAGGTCGTGATCCGCGATCTCTACCGCCTCAAGTTCGACCCGGTGCTCAAGGCGAAGGAGCGCGAAGGCAAGCCCGCGCCCGATGTCGAGCGCGAGTGGATCGCGCTCGGCAAGCCCGACGTCTACGTGCTCGTCTACCCGATCTGGTTCGGCACCCCGCCGGCGATGCTCAAGGGTTACATCGACCGCGTATTCGGCGCCGGGCGCAGCCGCGGCCAGGGCGGCGAAGGCGGCACGCGCGAGCTGCTCGCCGGCAAGCGCCTCGTCTCGCTGACCTGCTCGGGCAGCCTGCAGGCCTGGCTCGCGGAGAAGGGCGTGCTCGGATCGCTGAGGACGGTGTTCTGCCGCTACCTTGCTGAGGTGTTCGGCTTCGTCGAAGCCCATGTCTATCACTTCGACGGCGTCTCTGCCGACCTGCCGGAGCGCGAGCTGCGCATGCACCTGCTCGACGCGGAGAAGGCCGCCCGCGAAGTGCTCAGCCGCATGATGCCCGGAGCGCCGCCGCGCGATCCGTACCGCCAGTGAGGCCGCCACGTCTTTCCGGATAGCGACTGACATGCGCCGCGCGCGGTTTCTGAAGACCTCGCGCCGGGGGAACGTCCTGATGGCCTATCGAACGCGTGTACGCAGCGCGGCGATCATCGCGAGTGGCGCGATCGCCGGATTTGCCGCAATCGTCGCGATCGGCGCACACGCGCAGCCGCTCGACACCGCGAGCCTGCCCTCGCTGCAGCGCTGGACGCCGGCCGCCGCGAGCGACCTGCTCGCCTACATCGAGCGCGTGGACAGCCACGGGCTCGAGCCGGCCGACTACGCACCCGCGGCGCTGCGCCGCGCACTCGCCGCCGGCAACCTCGCCGAACTCGACCGACAGGCTTCGCAAAGCTTCGGCCTGCTCGCGCGCGACCTCGCCAACGGCCATGTCCGCCCGGCGCAGCGGCGCGGGTTCCACATCGCCACGCCAGCGCTCACGCCACAACGGATCGCGCTGTTGATCGAACAGGCGCTCGCCCTGCGCACGGTCGGCCGCGTGCTCGAGGGGCTCGCGCCGCAGAACCCGCAGTACCGCGGCCTGCGCAGCGCCCTCGCCGCCCTCCCCGCCGGGGCCGATGCCGAGCGACGCAAGATCGAGGCGAGCCTCGAGCGCTGGCGCTGGATGCCGCGCGAGCTGGGTGCCCGGCACCTGCTGGTGAACATCCCCGAATACCAAGTCCGCCTGATCGACGGTGGCCGCGAGATCGCCGTCCACCGCGTGATCGTCGGCAAGCGCTCGACCCCGACTCCGCAGTTCTCCGCGCAGGTCAGCGGGGTGATTTTCAATCCGCCGTGGAACGTGCCGCAGTCGATCATCGCCGAGAGCGTCGGCAGCCTGGTGCGCAACAGCCCGGCCACCGCCAGGGCCCGCGGCTACACCTGGAGCTGGTCGGGCGGGACGCTGCGCGTGACCCAGCAGCCGGGGCCGAACAACGCGCTCGGGCAGTTGAAGCTCGACATGCCGAACCCCTACGCGGTCTTCCTGCACGACACGCCGGACAAGGAGCTGTTCGGCCGCGAGGAGCGGACGATGAGCCACGGTTGTGTCCGCACCGACCGTCCGTTCGACCTCGCCGAGCGCCTGCTCGGCGGAACCGGCTGGACTCGCGCGATGATCGACGAGGCGGTCGCGAGCCGGCGGACCCAGCGCATCGCGCTGGCGCAACCCGTGCCGGTCTATGTTGTCTATCTGTCGGCCTATGTCGGTGCCGACGGCCGCGCGCGGTACTTCGGCGATCCCTACGGGCTCGACGCCGCAGTCAACCGCCTGCTCGACGACCGCGCGGGCGCCTGATCGCCCAAACGAGACGGCGGCCCTTCTCCAAGGGAAGGGCCGCCGCTGCGAAGGCATGGATCGGATGCTCAGCCGATCTTGATCTTCTTGGTCCGGTTTTCGGCGTTCTTGTCCTTCTTCATCGCGAGCTTGAGCACGCCCTGCTCGAACTTGCCCGCGATGGTGTCGGGATCGACGTCGGCCGGCAGCGTCACCTCCCGGCGGAACGAGCCGTAGCGGCGTTCGCTCAGCAGGTAGCCGTTTTCCTTCTTTTCGCTCTCCTCGCGCTTCTCGCCCGACACGGAGAGAACGCCGTCGGCGAATTCGACCTCGACGTCCTTCTCGTCGAGACCCGGAAGCTCGACGCTCAGCTCGTAGCCATCGGAAGTCGGGGCCAGCTCCATCGCCGGGCTCAGCGCAGCCGACGCACCGAACGAGAAGATGCTGCGCGACGGGCGGGCAAGACTGAAGTCTTCGAACAGCCGGTCGATCTCCTCCCGAAGGCGCAGCAGCGGCGCCGGGGTGGCGATCTGCGGACGATACTCGGTCGGAACTGTAGTCTCGGACATTTGCGGTCTCCCTTGTTCAAGGATCCGATCTTGGCCCGGGAGCTGGAAGCCCGATCGCGGACCCTGGAGCGGGGCTACTCCCGGCCCCGGCGCTGCAGAATTCGGAAGTTTACGGAGACAACCGAACGCTGGGGACGCTACCCTGGAGCGGCAAGGGAAAAGGAGTCCGGCATGACCCGGATGTGGGCAATGCAGCTGGAGCGTCCCGGCACCCCGCTGGCCCGGGTCGAACGGCCGCTGCCCGAGCCGGGGCCCGGCGAAGTCAGGGTGGCGATCGCCGCCTGCGGCGTGTGCCGGACCGACCTCCATGTCGTCGACGGCGACATCCGCGGCCCGCTGCCGATCGTGCCGGGGCACGAGATCGTCGGACGCGTCGACGCGCTCGGACCCGGCGTCGCGGGCCTCGTCCCGGGCCAGCGCATCGGCGTGCCCTGGCTTGGCCGCAGCTGCGGCCGCTGCCCCTACTGCGAGGGCGATCGCGAGAACCTGTGCGACGCGCCGCTGTTCACGGGCTTCACCCGCGACGGCGGCTATGCGAGCCACTGCCTCGCCGACGCGCGCTACTGCTTCCCGCTGCCCGACGCGTTCGACGACCTGCATGCCGCCCCGCTGCTGTGTGCGGGGCTGATCGGTTACCGCTCCTACCGCCTTGCCGGCGATGGCGAAGTGCTCGGCCTCTACGGTTTCGGGGCCGCGGCGCACATCCTCGCCCAGCTCGCCGTCTGGCAGGGCCGCACGGTCTGCGCCTTCACGCGCCCCGGCGACGCGGCCGGCCAGGCTTTCGCCCGCGAGCTGGGCTGCGCCTGGGCCGGATCGTCGCTCGAGCCGCCGCCCTCGCCGCTCGACGCGGCGATCATCTTCGCGCCGGTCGGCCCGCTCGTGCCGCTCGCGCTGAAGGCTGTCCGCAAGGGCGGCCGGGTGGTCTGCGCCGGCATCCACATGTCCGACATCCCCACCTTCCGCTACGCCGACCTGTGGCAGGAGCGCTCGATCCTCTCGGTCGCCAACCTGACGCGGGCCGACGGGCACGAGTTCCTCGCGCTCGCCGCTCAGGCGCCCATCCGCACCCGGGTCAGCGCGATGAAGCTGGAAGCGGCCAACGAGGCGCTCGACCGGCTGCGCGCCGGCGACCTCGAAGGGGCAATCGTGTTGACCCCTTGAACCACGCGCTCACTGCGGCGCTTCGCGCCGCTGGGAAGCTCCGACCGAATACTTGACCCGCCATTCCTTCTCCGAGCCCATTCCCGCGGCAAAGGCGATCCTCAGCGCCTCGGCGAAGTTGCCGACGCCGAGCTTGTCCATTGCGTTGGCGCGATAGACCTCGACGGTCCGCGAGCTGATCCCGAGGTCGTAGGCGATCGTCTTGTTCGGGTAGCCGCAGGCCAGCCCCTCGAGCACTTCCTGCTCGCGGTCGGTCAGCTTGGCGATCTGCGTCAGCGCCCATTCCTTGCGCTGCCTCTGACCCTCGTGGTCCGCCAACTGGCCGAAGCCCTCGTCGAGCGCCTGCAGCAGGCGCTCGCGGTTGAATGGCTTTTCGAGGAAATCGACGGCGCCTGCGCGCATCGCCCGCACCGCGATGCCGACGTCGCCGTGGCCGGTGAGCACGATGATCGGGAAGTTGAAGCCGCGCGTGGCCATTTCGGCCTGGACCTGCAGACCGTCCATCCCGGGCATGCGAACGTCGAGCAGCACGCAGGCCGGCTCCGCCCGGTCGGCCCCCTTCAGGAATGTATCTCCGTCCTCCCATTTCTCGACCCGAAAACCGGCCGTGCGCAGCAGGAAGTCGAGCGAGCGCCGGATCGACTCCTCGTCGTCGACCACATGGACCAGCCTGTCATCCCCCATCGGCTTCATCCTCGGCAAATCTCTGGGATCGCGATTCTATTCTCCGATGGAATAGCCATAACTTCGGGCACTCGCTAGGATTGAAGGCAAGCAGGGGTTTTGCCGATGCCAACACGAGTATTGCGGACCGGTTCGACGCTCGACCCCGCTTACTTGCAGTCGATTCTCGACACCATTCCCGATGCGATGGTCGTCATCGACGAGACCGGCAGGATCATCTCGTTCAGCAAGACGGCGGAACGTCTTTTCGGCTACGCTGAAAGCGAGCTCGTCGGCGAAAACGTCAGCGCGCTGATGCCTTCACCGGACCGCGAACGCCACGACTCCTACCTCCGGCGCTACCTCGAAACCGGCGAGCGGCGCATCATCGGCATCGGCCGGCTCGTCACCGGCCGCCGCCGCGACGGTTCGACCTTCCCGATGGAGCTGGCTGTAGGAGAGGCGCGCATCGGCGACCGCCGGGTATTCACCGGCTTCATCCGCGACCTGACGGAGCGGCAGGAGTACGAAAAGCGGCTGCACAACCTGCAGGACGAGCTCGCCCACGTCGGTCGCGTCACTGCGATGGGCTCTCTCGCAACCTCGATCGCGCACGAACTCAATCAGCCGCTGACGGCGATCGCCAACTACGTCGAGACCGCCAGCAGTCTGCTCGCCGAACCGACGCCCGAGGCGATCTCCATGGTCCGCGAGGCGCTCGACCAGTGCGCCGCCGAATCGATCCGCGCCGGCCAGATCGTGCGCCGGCTGCGCGACTACATCTCGCGCGGCGAGACCGAGCGCCAGGTCGTCCCGCTCGCCCGGCTGGTCAACGAGGCGAGCGCGCTCGCCTTCGTCCGCTCTGGCAGCCAGTCGCTCGAGTTCAACGTCCGCGTCGACCCCGACGACCTGGTGCTCGTCGACCGGGTCCAGGTCCAGCAGGTCCTGCTCAACCTGATCCGCAACGCGATCGAGGCGATGGAGGAGGAGACGCGCTTCGGCCGCCTCACCATCACTGCCGTGCATCGCGAGCCGGGCTTCATCGAGCTGATCGTTTCCGACAGCGGACCGGGGCTTGCGCCTCACATTGCCGAGCGGCTGTTCGAGCCGTTCGTGAGCACCAAGAGCACCGGCATGGGTGTCGGCCTGTCGATCTGCCGCGCGATCATAGAAGCGCACGAGGGCCGCATCTGGGCCGATGCCTCACCAATGGGCGGGACGTCGTTCCACTTCACCCTGCCCGACGCCCGGGCGCCCGAGGAACCGGATCGCTGAGGCGTCAGACGACCGATCTGTCCACTTCGCAGGAGACTACGCGGAAAGGGTATCGCCGTCCGTCGCGTTCGAGGACGGTCACGCTCTCGCCGACCCTCAAGGGCTCCGGTTCGAGGTGGTACAGACCTTCGTCGTCGTGCTTGCCGAGCGCGAAGGAAAACGCCCAGCCCTTCCCCTTGCGGAACACGTAGCCCATTTCATCGCGCTCGTTGGGCCAGAAGCGCCTGACCGTCGCCATCCCCGGATTGTGGGCCAGGGCATTCGCGTCGATCAGGAAATCGGGCCCGAGCGGCAGGCGCAACAGGTAGGCCCGGCTGGCGGAGCCCTCCGGAAATTCGGGGGTCCGCCCCAGTTCGAGGCGAACCAGAGACCACGCCAACTTCTTTTCGACCGACATGCGCTTCGAAATACGCGAAGCGTCACGGCCGTCTCACTGGGAAATCTACGGAGGGACGCTACGCGTATTCACCTACTAGCATGGCGAATTCGCCCGGAGAGCATCGCCTTGCCGGTTGGCCCGGTATCCGGATCGCAGTTGCGGCAGGCCTGACAGCAGAGCTCGAGCACCTTGCGCTTGAGCCCCCACCCGAAGATCCCTGCATCATCTGCAGGATACGACGCCCCGCGGAACCGACGCCGCTGTCACAGGAGGCGGTGCCGCGCTGCCGTTTCCGGTGCCACGACGATGGACCTGGCGGAGGCTGGGCCGCCTGCCGGATCGCCGGCCAAGGCCCCCACCGCCGCTGGCGCCGTGCAGGCCCGCCGGCCCGCACGGCGCGTTTGATGTGAACTACCCCACGGACTCGCGTACCGGCGCCCGGTTGTTCATCCTCGTGCCGGCCGAGGCCGTCAGGGCCTTGAGCAGCGTGG
>CALCBC010000009.1 GCA_937898525.1 uncultured Sphingomonadales bacterium
GCGATCTGCCGTCCGCGCAGGCTGTCGAGCACCGCGTAGGCGCGGCTGTGCGCGCCGCTCGGCGAAGAGGGTTCCTGCCAGGTGGCGATCTCGTCCTGACGTACGACCGCGCCGTTGCCTTCCGCGCGGCCGTGGCAGGTCGAGCCGGAGCAGGTCGCGACGCCGACGTAGCGGGCGCCGACCTGGGCGGCGGCGGGGATCCCGGCGGCAAGGCACAGCAATGCGGTGGCAAGAATGCGCAATGCGCGTGCCGGCGCAGCTCCAGGGCGACCGGAACCGGTGTTCGAGCCTCGGTCCCGCGCGTGGTAGCGGGGCGGACTCGCGACTGACCTCATGTGCAACCCCCAATCGCGACAAGGCTCCGACGGGCGGCCCGCGCCCGGCGAAACGATCCGTTGCGACCCCCGTCCGCCGCTGACGCGGCGTGTACTTGTTTTATCCTTCTTCGATCAGCGTCGCGGCCGACAGCAGCTCGAGTTGCTGCATGCAGCCCCTTGCGATCAGCTGCTGCGCCAGTGCCTCGGGCTCCTCGGCGGCCACGTCGAGGACCGCGAAAGTCAGCGTGCCGCCGTTGGTACCCCGCGGCCCCGAGAGCGTGAAACTCGTGCCGTCCGCGATCGGGAACGCGTCGGTGTCCCACGGCGCCAGCGTATCGCCGTCGGCGAACGTCACCGAGTAGGTGGCCCCGCCCGGCGCGCGCAGCGAATAGGTCGCGTCGCCCTCGGTCTCGGCGCGCCACAGCCTGACGCGATCGTTGGCGACCACGCAAACCGTGCCCGGATGGCCGACGTCGACGTACCACAGGCTCGAAGGGCGGACTGGCTCGTCGTCGCCCCGCACGGCACCCGTACGCACCTGCGAAGCCGTGCGGCGCTGGGTCAGTGCGGCGAAGGTGTTGCGCTGGCTCGGCCCGCTCCGCTGGTCGAGCCGGTAAGTGCCGGCGCCGCGCAGCACGCGAGTGCCGTTGCCGTCGAGCACGGTCAGGACGTCGCCTTGCCGCAACACGATGCTTTCCGAATTGCCGATCTGCTTGCCGACCGGGAAGTTCCCCGCCGATGGCCCGGTGGCAGAGACCACGACCCCGGCGTGTGCAGCAGGCGGGGCCAGGAGGCAGGCCGCAGCCAGGACCGCGGCCGCCAGTCGCATACGAGCCGTTACCACGACGCTCTCTCCCCCCACGATGAGGACCGTGGATTGTCTAACAAAGATTCCGGGGCGTTGTCAGTGAAAAACCGGCCTTCATCCAAGCACGAAGGCGTTGCTTGCGGAAAGATGGCGCGTGCGTTCGAGCAGGTTCGCCAGCGCCTTGTCCGCCGGGTGCCGCGAGCACAGTGCCGACAGCAGGCCGACCGCCGCTTCGCGATCGGACTCGATCAGGCACATCGCCTTGCGGAGTGCGGCGCGATCGTCTGCCGGGAAATCGGGCGCGGGTTCGAACAGGTCGACAGGCTTCTCGCGCCCGCGCAGCACCACGCGGCCCATCGGGCGCCACCAGTCGAGCCCCGAGCGGCTGGCGAATTCCTCGCTCGCCATGATGCTCGATTCGAGCGCCTTGTTGGCTGCCTCGAGCCGCGAAGCGGTGTTCATGCTGTCGCCGAGCGCGGTGTACTGGATGCGGCTCTTGCCGCCGAAGTTCCCGACCACGGCTTCGCCCCAGTGCAGCCCGACGCGGGTCCGCCCGATCGGCGGCACGCCGGGCTCGACGCTGTTGCGGAACGCCTCGCCCGCCCGCCAGATCGCGTAGCCGCAGCGCGCTGCGCGCTCGCCATCGTCGGGCCGCGCGATCGGTGCGCCCCAGAACGCGACGACCGCGTCGCCGACGAACTTGTCGATCACCCCGCCGTGGTCGAGCACGACCTGGCTCAGCATGTCGAGATAGCGGTTGAGCAGCCGCGCCACCGTCTCCGGCGGGATCGCGTGGCTCATCTTGGTGAAACCCTCGAGGTCGCTGAACAGGACGAAGATTTCCTTCTTCTCGCCGTGCAGCGCGAGCCGCTCGGGGTGCTCGATGATCTCCTCGGCCATCTCGCGCGGCAGGTACTTGCCGAGAGCGCCCTGCGCGAAGCGCCGCTGCACCGCGGTCGAGGCGCGCGCGGCCGAGGTGACCGCCGTCAGCGCCACGACCCAGCCGAGCGCCGGCCCCACCGAGGGGTAGAGATAGGTGTCGAACCCCTGCGCCTGCAGCAGGAACGGAAGACCGAGGATTGCGCCGAGTTGCAGCGCCATCAGCAGCGCTACTTTCCATGCACGCAGCTCGAGCATCCCGGTCACGGCCGCGGCGAGCACGACGAGGAGTGCCTGCAGCCAGTGGATCGCCGGCCCCGGTCGCGGCATCGCCGCGCCGTCGAGCATCTGCGCGATCATCGTCGCGTGGATCTCCAGCCCCGGCGGCTCGACGTCGTTGCGGTCGATCTGCGCGCTGCCGCCGAGCCAGCCGGAGAACGGCGTTGCCACCCGGTCGTAGCCGACGATGTCGCCGCCGATCAGCACGTAACGCCCGGCGACCTGCGGCGCGACGACCGGCGCGAGGGCCGGGTCGGCGAACAGCTCGATCGACAGCTTGGCGAACACCGGCTGGTCGTCGAACAGCGGGTGCCGGTAGCGGATCGCGCCCTCGTAGCCGGGCAGCGTGCTCGCCTGCTCGCCGGCAGAGGCCAGCATCGCCCGCCCGAGCGTCGCCGGCAGGTCAGGATCGGCCCGCGGCCACAGCCGGGTAACGCCGAACGTGTCGTCGAGCGCGATGCTCGCCGGCTGCGCCCGGCTGCCCTCGAGCCGGGACAGGAACGCCTCGAGATACTGTTGCTGCTCGTAGACGATGTCGTTGGAGGTAGTCTCGGCGTCGGCGTAGCCCACGGTGACGGGCGTCTCCATGGCGCGCAGCGTCTCGACGAGTTCGTCGTCCTCGTCCTGCGGCTGGTCGAACAGGATGTCGATGCCGATCGACTTCGCACCCATCGTGTCGAGGTTGCGCAGCGCGCGGGCCAGCAGGCCGCGGTCCAGCGGGGAGCGCTTGCGCGCGTTGATCAGCGTGCGGTCGTCATAGACCACCAGCAGCACGCGCGGGTCCTGCTCGACCGAGGGCGAGTGGAGGAACACGCGCAAGTCGTAGGCCGCCCGCTCGGCCTCGCCGGTGACCGGGGTCTCCATCCGCCCGTCGGCGTCGGGCCACGGCATGTACCAGCTGTATCGCGCGAGCAGGAGCGCCGCGAACAGCAGCAGCGCCGTCAGCGCCAATCGCCGCAGCCCGGCCTCGCGGACATTGCGCCAGCCGCGTGCCAGGAAATTTGCCGAAGCCCCCCCGATCATGCCGCCCCGCTCAGGCGCCCCGGGGCAGGAGTGTCGCGCCGCGCGTCACGTCCGCCGATCCGTCGGGAAACCCGCCATTCCTGCCCTCCACAGAACGCCACCCCCTCGCCGCGAATCTGCGCCATGCGCTGCGGCGTGGCAAGCATCCCATTGTGCGACCGCGCATTCGCGGTTCATAACCCCGCGTGGAGTCGCGCGCAGGGAAAGGGGAGGCCCATGGCCGTTTCCGATCACGTTGACTTTCCGACCTTCATGGAGGGCGTGAAGCGCCGCAACCCGCACCAGCCCGAGTTCGTCCAGGCGGTGCAAGAGGTGGCCGAGGACATCTTCGATTTCATCCAGGACAAGGAGGCCTACCACTCCGAGCAGATCCTGCGCCGGATATCCGAGCCCGACCGGGTGGTCAGCTTCCGTGTCTGCTGGGAGGACGATAACGGCCGGATCCGCGTCCAGCGCGGCTGCCGCGTGCAGAACAACAACGCGATCGGCCCCTACAAGGGCGGCATCCGCTTCCACCCAAGCGTCAACGAGAGCGTGCTCAAGTTCCTTGCTTTCGAGCAGACCTTCAAGAACGCGCTGACCGGGCTGCCGATGGGCGGCGGCAAGGGCGGGGCGAACTTCGATCCGAAGGGCAAGAGCGAGCGCGAGATCATGCGCTTCTGCCAGTCCTTCATGACCGAGCTCTACCGCCACATCGGGCCCGACGTCGACGTGCCGGCCGGCGACATCGGGGTCGGTGCGCGCGAGATCGGCTACATGTTCGGCCAGTACAAGCGGATCACCAACCACTGGAACGGGGTACTGACCGGCAAGGGCCTCGAATACGGCGGCTCGCTGATCCGGCCCGAGGCGACCGGATACGGCGCCGTCTACTTCCTCGAGAACATGCTCAAGCACAAAGGGCGCAGCCTCGAAGGGCTGCGCGCGGTGGTCTCGGGATCGGGCAACGTCGCCACCCACGCGGCCGAAAAGCTGATCCACCTCGGTGCCAAGCCGATCACGCTGTCGGATTCGGCTGGGTTCATCCACGATCCCGAAGGGCTGACGCTGGAGAAGGTGCAGTGGGTCAAGGAGCACAAGACCCATCGCCGCGGGCGGATCAGCGAATACGCCGACCATTTTACCGGCGCGACCTTCCACCCGAACGCCACCCCGTGGAACGTGCCGTGCGACGTCGCGCTGCCGTGCGCGACGCAGAACGAGCTGCTCGGAGCCGATGCGCGCGCGTTGATAGCCAACGGCTGCATCGCGGTCAGCGAGGGCGCCAACATGCCTTCCGATCTGGAAGCGATGCATGTGTTCAAGGACGCGAAGATCCTGTTCGCGCCGGGCAAGGCGGCCAACGCCGGCGGCGTCGCCGTCTCGGGCCTTGAGATGAGCCAGAACTCCGAGCGCCGGAGCTGGAAGGAATCCGAGCTCCAGGCGATGCTGCGCGACATCATGGACGGAATCCACGAACGCTGCCTTGCCTACGGCGAGAGCAACGGCCACGTGGACTATGTGAAAGGCGCGAACATCGCCGGGTTCAAGAAGGTCGCTGACGCGATGCTCGCTTTCGGAGTTGTATGACTACGTACGCCAACATCCTGGTCGAGCGGCGTGGCGCCGTCACCCTCGTCACCCTCAACCGGCCCGAAGCGCTCAACGCGCTGTCGAGCGCGGTGCTCGAGGACCTGATTGCCGCGTTTGCCGAGTTCGAGGCCGATGCGACCCAGCGTTGTGCGGTGATCACCGGTGCCGGCGACAAGGCCTTCGCCGCGGGGGCGGACATCAAGGAAATGGCGGCCAAGCCCGCGGCCCAGTTCTACGCCGACGACATGTTCGCCCGCTGGACCACTCATCTCGTCGGCGGCACGCGCAAGCCGTGGATCGCGGCGGTCAATGGTTACGCGCTCGGTGGCGGCTGCGAACTGGCGATGATGGCCGACTTCATCATCGCCGCCGACAGCGCGAAGTTCGGCCAGCCCGAGATCACGCTCGGCGTCGTTCCCGGGATGGGCGGCAGCCAGCGGCTGACCCGCGCGATCGGCAGGGCCAAGGCGATGGACCTCATCCTGACCGGGCGGATGATCGGCGCCGAGGAGGCCGAGCGTGCCGGCCTCGTCGCGCGCGTGGTCCCCGCCGCTGCGCTGCTCGACGAGGCGCTGGCCGCGGCCGAGAAGATCGCTTCGATGCCCCCGCTCGCGGTGAAGGCCGCCAAGGAGCTCGTCGACGCCGCGCAGGAGCTGCCGCTGACCCAAGGGATACGCCTCGAACGCCGCCTGTTCGACATCCTCGCGGCGACCGAGGACAAGGCCGAGGGCATGGCCGCGTTCATCGAGAAGCGGACGCCCGAGTGGAAGGGGCGGTAGCCTCCAGCGCGAGCCCTACCGCTTCCCGCACGGCTGCGCGATCAGGCAGCTGCCCTTGGGATCGAACACCACCTCGTCGATCGAATGCGCCAACGCGCACTGGCCCGGCAGCACCGGTTCGTCCTCGACGCAGGCCTTGCCGCTGCGCGGGATCACCAGCAGGCAACCGTGGTAGCGTGCCGCCTGCTCGGTGCTCGGTAGCCCATCGACCTGGTCGAGCCGGAAATAGGGTCCGTCGACCAACGAGACGTCGCCCGGGGGGATGTGCCGATGCAGCCCCTCGCCGTATGGCTCCCCCTTGGCCACGGCGACGCTCTCCTCGAGATGCAACTCGCGTGGGCGGCCGTAGTCATAGAGCCGGTAGGTGATGTCCGAGTTCTGCTGGATCTCGATGATCGAGCAACCGCCGCCGATCGCGTGCACCGTATTCGCCGGGATGTAGAAGAAGTCGCCGGCCCTGACCGGATGCCACACGAGCATGTCCTCGATCGACCCGTCCAACGCAGCCGCCCGCATCGTGTCGGCATCGATGGGCTCCTTGAAGCCGATCCCCAGCGTCGCCCCGGGTTCGGCGTCGATCACCAGCCAGCATTCCTCCTTGCCCTGGCGGCCGAGCCCCATGGCCTCGGTCTGCGCGTCCGACGGGTGCACCTGCACCGACAGCTTTTCGCTGGTGAACAGGTACTTGACCAGCAGCTGCGGGAGGTCGGTCGGCGGAACGAACCAGATCTCGCCGATCCGCTTGCCTGCCGGCGTTTCGAAGGGCGGGGGCAGCAGGTCTTTCCCCCACGGCTTTTCGACGGTCTTCGTTTCGAGCAGCATGCCTCGCTAACGCCCCATCACACCATCAGGTCCAGCAGGGCCTTCACCTCCACGGTGGCGAAGCCGACCGCGCTGTCCGAGATGCCGTAGGGAACCAGCAGCCGTTCGCCGACCAGCAGCGCGCCGCAGGTGTAGACCACGTTGGGAACGTAGCCCGAGCGGTCGGCGTCGACCGCGGTCAGCACCGGCTCGGCCGTGCGGCCGATCACCTTGGCGGGATTGTCGCGGTCGAGCAGTGCGCAGCCGAGCGAGTACTTGCGCATCGCGCCGACGCCGTGGGTGAACAGCAGCCAGCCGGCGTCGGTCAGGATCGGGCTGCCGCAGTTGCCGATCTGGATGAACTCCCACGGATATTTCGGCTCCATCAGCAGCGTGCCTTCGGAGTTCCACCGGTCGATCCGGTCGGACTTGAGCAGAAACAGGTTCTTGCCGTCCTGCCGTCCGACCATCGCGTACCTGCCGCCGATCTTTTCGGGAAACAGCGCCATGCCCTTGTTGCGTCCGGCCTTGCCGTCGATCGGTTCGAGCAGGAACCGCTTGAAGTCGATCGTCCGCAGCAGCTCCGAGCGGATCGAGCGGCCCGAATAGGCGGTGTAGGTGCCGATCCACTCGAAGTCGCCGCCCCCGTGGTCGAAGCGCACGAGCCTCAAGTCCTCGAGCCCGCCGCGCTGCTGCTCGGTGATCGGGAAGATCACCGTGTTGCTCAGCGTCGATTCCGGGTGGCGGTGCACGACCACAGCGGAGTCGCTGTCGTGCAGGCTGGCGTCGTCGAGATCCACCGAGGTCGCCAGCGGGCCCTGCGGCCAGAGCGAGAAGGTGCCGTCCGCGTTGGCTATCCCCTCGCGGAACGCGATCGAGCTGATGTGCCCCTCACCCACGGCGCGCAGGCTCATCACGAACCTGACCGACCCGCCCGAGATCCCGCTCTGGTCGGGATGGGGCACGATCGACGGGTTCATCAGCGCGGCCGCGGCGTAAGTGTACTCGTGGCAGAAGAATGCCCCGATCAGCCGCTTGCGCGTCTGCGAGAAGCCGCTGCAGTCGATGTCGACGGTCGCCTCGACTTCCTCGAAGCGGTCGTCGAACATCTTCTCGGTCTGCCAGTGCCGGGCGACGAAGTCGCCGCGCACGCGCGCATATTCCGCCTCGACCTGCTCCTCGCTCAGCGAGGCGATGTCGTGGACCAGCTTGAGCGCGCGATCGCTGGGCGAATTGCTCGCCTGCCATCCCAGGTGGAAGGGCCGCAACACGACCCGCGAGGGGTCGGCGTGGAGCCGTTCGTCGAGGATTTGCAACGGCGTTCCGTTAACCCAGCCGCCCTTGGCCCCCACGATTGTCTCCCACCGATTCGCTCTGCTGCGCCTGGGCCAGCGCTAGCATGGAATAGTGGGCGAGTTGAAAGGCGAGAAGCGATTCCGCGCCGCAATTTTCGTTTGCGCCCCGTGGGGTAAGGCCGTCGCGGCAGCGCCCGGTGGCAATGTCGGCCAGCACGGCGCCGCGATCGTTGGCCCCGAAGTACCACTCCCACGCCGCCCGCGCGCGGTCGATCCAGCGGGCGTCGCCGGTCGCGTTCCACGCTGTGCGCGCGGCCTCGATCGCGGCCTGCGCCTCGAGCGGCTGCTGGTCGAAGGGATAGTGGTTGTGAGGCTTTCCGAAACTGCCGCAGCCGATCGGGCGGAACTGGCCGTTCGCCGCGGTCTGCTGGTCGGCGATCCACTCGAGCGTCTCCAGCCCGGCGTTGATGTAGTCGTCGTTCGCCAGCACGATGCCGGCCTCGATCAGCGCCTGGCTGAGCCGCGGGTTGTCGTAACCGAGCACCGCCTCGAACCAGGCCCAGTCGGGCCGCCGCGCGCCGCCGAGCAGGCGGTACAGCACGTCGGCGCCGTTGCTCAGCACCTCGTGCGAAGGCTTGTGGCCGGGCTGGACCCGGAGCACCGAAGCCGCGCCGAGCATCGTGAAGGCGATCGTCCGCGGCGAGGTCATTTCCGAACAGTGCGGGAGCACCTCGCGGTACCAGCGCCAGGCCCAGGCGCGAATATCGGGATCGGGGGCGTTCTCGACCGTATGCCCGAGCGCCCAGACCGCGCGGCCGTTCGAGTCTTCCGAACCCTGCTCCTCGAGCCAGTCGCGCGCATAGCTCATGAAGTTGCGGAACACCTTGCGATCCTCGTTCCACGCGTGCTGGACGAACGAGGCATAAGTCTGGCTCCAGCGCAGGCGCTCCGCGGCGCTGAGCCCGGCAGCGACGTTCATCAGCATCAGCGCGCGCGCGTTGTCGTCGAGGCAGTAGCCGTGGCGACGATCGGGCACCACGCCGATCGCGTGCTGGAGGATGCCGGTCCCGTCGCTCATCGCGAAGACCGCGGTCAGGCCCGGAGTGGCAGTTACCGGCGCCGCCTGCGCGGGGGGCGCGATCGCGGCTTCGATCAGGGCGGCCGCCCCGTCGGCGAAGCGCGGCCAGATCGTCTGGCGGCCCTTGGCGTAGGCGCGCCGCTGCAGCGCCAGCAGCTCCTCGGGGTCGTCGAGCAGGGCGTTGACCGCCTCGGCGATCGCCGGCGCGCTGTCGGGCTGGATCAGGCGGCCGGCGTTGCCGGCGAGCAGTTCCGTCGCGTGCAGGTAGGGGGTCGAGACGACCGCCTTGCCCAACGCCACGGCGTAGCTCAGCGTGCCCGAGGTCGACTGCTGCAGGTTGAAGTAGGGCGTCACGTAGATGTCGCAGGCCTCGAGCTGGTCGAGCAGCTCGTCGGTGTCGAGGAAGCGGTTGTCCCACAGGATGTGGTCGGCGACGCCGAGCGCGTCGGCCAGCGTCTGCAGCTTCTCGCGATAGGCCTCGCCCTCGCGCGCAACGAGGTTGGGGTGGGTGGCGCCGACGATGCGGTAGACCGTATCAGGGTGACGGGCGACGATCGCCGGAAGCGCCTCGATGACGCGCTCCAGACCCTTGCCCGGGCCGAGCAGGCCGAAGGTCATCAGCACGTTCTTGCCGGCCAGCCCCATGCGCTCCTTGAACTGCTCGGAGCGGCCGAACGGGCGGTCGGGGGCGCCGTGGGGGATGATCTGCAGCAGCTCGCGCGGCGCGCGGTACATGTCGGCGAGCAGCTGGCACGAGTGCCGGCTCATCGTCATGATCCGGCTGGCGCGGTTGACGAGATGCTGGAGGATTTCGCGCTGGCGGTCGGTCGGCTTGGTCAGGACGGTGTGCGGTGTGAGGATCACCGGCGCGGCGAGGCGATCGACGAAATCGCACACAAACTCGCCGTCGGGTCCGCCGAAGATACCGTATTCGTGCTGCAGCCAGACCGCCTCGACGCCGCTCTCGTTGATCCGCCGCGCGGCCGTGAGATAGGCCTCGCGATCGTCGGCGACGATCGTCCCGGCGATGCCCGTGTACTCGAGCGGCGTTCGGGGGTCGTCGAGCGCGTAGACGTCGACTTCGACGTGCGGGTGGAACTCGGCGAGCTTCTCGACAATGTCGCTGCCGAACGTGGCAATGCCGCATTTGCGCGGCGTGTAAGTGCCGACCATCGCGATCCGGCGTGGTGGCAGGGTATCCTTGAGTTGCGTGAAGATCGAACGGACATCGGCCCCGGCGGCGCGGGAGGCAGAGCGAGTGGCGACGTCGACTTCGAGGACCATTCGGTTACTTCCCCTTACAATGCAGCGTCAGCCGCGCGCGCCCTCATCCGCGACGGATAACGCATGGTGCAGTGCAACATAGAAAGCCGGCTTTGGCAAGCCAACTCCGGTCTATACGCCGGAGGTGGAAATTTGGTTCCCGAAATTAAAGAGTTAAGCTTTGCTGCAGCGCACCGTTGAAAATGTCTCCCAGATTAACGAGGCGCGGCACCTCCGGTTCCGCTGATTCTCGCCCAACTCGTTGTCGCGACATGGTTTTGCGCCATGGCGAGCGCCGGCCAACGAAACGAGCGGGCGCCCGAGTCATCCGGGGCGGCGTCCGGTCGCGCTATCCGTATTGATCCGGGGACGCTCAGTCGCGCAGGAATATCCGCTCGAACGGCAGCCCGAACACGTCGGCGGTGCGGAAGGCGAGCGGCAGCGAGGGCTCGCACTTGCCGGTCTCGACGCGACCCGCGATGTCAGGCTACCTTGTCGCGGTCGCTCAGAACGTCTTCTTCACTCCGACCCTCAACTGGCGCGGCTCGACGACACGGCTGTTACGCCCTTCGATGCCCTCGGGCGGCTCGCCCGGGAAGCGCGTCGCGTAGACGTAGTCGATGTCGTGCGCGTGGCTGTCGAACAGGTTGAGCACCTCGGCATAGATCTCCCATCCGCCGCCGTTGGTCGGTGTCCAGGCCGTGCGCAGGTTGACCAGCAGCGTGTCCTCGCCGCGCTCGGAGTTGTCCTCGACCAGCGGGTGCGGCCCGAGGTAGCGCAGCCTCGCCGCAGCGTTCCACTCCGGGAACAGCGCCGAGATGCCGAGCTCGCCCGCGCTCTCGAGCGCGCCGGGGACATAGTTCTCGCCCTCGGGCAGGCCCACGTAGTGCGCACTCGAGCCGGTCCACACGCCGTCGAGCGCGAGCCAGTCGTTGGGTTTCCAGAACGCGGTGATCTCGTAGCCGTGGCGCGTGCTGGCCTCGTTGGGTTCCACCGCGCCGGCATCTCCGACGTAGATCAGCTCGCTGTCGATCGAGCTCCACCAGTAGACTCCGGTCAGGATCAGCCCGCCGCGCTCGAACCTCGTACCGACTTCCTTCATCGTGCCTTCGACCACGCCGGGGACCGGGTCGACCGGATTGGTGGCGCCGCGCGCGTCGTTCGAATGGAAGCCTTCGCCCCAGTTGGCGTAGAGCGCGATACCGTCGGCGACCTCGTAGTTGACCCCGATCTTGGGGAACAGGCCGTGGTCCTTGGCGTCTCCGCTCCAGCTGCTCTCGCCCTCGAGCGCCTCGGTGCGGAATCGGTACCAGTCGCCGCGCAACCCGCCGACGATCATCAGCCGGTCGACGGGTTGCCACACCGCCTCGGCGTAGAGCCCGGCGCTCGTCTCCTTGACGTCGAACGCGCCGACCGTGAACTCCTTTACCCCGGCGATCGTCTCGTCGAGTCCGACGCGCGGCTGCGAGTCCTCGCGCAGTTCGGTGCCGATCCGCAGCGAGAGCGTGTCGTCGACATGGAGAGTCCGCTCGATCCGGCCGCCATAGGTCCAGCGCTTGTCGTACTGCCTGAGCTGGTCGCCGTTGACCGGGTCTTCGAGGAAGAAGGTGAAGTTGGACAGCAGGTCCCAGTCGTAGTGCTGCAGGTAGCCGGTCAGGCGCCAGCTGTCGGACCGGTAGTTGAGCGTCAGGATCTGCCGCTCGGTGCTGCCGCGCAGCGTCGGGTCGAGCGTGCCGTAGGCGTCGGGCACCAGGATGCCGATCGCGCGCTCGGGGATCTGCTCGGTCGGCGCCCAGGTCGCGTCGAAAACGTTGAGCGAGGCCTGGAATTCGCCGTCGCCGAGCGGCATAGAGTACTTGAGCAGCGCCGAGTAGCCGTCGAAGTCTTCCGGCAGATCCCACGGGCCGTCGTAGAACTTGGCCTGCCCCACCACCAGCAGGTCGCCAGCGCCGGCCTTGACCGAGCCGCCGGCGACGAACCGGTGGTAGCCGTACATCCCGCCTTCGACGAGCACGAACGGGTCGAGCCTGTCGTGCGTGGTGATCGCGCTCGAGCCGACGAAGCTGAAATCGCCGGTGTCGGCGCGGTAGGGCCCCTTGCGGTAGTCGATCCGCGCGACCGTCTCCGGGATCAGGCCGTTGACGTCGAGATACCCCTGGCCGTGGCCGTGGGTGCGGAAGTTCATCGGCATGTCGTCGATGTAGACCGAGTAGTCGGTGCCGTGGTCGAGGTTGAACCCGCGCAGGAAGTACTGGTTGGCCTTGCCCCCGCCCGAGTGCTGCGTGGCGATGAGCCCCGGGGTCGCCTCGAGCAGTTCGGCCGGGCGGAGCAGCGGGCGGATTTCGATGTCGGCGCCTGCCACGCCGCCTTCGCTCGCCGCCGCTGCTTCGCCGATCCGTTGCTCGCCACGTCCGTAGACGTAGATCGCCTGCCCCTCCGCCTCGGCAGCGCCCACATCCTCGTCGTCGGCATACGCCGTGGACGGCGTCACCGCGCCCAGCAGCAGACCAAATGCACCCGCACCGGACAGGGCCAGGCGGCGCGCGGTCATCCTCATCGTGTCTCCCCGTCGCTCAAAGAACGGGCTCGCCCGGTCCGTTCGGCCGGGCGAGCCCAGAAAGGCGTTCGGTGACCCGCAAAAGCCACCCGAAGCACGCTGCTTGAACCGGCCGCCGCTCGCCAATCCAAGTTAATTACGGTAATCGGTCGCGTTACAGGGCCGTTACACAGGGGGTTGGGACAGCGCTTGACTGAGGCTTCGGCCACGAATGCCGGCCGCAGGGGCCAGCGCGAGGAGCAGCTGTTCCTCGCCGAGATCGCGCGCGTTCGCGCGAGCGGCGTGCTCGCCGAAAGCGGCCGCCTGCGCGAGCTGTTCGACTACCTCGCAGAGCGCGGCCCGGGCGGGCCCTCGGCGAGCCAGGCCGACATCGCCGACAGCGTGTTCGGCCAGCCCGATACCGAAGGCGACGACGCCACCGTGCGGGTCTATGTCCACCGCCTGCGCAAGCGGCTCGACGAATTCTATGCCGCCGAGGGCGAGGGCCCCGACGGGGCGCGGCTGCTGATCCCCTCGGGAACCTACGCGCTCCGCCTCGCGGGCCCAGCCGCGGCGTCCGAACCGTCACGGCAAGCCGTCCCTGCGCAACGCCGATGGTGGGTATTCGGTATCGCCCTTGCCGCAGCGATCGCCGCCACCTTCCTGCTTGGCCGCGCGCTGGGCGGCGGCGACGCCCCGCCGGCCAACGCGTTCTGGCGGCCATTCCTCGAATCCGACCGCCCGATCGTGGTCGTCGTCGGCGACTACTACATGTTCGGCGAGATCGACCCGGTGCGCCCCGAGCAAAGCCGCCTGATCCGCGATTTCCGGATCGATTCCCCGATGGATCTCGCCGGGCTACAGGAAGCCGAGCCCGAGCGCTATGGCAACGCCGAGGATGTCGGCCTGACCTACCTTCCGCTCGCGACCGCCTATGGGCTGCGCGAGATCATGCCTGTGCTCGCCCGCGAGGGGCGCAAAGTCAGCGTCGTCCCCTCGTCCGAGCTCGCCGCCGATACCATTCGCGAGGCCGACATCGTCTACATCGGCCTGGTCGGGGCCATGGGTGCGCTCGAGGACACGGTGTTCAGCGATTCGGGCTTCGCCGTGGGCGAGAGCTATGACGAGATCGTCGATACGGCGTCCCATCGCAGCTACGTCAGCGAGGAGGCACGCCGTCTCGCCGCCCCGGTGTTCTACCGCGACTACGGCTTCGTCGCCCGCTTCCGCGCGCCGGGCGGCTCGCTGATCGGCGTAGTCGCCGGCGCCCGTGAAACCGCGCTGCGCGGCCTCTCGCCGATCATCGCCGGGCGCGAGCTTCCCGAGCAGCTCGAAAAGCTCGCCCGGCGCAGCGAAGGCCTCGAGGCCCTGGTCCAGGTGACCGGCCAGCAGGGCGCCGACCTGTCCGACCGGCTGCTGGTCGCGCGCCCGCGCCGATAAGCCGATAAGGCGCGCGATCAACTTGCCATTCACCCGGGCGCGCCTACATTGCCGGCGAAAGGCAAGGACATCGAATGAACGACAATCGCGAGCCCGAGAACGGCGGCAATCCCTGGGTCAAGAGCCTGCTCGTCTGGGGGGGGATCTTCCTCGCGCTGCTGCTCGTGGTCTCGATGTTCAGCGGGCCGCGCGAAGCGGCGGGCACGCAGATCGATTACTCCGACTTCCGCAGCCGCGTCGCCGAGGGCACCGTCGAGGAAGTCAAGATCGCACCCAACCGGATCACCGGCACGCTCAAGAACGGCTCCGCCTTCAGCACGGTGCCGGTCGCGAACGACACCAACCTGACGGGACTGCTCGAAGAGCACGGCGTCCGCTACGCGGGTACCGAGCCCGAGCAGCAGAGCGTGCTCCTGTTCATCCTGCTGCAGTCTCTGCCGTTCCTGCTGATCCTCGGCGTCGCCTTCTTCGCGCTGCGCCAGGTGCAGAAGGGCGGCGGTTCCGGGGCCATGGGCTTCGGCAAGTCCAAGGCCAAGCTGCTGACCGAGAAGCAGGGCCGGGTCACCTTCGACGACGTCGCCGGCATCGACGAGGCGCGCGAGGAGCTCGAGGAGATCGTCGAGTTCCTCAAGGACCCCCAGCGCTTCTCCAAGCTGGGCGGCCAGATTCCCAAGGGCGCGCTGCTGGTCGGCTCGCCGGGCACCGGCAAGACGCTGCTCGCCCGCGCGATTGCCGGTGAGGCGCGCGTCCCGTTCTTCACCATCTCGGGCTCGGACTTCGTCGAAATGTTCGTCGGCGTCGGCGCCAGCCGCGTGCGCGACATGTTCGAGCAGGCGAAGAAGAACGCGCCGTGCATCGTCTTCATCGACGAGATCGACGCGGTCGGTCGTCACCGCGGCCACGGCCTCGGCAATTCGAACGACGAGCGCGAGCAGACGCTCAACCAGCTGCTCGTCGAGATGGACGGGTTCGAGGCCAACGAAGGCATCATCATCATCGCCGCGACCAACCGGCCCGACGTGCTCGACCCGGCGCTGCTGCGCCCGGGCCGCTTCGACCGCCAGGTCGTCGTGCCGATCCCCGACATCGACGGGCGCGAGAAGATCCTCAACGTGCACATGAAGAAGGTGCCGCTGGCGCCCGACGTCAATGCCCGCACTATCGCCCGCGGCACGCCTGGCTTCTCGGGTGCGGACCTCGCCAACCTCGTCAATGAAGCGGCGCTGCTCGCCGCTCGGCGCAACAAGCGCCTCGTCGCGATGCAGGAGTTCGAGGACGCCAAGGACAAGGTCATGATGGGCGCCGAGCGCCGCAGCATGGTCATGACCGACGACGAGAAGAAGATGACCGCCTACCACGAGGCGGGTCACGCGATCGTTTCGGTCCACGAACCGGCCTCCGACCCGATCCACAAGGCGACGATCATCCCGCGCGGCCGGGCGCTGGGCATGGTCATGCGCCTGCCCGAGCGCGACAACTATTCGTACCAGCGCGACAAGATGCTGGCCAACCTTTCGGTCAGTATGGGCGGCCGCGTCGCCGAGGAGCTGATCTTCGGCCACGACAAGGTCTCGTCGGGGGCCTCGTCGGACATCTCCTACGCGACCAACCTCGCCCGCAACATGGTCACCAAGTGGGGCATGTCGGACAAGCTCGGCCCGCTGCAGTACGAGGACCAGTACGAAGGCTATCTCGGCATGGGCGGCTCGCAGCGGACCTTCATGTCCGACGAGACCAACAAGCTGATCGACGCCGAGATCAAGGCGCTGGTCGAGGGCGCGCACAAGCGCGCGACAGAATTGCTGACCGAGCACCAGGACCAGCTGCACCTGCTTGCGCAGGCATTGCTCGAGTACGAAACGCTGACCGGCGACGAAATCAAGCAACTGCTCGAGACCGGCAAGATCGACCGGCCCGAGCCGCCGGCGACCCCGGTCGCTTCGCGGCCGGTGCGCGGCTCGGCGGTGCC
The DNA here is from genome assembly GCA_937898525.1 of uncultured Sphingomonadales bacterium. Lineage (GTDB taxonomy): Bacteria > Pseudomonadota > Alphaproteobacteria > Sphingomonadales > Sphingomonadaceae > Croceibacterium_A. Next base: position 16,040 of record CALCBC010000009.1, read on the forward strand.
GAAGGCCGGCAGGCGCTTCGGCGGAGAAGCGCCGCAGGGCGCCTGAAGCGCTCGCTCAGCCGAGCGCGCCCAGCAGCAGCAGCAGGTTGAGGAACAGCGTCAGGACGATGACGATGAACACCAGCAGCGCCATCGTCCGCCACAGCGCGGACAACCGCGACAGGCCGTAAGCGCCGCGCAGCTGCTTGTAGATGTGCAGCGGCGGAACCAGCATGAAGGCAAGCGCCAGCCAGCCACCCGAAATAGGCAGCATGCCGAGCACCGTCAGCGCCACGAACAGCAGCGTCATGAAGCATAGCGAGTAGGTCACGAACACCGCGTGATCGTAGGCGCCGAACGTCCGGCGCCAGGCGAAGATCAGCCACACGAACGGCACCGACAGCGGGATCAGCAGCCACGAGAACTTGTAGCTGTTGGCCTGCAGCTTGTAGGCCATGAGCCCCGGGTTCTGGCGCCACTTGTCGATCCCGTGATCGAGGAACTCCCAGCCCGTCCGCCGGGCGGTGAGCTTGCCCCTGCCGCCCTCGCTTTGCGCTAGGACCTCGGGCTCGCCGCGGGCTTCTGCTTCGGCAGCGGCGATGCGCCGCTCGGCCGCTTCGATCTGACTGTCGAGAATCGGCGCGGCGGGGTTGCCCTCGTCGAGCTCCGCCCGCGCCTGCCGCAGTCCCTCGAGCTGGCGCTCCGCCAGGGTGGAATCGCCTGGGTCCTGTGCGACGATGTCCCCGTCGCCGAAATCGGTCGGTGCGCCGATCCCGGCCGCCTGGAACACTGCGAACATCAGGAACACGGAGAACAGGAACAGGGCCATCGGCGAGACGAATCGCGCCCGCTCACCCTCGATATAGCGTCGGGTCAACTCGCCGGGCCTGAGCACCAGGAGCGGCAGCGTGTGCCAGATCTTGCCCTCGAAATGCAGCGCGCCGTGCAGCAGGTCGTGGAGGAACGCGCCGAGCGTGCGGTGGACGTGAGCTTTCTGCCCGCAGACGTGGCAATGCGTCCCGATCAGCTCCGTGCCGCAGTTGAGGCAGGCCGACTCGCGAGTGTGTCCCTTGTCGACCTTTCCCCCACCGTGCGCCGGCTCGACCGCGCGGCCGAGCAGCGCGCCTTCGGCCAGGCTGCCGATCGCTTCGGGAATGTCGCTCACGCCCTCACCATCCACGCCATCGTATCGCGGCGAGGCCGCGCCAGCCAGCCCTTCCACGCGGCGGTGTATCGGGCGCATGGCAAAAGGGCCGCACCTCGCGGCGCGGCCCCTTGGCTTCGGACGATAGTCCCCGGCTCAGCCGTCGTAGTCGCCGCCGACCGAGGTCGAGCGGGCGGGGGCGGCGGCCGACAGGCGCATCGCCTCGGCCGACTGGCTCAGCGAGGCGATCTCGTCCGCCTCGTCCTCTTCGTCGGGCAGCACGCGCTGCAGCGACTGCACCAGGCTCTCGTAGAGCTGCTTCGGCTTGACCGTCTGCTCGGCGATCTCGCGCAGGGCGACGACCGGGTTCTTGTCGCGGTCGCGATCGACGGTCAGCTCCGCACCGCCCGAGATCTCCCGCGCACGCTGCGCGGCGAGCAGGACGAGGTCGAACCGGTTGGGAACCTTGTCGACGCAATCTTCGACAGTAACGCGCGCCATGGGGCACTCCGGAAATGCGGGTTGTTCGGAAAGCGGGCGACTTAGGCGGGGGGGCCCGCCAAGTCAAGGTTTCCCGCCCGCGCGAAGACGCTACAACGCGCGGATGGCCGACAACGACGTGCCGGGCGAGGACTACACCGATCCGCCACCGTTCTCGGTCGAGGCGCAAGGCCACTCGCTGGCGTTCTATCCGGGCGGGCGCGAGCGGTTCGACGCGCTGCTCGGTCTGATCGCCGGGGCCGAGCGCTCGCTCAAGATCGCCTTCTACATCTTCGCCACCGACGAGGCCGGCGAGGCCGTGCGCGATGCGCTCGTCGAGGCGGCGGCGCGCGGGGTCGACGTGCGCGTCGTCGTCGACGGGTTCGGCGCGGAGGCGGGCGAGACGTTCTTCACGCGACTGGTCGAGGCCGGCGGCCGGTTCTGCTGCTTCCTGCCCCGGCTGACCCGCGGCTACCTGATCCGCAACCACCAGAAGCTCGTGGTGGCCGACGGGCGGATCGCGATGCTCGGCGGGTTCAACGTCGAGAACACCTATTTCGCCGCACCGGGCGAGGAGCGCTGGGCCGATCTCGGCTTCACCGTCGAGGGTCCGGTGGTCGCCCGCATCGAGGCCTGGTTCGACCAGCTCGAGGAGTGGGTCACGCATCCGAAGGCGCAGTTTCGCGGTATTCGCCGCCGGGTCAGGGACTGGGACGGCGGCACCGGCCCGGTGCGCCTGCTGATCGGCGGGCCGACCCTGCGCCTGTCGAGCTGGGCGCGGCTCGTCAGCCAGGACCTGGTCGAGGGCGACCGGCTCGACCTGATCACGGCCTACTTCTCGCCCTCGCGGCGCCTCGCGCGGCGCATCCGCGCGATCGCCGCCAAGGGGCGCACGCGCATCCTGCTGCCGGCCAAGTCCGACCACGCGGTGACGATCCGCGCGGCGCGCGCCTACTACGGCCGGCTGCTCGAAGCGGGGGTGCGGATCTGGGAATTCGAGGCCTGCCGCCTGCACACCAAGCTGATCGTGCTCGACGACGCGGTCTATCTCGGCAGCGCCAACTTCGATGCGCGCAGCCTCTACATCAACCTCGAGATCGTGCTGTACATCGAGGACGCCGATCTCGCGCGCCGCATGCGCCAGTTCATGGACGATCTGCTCCCGGCCGCGCGCGAGATCACCCCGGCCGTCCATGCCGAGCGGGCGACCTGGTGGAACCGGGTACGCTGGCGGCTCGCGCTGTTTCTGGTCGTGGTGATCGACTACACGGTGAACCGGCGATTCAACCTGATCCGCTAGCCGGGGGGAACCGACGGCGCGGCCGCCGTTTCACTCGAGATGATGCGCACCGCGCTCCTTCTTGCCGCCGCCGTGTCAGCGCTGGGCGGCTGTTCCGACAACGCGTCCGACGAAGCGGAGCCTGCCGCCATGCCGGGCGTCGTCGCGGTCGGGAACCGGCAGGCGCTGACGAGGGAGGACGTCGAAGCCGCGCGGCTCACCGGAGAGCTGTCCTGCGCGTTCGTCGAGCCCGGCGCCGACGGGCCGTTGCTCGTGGCCTCGGCTGACGTGCTCGACGCGGCGCGTGCGGAGAGCGTCCTGCGACTCGGCCCCTCGACGCTGCGGCTCCGTGCCGACGCAACTGGCGGCTTCAACGCCCTGGTTCGCGGCGCGCGCTTCACCAGCGGCGACCTCGTCGCGCGCGTCGTGGTCACCTCGGAAACCCCGCTGGCACAAGGCGAGTCGCCGCCCCTGCCGGCACGCCTGGAGATCTCGACTCCTTCCGGCTCGCAGCGAATCGAAGGCGAATGGACCTGCGGGCCTTAGCCTGCACGCTCAGCCCGCTCCCGAGAGTCAGGTAGCGCTGCACGCGCGGCGCCGACACGGGGCGAACGGGTGATCTGGAGCTCGCGCTTCCGCGTTCACCACCGTCTCGCCCTGAACTACTCCGACAGCCCCGTGCTGCTGATGGGCGACGCGGCGCATGTTCACAGCCGGCCGGCGGGCAGGGCATGAACGTCGGGCTCGTCGACGCGATGGTCCTCGCAGGCATTCTGGCCGCGATCCCTCCTCCAGGCTCCACCAGTCGCCCGACTTGGGTCTACGCCAGCAGGCCCTGGGTCACCGTCGGATGAGGGGCCCTGCCTCCTCGGTCAGTCGTACCCGCCGCCCGGATAGTCCCCCGGCGCGAGGTCGCTGAACTTGGTGATCTTGGGCTCGAACCGCAGCCGCACCTTGCCGGTCGCACCGTGACGCTGCTTGGCGATGATCACCTCGGCGAGCCCGTAGACTCGTTCCATTTCGGCCTGCCAGGCGGCGTGCGCCTCGTGCGCCTTCACGTCGTCGTCCCCGTGCGGCACCTTGGGCTCGCGCGCGGCGACGTAGTAGTCCTCGCGGAACACGAACCAGACCATGTCGGCGTCCTGCTCGATCGAGCCCGACTCGCGCAGGTCGGAGAGCATGGGCCGCTTGTCCTCGCGCTGCTCGACCGCGCGGCTGAGCTGCGACAGCGCGATCACCGGCACGTTGAGCTCCTTGGCCAGCGTCTTCAGGCCGCGGCTGATCTCGGAGATCTCGTTGACGCGGTTGTCCTGGCTGCGCTGGCTGCCCTGCAGCAGCTGCAGGTAGTCGACCACGATCAGGCCGATGTCGTGCTTGCGCTTCAGGCGCCGCGCGCGCGTGCGCAGTGCCGAGATGGTCAGCGCCGGAGTATCGTCGATGAACAGCGGCAGCTCGGCGAGCCGCTGGCTCGCATAGCTCAGCTGCTGGAAGTCCTCGCGGCTGATCTTGCCCATGCGCAGCGCCTCGCTCGGAATGCCGGCCTGCTCGGCGAGCACGCGCGTCGCCAGCTGGTCGCTCGACATCTCGAGGCTGAAGAACGCGACGGCCGCACCGACCGACTTGTCGATCCCGTCGCGCCGGTCGCGCAGCAGCCGGTCGGCACAGTTGAAGGCGATGTTGGTCGCGAGCGAGGTCTTGCCCATGCCCGGGCGCCCCGCGAGGATGATCAGGTCCGAGTTGTGCAGCCCGCCGCACTTGTCGTTGAGCGAGGCGAACCCGGTCGTCTTGCCGGAGACGTGGCCGCCCGAGTTGATCGCCGTCTCGATCATCTCGAGCGCCTTGCCGGTCGCGCCGCGGAAGCTCTCGGCCTCGCTGCTCCCGGCGGCGCCCTCGGCGACGCGGAACAGCGCCGCCTCGGCCTGCTCGATCTGCCGCATCGGCTCGACTTCTTCGGAGGTGTCGAGCGCGTGCTCGACGAGGTCGCGGCCGACGCTGACCAGCTCGCGCAGCAGCGCGAGGTCGTAGATCTGCTGCGCCAGCTCGCGCGGCGCGAGCAGCCCCTGGCCGTCGGCGGTAAGCCGCGCGAGGTACTGCGTCCCGCCGAGCTCGGCCATCGCAGGGTCGGTCTCGAAATAGGGCTTTAGCGTCACCGGGGTGACGACCATCTGCTTGTCGAGCAGCGTCAGCACCCGCTCGAATATGCGCGCATGCAGCGGTTCGAAGAAATGCTCGGGCCGGAGCGGCACGGCGAGTTCCTCGAGCAGCCGGTTGTCGATCAGCACCGCGCCGAGGAACGCCGCCTCCGCCTCGAGATTCGACGGCAGCGCGCGGCCCGCGGGCGCATCCGCCGCGGGGCGGTCGAGAAGGTCTTGATCGGCCATGTGCGCGTGATGCGCGCGGTCGAGTCCGGGGGCAAGTGCAGCGCGACAAAAGGGTGCTGTGGATAGCGGGGAAGACCCTGTCCCGCTCGCCGGGGGGAGGATTTTCTTGCCCCCGGCCTCTCGCATCTGCGAAAGCCGGGCCATGGCTTCGGACCGCATCGCTCGCGTCACGCTGGACCAGTCGACCGTGTTTCGGCGCAACCAGGCGGTCGAGCGCGAACGCGAGGTGGCGATGCGCGACCTCGAGGCCGAAAATCGCTTCAGGCCGCTGCGCGCCGCCGATCGCGGACATACCGGCCCCTGGTCGCTCGAACTGTCGGTCGCCGACGGGCGACTGGCGATGCTGATCCGCGATGCCGCGGACGCCGAGGCGGAAACCCTCGGCCTCGGCCTCGCGCGCTTCCGCCGCGTGGTTCGCGAATATTTCGCGATCTGCGATTCGTACTACAAGGCGCTGCGCAAGGCTTCGGCGCAGGAGATCGAGACGCTCGACATGGCCCGCCGGGCGATCCACGACCGCGCCACGCGGCAGCTGCTCGAGGCGCTCGAGGGCAAGGTGGAAACCGACTTCGCCACCGCGAGGCGGCTTTTCACCCTGATCTGCGTGCTCCATATCAGGATCTAGGGGAGCAAGGGGCGGTCGCTGATATCATGGGCAGGAAGCGCGGAGTTTCGTGGCGCACGCGTATCGTCGCGCTGCTGGCGCTGGTCCTGGCCGGAGCCGGCGGCTGGCTGTGGTGGCAGGGCCGCCACTGGACCCCGCCGCGAAGCGAGTTCCCGCAGCAGGGCGTGATCATAGGCGCCCGCGACGGGGAAACCAACTTCGAGGCGCTCGGGGCGGTGGGCGCGGCGTTCGTCTACCTCGAGGCGAGCGACGGCGCCTCGGCGCGCGACCCGGTCTTCGCCAGCAACCTGCGCAAGGTGCGCAAGGCCAGTCTCCCGTTCGGCGTCGTCCACGCCTACGATCCGTGCGTCGCCGCCGAGCGACAGTCGGCGAATTTCCTGACCATAGTCCCGCGCGATGCGACCCTGCTGCCGCCCGCGATCGCACTCGACCGGCTCGCCGCCGACTGCGGCGATCCGATCGCCGAAGTGGCGGTCGAGAGCGAGCTGACGACGTTTCTCAACCAGGTCGAGGGTCATGTCGGCAAGCCGGCGGTCCTGAAGATTTCCCCGGCGTTCGAGGAGCGCTATCACATCGCCGTGCGGATCGAGCGCAACCTGTGGCTGGAGCGCGACTGGTTCCAGCCCACTTATGCCGGGAGGCCGTGGACCTTGTGGACCGCCAACTCGAACCTGCGCACCGCGGCGAGCGAGGAACCGCTGCGCTGGGTGGTGCTGCGGCCGTGAGCGCCGAGCTGATCGCGGCCGCCCGCGCGGCACAGGACAAGGCCTACGCGCCGCACTCGGGGTTCCGCGTCGGTGCGGCGCTGCGTTTCGCCGACGGGTCGATCGTCACCGGCAGCAACGTCGAGAACGCGAGCTACGGGCTGTCGCTGTGCGCGGAGACCGTGGCGGTGGCCAGGGCGTTCAACGAGGGCCGCCGCGGCGGGCTGCTCGAGGTCGCGGTGACCGCGAGCGGCGGCGACGTGGTCACGCCATGCGGGCGCTGTCGCCAGGTGCTGCACGAGCTTGCCGATCTCGGCGGGACCGATCCGCTGATCTACTGCTGCGGCCCGGCCGAGGTCCGCGAGTGGCGGCTGTCAGAGCTGCTGCCCGAAGCGTTCGGGCCGGGGAGCCTCGGCTGAGCCATTTCACTCGCTGCGCGTTCGGTGCTACCCAAGGGGGCGAAACGGAGAGACTCGACAATGGGTGGAATGAGCATCTGGCACTGGGTGATCGTCGCGCTGGTGATCCTCGTGCTGTTCGGTCGCGGCAAGATCAGCGAGATGATGGGCGACTTCGGCAAGGGCGTCTCGAGCTTCAAGAAGGGCCTCGCCGAGGGCAACGAGGAGCTCAACAAGCCCGCCGCGCAGATCCCGCCGCCGCCCGCTCCGGCACCGGCGCCGACTCCGGCCGCGACGCCCGAAGCGGCTCCGGCATCCACGGCGGAGAACGGCGACAAGTCCTGACGGCCGCGCCGCCTTCCGCGCGGCCAGGTTCAGGTGCCGCGGACGACGATCTTGTACTTCTGCCCGGCGACGACCGTCTCGCCCGAGCCGAGACCGTTGAGCGCGCGGAAGCGTTCGACCTGGGCGTCGTTGTATGCCATTCGCCGGGCGAGCGACTGCACGGTGTCGCTGGCTCCGGCGGTGACGACGTCGATGCGCCGCGGAACCACCTGCGCGGCCTCGGCCTGGCTGATCCGGCGCAGCGACTGGAACATCGAATTGAACACCGAGGCCCCGCCGGCCGGGGTAATCGTCGCGAAGTGGACGGCCTGGTTGTTCGCCAGCTCGTAGGCGAACACGACCACGTCGAGGCTGCCGCTGTTCGTGGTCGCGCGTGCCGTGCCATAGACCGCCGGCAGGCCATTGACCGTCGTCCGCTGCAGGCTCTGCGGAGCCAGCTGGGCCTGGTCTCCGCCGATGGCCTGGAACGCCTGCCTGACGTAAGTTTCGAGATTGCCGTTGTAGGCGGCCGTCGTCAGCTGTCCGCGGCCGCTCTGGCCGTTGATCGAGACGGCCCGGGTGCCGTTGACGAGATAGAAGCCGTCCGGCGCCGTGAACGTCAGGCGCATGTCGGGATGGATGAAGGTGTGACCTTCGATCATGCCCTGCCGCGGATCGTCGCCGTAGAGCAGACCATCGATGCGGGTGAGGAACGTGTCGCGGTTGGTCACTCCGGTGCCGTTTCCGGCCAGCCGCAACGCGTTCTGAACCCGCCCGGCGGGGTCCGGGTGGGTCGAGGCCCATTCGGGAATCGTCGCGTCGCGGCCCTGCAGCTGCGCGTCGAGCGCATTCTGCATCGCCAGGCTCTGGAGCACCGTCGCCATCGCCCGCGGATCGTATCCCGCGCCGATGAGGTAGTTGATTCCAAGCTGGTCGGCCTCGGTCTCCTGCGCGCGTGAATAGCTGAGCGTCGCGAGCTGCGGCGCGGTCGCGGCGAGCTGCTGTCCGAGCTGTCCGAGCTGGCTGTTCCCGAGCAGCACGCCCGAGAGAATCGTGCCGAGCACGCCGAGGATCTGGTTGCGCTGCGCGGTCTCCTGGCGGCGCGCCGAATGCCGGGCGGCGACGTGGCCGACTTCGTGACCGAGCACGCCGGCGAGCTCGGCCTCGTTGTTCATCAGCGCGACGAGCTGGCGGGTCACGTAGACGTAGCCGCCGGGGACGGCGAAGGCGTTGTCGACCGAGCTGTTGAGCAGCGTGACGACGAACGACGACTGGCTTCCGAGCCCGGACTGTGCGGCGATATTGCGGCCGACCTGTTCGACGTAGGCAGCCTGCGGGCCGCTATAGGCCCCGCCGAACTCGGCGATGAATTGCTCGTGGTACTGGGCGCCCTGCTGCGCTTCGGCCGGTGTGATCGGCGCGCCGGCGGGCACGTTTGCGCCGGGCACCGTGGCGCAGGCGGCAAGGCCGGCCGCGGCCGCGCTGGCGAGTCCCAGCCACTTCAGGCGGCGTGTGGGAAGATGGGGCATTCGCTCTCCTTGTCAGCCCGCCCGGGCGGCGGCGCCGCCGGGTGCAGGTTTGCTGGGAAATGCCGCTCGCCGGGCGATGGTTCCGACAGCGCAGCCAGTGCGGCGCTAGCCGCGGGGCCGTGCCTGCGGGTAACTGCCGAGCATGCGCAGTTCCTTGCTGTGGAACGCCAGTTCCTCGAGCGCGCGGTCGACCGCCGGGTCGCCGGGCGCGCCGACGATGTCGGCGTAGAACATCGTCGCGGAAAAGCTCGCGCCCTGCTGGTAGCTCTCGAGCTTGGTCATGTTGACGCCGTTCGTGGCGAAGCCCCCGAGCGCCTTGTACAGCGCCGCCGGGATGTTCTTCACTTCGAACACGAATGTGGTCATCGCGGGCACGCCGGCGAGCGAGGCGGGATCGAGCGGGTCACGGGCCAGCGCGACGAAGCGGGTGGTGTTGTCGGGCGCGTCCTCGATGCCGTCCTCGACCAGCCTGAGGCCGTAGAGCTCCGCGGCGAGCGCCGGGGCGATCGCGCAGGCGTCGGGCTCGCCCTGTTCCCTGACCAGCGCGGCCGCGCCGGCCGTGTCCGCATACGCAAGCGGGACGATCCCGCGCTCGCGCAGGAAGCGCCGCGTCTGGCCGAGCGCCTGGGGATGGCTGTAGGCGACCTTGAACGGCCCTTCGGTCAGGCCCATGATCGCGTAGTGGATCGGCAGGAAGTGCTCGCCGACGATCGACAGGCCGCTGTCGGGCAGCAGGAAATGGATGTCGGCCACCCGGCCGTGCTGCGAATTCTCGATCGGGATGATCGCGCTTGCGGCCGCGCCCGACGTTACCGCATCGAGTGCATCCTCGAACGCGAAGCACGGCAGCGGCAGGCAGCCGGGCGACCATTCGAGCGCCGCGCGGTGCGAATTTGCTCCCGGCGCCCCCTGGAAGGCGACCGCGCGCGACGGATCGGCCGCGGCGGCGGCGCGCATTTCCTCGACGAGCGCGAGCGCAGGGGCGGGAAAGCTGTCCATGGGCGCTGCCGCGTAACGGGGCGATGCGCGGCGGACAAGTGACTATCGGACTTGCGCGCGCGCACCCTCGACACTAGAGCGCTCGCCAAACCCGAAGACCTGGCAGAAAATCCCTCGATGAACGACAACTTCAATACCATCGCCGGTTGGACCTTGGGCGCGGGCATCGTCGCGCTGGGCCTGTCGATCGCCAGCGGCATGTATTTCGAAGCCGACAAGCCGCATCGGCCGCACACGATGGGCTTCCCGATCGAGGGCGTGGTCGAAGAAGGCGCGGCCGCAGAGGGGCCCGCGCTCGCGACCCTGCTGGCGACCGGCGACCCGGCCAAGGGCCAGGCGGTCTTCGCCAAGTGCACCGCGTGCCATACCATCGAGCAGGGCGGCGCGAACGGCATCGGCCCGAATCTCTACGGGATCCTCGGCAAGCCGATCGGCAAGCACGCCGCGGGCTTCGCCTATTCGGCGGATCTCTCCGGCCACGGCGGCGAGTGGACCTACGAGAACATGGATGCCTGGCTCAAGGCACCCAAGCAGTTCGCCGCCGGCACCAAGATGACCTTCGCCGGGCTCGGCAGCGCCGAGGATCGCGCCAACGTGATTCTCTACATGCTGCAGAACGGCGGCGGTCCGCCGCTGCCCCCGCCGCCGGCGGAGGAGTCGGCCGAGGACGCCGAAGGCGCTGCGGGCGAGGCCGCGGAGGCCGGGGCCGAGGCTGCGGCGGAACCTGCCGCCGCGGACAACGCTGCCACTGCCAGCGAGTAATGGCAGGCGGGCTCAGGCCCGCCCCTTGAAGCCCTGAGCGATGACGTACCACTCCGACGAGCCCTTGCGGCTCGCCGGCGGCTTGGCGTGCTTGACGCTGCGGAAATGGCGCTTGAGCAGGGCGAGCAGCTCGGCATCGGTGCCCCCGGCCAGCACCTTGGCGACGAACGCGCCGCCCTCGGCCAGCGTGTCGATCGCGAACTGCGCCGCCGCTTCGACGAGGCCCATGGTTCGCAGGTGATCGGTCTGCTTGTGGCCGACGGTGTTGGCCGCCATGTCCGACAGCACGAGGTCGGGCGGGCCGTCGAGCGCCGCCTCGAGCGCGGCCGGCGCCTCGTCGGCCATGAAGTCCATCTGCAGCAGCACGACGCCTTCGAGCGGCTCGGTCTCGAGCAGGTCGATGCCGACGATCGTTGCCCTCGGCGCGCGCTTGCGCACGACCTGGCTCCAGCCGCCGGGCGCAACCCCGAGGTCGACCACGCGGCGGACGCCCTTGAGCAGCCCGAAGCGCTCGTCGAGCTCGATCAGCTTGTAGGCCGCGCGGCTGCGATAGCCCTCGGCCTTGGCCTGACGCACGTAGGGATCGTTGAGCTGCCGCTCGAGCCAGCGGGTCGAGGACGCGGTGCGCCCGCGCGCGGTCCGCACGCGCTTGCCGGGCTCGGCGCGGCCGCGTGCCATTCAGGCCGCCCTTTGCGGCGGGACGAGTCCGGCGCCGGCGGGCGAGGAGAGCGGACTCGCCGTCACGTTCCCTGCTTCAGCCTCCGAAGCGCGGCCTGCGCCTGGTATCCCTCGGCATCGGCCGCCATCAGGCTGCGCAGTATGCCCTCCCGAATGCCGCGGTCGGCGACCCCGAGTCGCTGCGCGGGCCAGATGTCGAGGATCGCCTCGAGGATCGCGCAGCCGGCGACGACGAGGTCGGCGCGCTCGTTGCCGATGCACGGCAGCGCGCTGCGCTCGGCAGGCGACATCGTCGACAGGCGCGTGGCGATTTCGCGCATCGAGGCCGACGGCACGATCAGGCCGTCGACCGCGCGGCGGTCGTACTGCGGCAACTCGAGGTGGACGCTGGCGAGCGTGGTCACGGTGCCGCTGGTCCCGAGAAGCCGCAGGTCGGGGGTCGCGTGCTCGGCGATCCGGACGGCGAATGCCGCGAAGCTCTCGGCCACGAGCTCGCGCATTCGCGCATAGCGCATCGCCCGCGTGGCGGCGTTGCCCTCGTCGGCGCCGGGTTGCTCGGCCCGGACGGTCTCGGTGAGCGAGACCACGCCCCAGGGCACGCTCTGCCAGTCGAGGATGCGTGGCACCGGCGCGCCCGGCTCGATCAGCACCAGCTCGGTCGAGCCGCCGCCGATATCGAAGATCACCGCCGGACCGATGCCGTCTTCGAGCAGGATGTGGCAGCCGAGCACCGCCAGCCGCGCTTCCTCCTGCGCCGAGATCACGTCGAGCCGGATGCCGGTCTCCTGCCGCACGCGCTCGATGAAGGCCGCGCCGTTGCTCGCCCGCCGGCACGCCTCGGTCGCGACCGAACGCGCAAGCCGCACGTTGCGTCGGCGCAGCTTGTCGGCGCAGACGTGAAGCGCGGCGAGCGCCCGGTCCATCGCTTCCTCGCTGAGCCTTCCGGTCCGGGCCAGCCCCTCGCCGAGCCGCACCACGCGGCTGAACGCGTCGATGACCACGAAGTTCTGTTGCGCCGGGCGGGCGATCAGCAGGCGGCAGTTGTTGGTGCCGAGATCGATCGCGGCGTAGGCCTGGCGCGGGCTAGGTCGGGGTGGGTCGAACGGGCGCCGTCGCAGGTCGCGCTCGGCGATGATGGCGCCGTTGCCTTCCTGCCTGTCGCCGGGGGTGCCGGAGCCTGAATGGCGGGGCTGGACGGCCGGACCGCCGCTGTCTGACCCCGCGGCGCTCCGCCGCTTCTCCGGCGGATTGAAATCCGCCATTGGTCACGTCTTTCGTATCGTCATCAACCGCCCGGAGGCGGAACCTGGGGTCAGGCTAGCGAATGCATGGGGTGGGAGCAAGCGGATCGCTCTGCGGGGGCACCGCAGCGGCTTGACGAGGCGGCCCCGCCTAACTAGATGCGCCGCCTCGCATTGCCCCGTCGTCTAATGGTAAGACTCCGGACTCTGACTCCGTCAATCGAGGTTCGAATCCTCGCGGGGCATCCACCTCTCTGATCCTGCGCTTTCCATCCGTATCGCAGCGTCCTAGGTGGCGGCGATGACCGGGAGAAACGCGTGAGCGAAGCAGACCAGCCCAACGACGCCGAGCGCGACCTCGAGGACCGCAAGTTCTATCGCGCGGAGCAGGAGGCGGGCTTTGCCGAGACTTCGCCGACCGACACCCCGCAGACGCGCCATCCTGCCTATCGCCTGGCGTTCCGCGATACCGACTTCCTGCTGCGCGACGAGCTGCGCCCCGTGCGCTTCCAGCTCGAGCTGCTCAAGCCGTCGATGCTGCTCGACGAGGCGCGGGTCGGCTCGACGCTGGTGATCTACGGCTCGGCGCGGATTCCGCCGCCGGAGGCCGTCAAGACGGCGCTCGAAGGGGCGAAGGATCTGCCGGTCGAGGAGCGGCTGGTTGTCGAGCGGCTGGCCGAGAAGGCCAAGTACTACGCCGAGGCCTACAAGCTCGCGCGGCTGGTCAGCGAGAAGTCCATCATCGAGAACGGCAAGCGGCAGTTCGTCGTCTGCTCTGGCGGCGGTCCGTCGATCATGGAAGCCGCCAACCGCGGGGCAAGCGATGCCGGGGCCGAGTCGATCGGGCTCAACATCGTCCTGCCGCACGAGCAGGCGCCGAACCCCTACGTGACGCCCTACCTCTCGTTCCAGTTCCACTACTTCGCGCTCAGGAAGATGCACTTCCTGATCCGCGCACGGGCAGTGGCGGTGTTCCCGGGCGGCTTCGGCACCTTCGACGAGATGTTCGAGACGCTGACGCTGATCCAGACCGGCAAGATGAAACCGATCCCGCTCCTGCTGTTCGGCAAGGAGTTCTGGACACGGGTGATCGACTTCGGCGCGCTCGCCCGCGAAGGGGTGATCTCGCCGCGCGACCTCGAGCTGATCAGCTGGTGCGAGACCGCCGAGGACGCGTGGAAGTGCATCGCCGACTTCTACAAGATCGACGAGGGGCTGCGCTGAGCTAGCGGACGGCGTGATGCCCCATCGGGCCGTGCCCGGCGCCGAAGCCCGGCGCGGCGAGCAGCGCCCTGCGTACGAACTCGCGGGCCTCGTCGATCGCCTCTTCCAGCGGCAGGCCGCGGCCGAGCAGCGTGGCGATCGCGCTCGACAGCGTGCAGCCGGTGCCGTGCGCATGGCGCGTCTCGATCCTGGGTGAGCGCCAGACGCGGTCGGGCAAGCCCGGGCGGACCAACGCGTCGACGACTTCGGGTCCTTCGGCATCGCCGCCCTTGGCGAGGTAGGCGACGCTACGCGCGCTCATCGCCTCGCGTCCGCCGAGTGCCTCGAGTTCCGGCAGGTTCGGCGTGGTCAGCGCGGCCAGCGCCATCAGCCGGCCGAACGCCGAGACGGTTGCCTCGTCCGCCAGCACGGCACCGCTGGTCGCGACCATCACCGGATCGAACACCACCGGCAGGCGGCCCGCCGCCTCGAGCCGGTCAGCCACGGCATGGGCGACCTCGGGCGAGCCGAGCATGCCGATCTTCACCGCGTCGGCGCCGATGTCCGACAGGCAGGCATCGATCTGCGCCGCGACCAGCTCTGGCGACAGCGCCTCGACCGCGGTCACGCCCAGCGTATTCTGCGCGGTGATCGCGGTGATCGCCGTCATCGCGTAGCCGCCGAGCATGGTGACGGTCTTGATGTCGGCCTGGATCCCCGCACCACCCGAGCTGTCCGACCCGGCGATGGCAAGGACGCGCGGGGGCGCCGTCACGGCCGGTAGCGCCGCTCGGTGGAGGGCGGGTGCTTTGCATGCAGGTGCGCCGCGCGCGTCGGGCGCGGCGCCAGCTCGCCGCCGCAGTTCGGGCAGCGGTGGCCGAGCGCCTCGGTGCACGGGTCGCAGAAGGTACATTCGAAGCTGCAGATGAACGCGCCTTGCGCCTCGGCGGGCAGGTCCTTGCCGCAGCGTTCGCAGTCGGGCCGCATCTCGAGGCTCATGCCGCAGCCCTCACGGCGTCGCAGATCTGGTCGACGATCCGTTCGATCTGCACCGCGTCGTCGCCTTCGGCCATGACGCGAATCTTGGGCTCGGTGCCCGACTTGCGAATGACCAGACGGCCGCGACCCGTTAACTCGGCTTCGCCATCGGCGATCGCTGCCTTGACTTGAGGGTCGGCCAGCGGATTGCCGCCGGAATAGACGACGTTCTTCAGCAGTTGAGGCACGGGATCGAACAGGTGGAGCACCTCGCTCGCGCGCTTGCCCGAGCGAGCCAGCGTGGCGAGCACCTGCAGCGCGGCGATGCAACCGTCGCCGGTGGTCGCGTGGTCGAGCAGGATCATGTGGCCCGACTGCTCGCCGCCCACGTTGTAGCCGCCGGCGCGCATCGCTTCGAGGACGTAGCGGTCGCCGACCTTGGTCCGAACGAGGCCCAGTCCCGACTCGTTGAGAAACCGTTCGAGGCCGAGGTTCGACATCACTGTGGCGACGATCCCACCGCCCTTCAGCTCACCCATTCCAAGCATGCGAACCGCGATCAGCGCCATGATCTGGTCGCCGTCGACGACCTCGCCCTTCTCGTCGATGACGATCAGGCGGTCGGCGTCGCCGTCGAGCGCTATACCGATGTCGGCTCCTTCCTCGATCACCTTCGCGCGGATCGCGTCGAGCGAGGTCGAACCGACCCCGTCGTTGATGTTGACCCCGTTCGGAGCGACGCCGACGGCAATGACCTTCGCGCCGAGCTCCCAGATCGCCGTCGGCGCGACCTCGTAGGCGGCGCCGTGCGCGCAATCGACCACGACCTTGAGTGAATCGAGGCGGACGTCGTGCGGCAGCGACTGCTTGATTGCATGGATGTAGCGGCCGCGCGCGTCCTCGATGCGCCGCGCGCGGCCGACGTCGCGATCCTTCGCCAGCTCGATCTCGCCGGTCATCAGCCGCTCGATCGCCTCCTCGTCGGCGTCGCTGAGCTTGAACCCGTCGGGACCGAACAGCTTGATGCCGTTGTCGTGGTAGGGGTTGTGGCTGGCCGAAATCATCACCCCGAGGTCCGCGCGCATCTCGCGCGTCAGCAGCGCGATCGCCGGTGTCGGCAGCGGGCCGGTCATGATCACGTCCATGCCAACGCTGGTGAACCCGGCAACCAGCGCGGTCTCCATCATGTAGCCCGAGAGGCGGGTGTCCTTGCCGATCACCACGCGGTGCTTGTGGTCGCCGCGCAGGAAGTGGCGGCCTGCGGCCTGGCCGACCTTCATCGCCATCGCCGCGTCGAGCAATCCTCCGTTGGCCCGGCCGCGAATACCGTCGGTGCCGAAATACTTGCGTTCCATGCAATCCCTCGCTGGTCCGGCAATTGCCAATACGCGTTGCGCCTGCAATGTCACGTGCGGTGAAGGACATTCGCTTGCCCGCCGGCTGGACTTTCGCCGCCCTCCTGGCGGGGCTCGCGCTCGGCTGGGCGCTGTCCGAAAGCGATGCGAGCGGCGTGCTGGCGGCGGTTTCCGGCCCGATCGGTTCGGTCTGGCTGCGTGGCCTGCAGATGTCGATCGTGCCGCTCGTGGCGGCGCTGCTGGTCACGGGGATCGCGCAGATGATCGCGACCGCCCGGGCCGGCCCCGTCGCGCGGCGGACGCTGGTGACGTTCTTTCTCGTTCTCGCCGCGGGAACGCTGTTCTCGGCCTTCGCGATGCCCGCACTGCTCGAAGCGTTCCCGATCCCCGGCCGGGCGGCCGCGGCGCTGGCTGCCGAGGATGCCGCTGCACAGCCGGTGCCGAGCCTCGGGGCGTTCATCGAATCGCTGGTTGCCGACAACGTGATCGCCGCAGCGGCGGAGACGGCGATGCTGCCGCTGGTGGTGTTCTTTGTCGCCCTCGGCGTCGCCACGACGCGGCTTTCCGAAGCGCAGCGCCAGCTGCTGCTGCGGCTGTTCGAAGCGCTCGGCAACGCCATGCTGACGATCATCGGCTGGGTGCTGTGGCTCGCGCCGGCCGGCGTCTTCGCGCTCGCGCTCAGCGTCGGGCTCGCCAGCCGGGGCGGGGCTTTCGCCGCGCTCGGGCACTATGTCCTGCTGGTCGCGGGCTTGGGTTTCGCGGTGCTGGTGGCGGGCTACGCGCTCGCCGTGCTCGGCGGCCGTCACGGTCCGATCCGCTTCGCCCGGGCGATGCTGCCGGCGCAGGCGGTGGCGATCTCGACGCAGAGCTCGCTCGCGAGCCTGCCCGCGATGCTGCAGTCCTGCCGCCTGCTCGGCGTGCGCGAGACCACGGCCGACTTCGTGCTGCCGCTGGCGGTGGCGCTGTTCCGGGCCACCGGCCCGGTGATGAACCTCGGCGTGGCAATCTACGTCGCCAGGCTGACGGGAGTGGAACTGACTCCCACGACGATGGCGGCCGGCGTCGCCGTCGCGCTGCTGACGACGATCGCCTCGGTCAGCCTGCCCGGCGCGATCAGCTTCGTCACCTCGATCGGCCCCATCGCACTGGCGATGGGCGTGCCGGTCGCCCCGCTCGCGCTGCTGGTAGCGGTCGAGATGCTGCCCGACATCATGCGCACGCTCGGCAACGTGACGATGGACGTCGCGGTCACCGCGACAGTCGACCGGACTACCTCAGCTTCGGACGAGGCGAGAAATCCTGTCGCAACCAGCCCTGTGCCCGAGCGTTGAGCCGAGGTAGGCGCGAAGCGCCAAACCCCAACCTCAGGAAGGAGCTCCATCGTGGCCTTTGAACTCATTCCCTTGCCCTACGACAGCGCGGCCCTCGCCCCGGCGATCTCGGCCGAGACGCTGAGCTTCCATCACGGCAAGCACCACAAGGCCTACCTCGACAAGACCAACGCCGCGATCGCCGGGACTGATCTCGAGGGCGCTGATCTCGAGACCGTGATCGCCCGCGCGCGCGGCACCAACCAGGGCCTGTTCAACAACGCGGCGCAGAGCTGGAACCACGGGTTCTACTGGCATTCGCTGGCCCCGGAATCGGCTCAGCCGTCGGGCGACCTCGCGGCCAGGATCGACGAGGCGTTCGGCTCGCTCCAGGCGCTCAAGGACCAGCTCGCCGATCGCGGCGCCGGCCATTTCGCGAGCGGCTGGGTCTGGCTCGCCGAGAAGGGCGGCAAGCTGTCGATCGAGGAGACCCATGACGGCGACACGCTGGCGGACCAGGATTTCAATCCGCTGCTGACGATCGACGTGTGGGAGCACGCCTACTACCTCGACCACCAGAACCAGCGGCCGGCCTATCTCAAGGCCGTGATCGAGGAGCGCCTCAACTGGGATTTCGCGGCCGAGAACCTCGCCCGCGGGTCGGCCTGGAAGTACCCGGCCCTGAGCCTCGCCAAGTAATCCCGACCCGTCCTCCGCGAAAAAGTGTCGCAAAACTGTGCCCCTCGCGAGGAGGGGACTGGACACTCGAGGTGTAGTACCTACATAATACGCCGAACGCGGAGGAAAGGGCCCTCGCCGCCAGTCGGGAGGGCCCTGCGGGACGGGGGACGAGGTGCAGGGGACCAATCGCTTTCACAGGCCCGTGAAGCCGGCGATGGCGCCCTGCGCCGGGCTGCTGCTTGTCGCCTCGGCGCTCGCGGGTTGCGCCACTCCGCGAGTGGCTCTACCCGATTCCCATCTCGAGATCCCCCAGCAATGGCAGATTGCGCAGGCGAGCGAGCGGTCGCTCGATCTCGCCAGCTACTGGCGTCTGCTCGACGATCCGCTGCTGACCGAGTTCGTCGAGACGGCGGTCGCCAACAACCTCGACCTGGCGCAGAGCGCCGCCCGGCTGGAACAGGCGCGGGCGCAACTCGCCGGCGCGCGGGCCGGCTGGTTCCCGCAGCTTTCGGCCAGCGGCCGCGCCACCCGCGAGTTCGGCGACTTCGCGACTGACGACACGCAGCTCAACCTCGGCGCCGATGCGAGCTGGGAGATCGACCTGTTCGGCCGCATCGGCTCGGAAGTCGCGGCTTCGGAGGCGGATCTCGCCACTGCGGGCTATTCGCTGGCCGACCTCCAGCGGCTGGTCACCGGGCAGGTCGCGCTGGCGACGATTTCGGCTCGCGCCACGGCGCTGCAGCTCGCCATTGCCCGCGACACGCTCGCCTACCAGGACGAGAACCTGCAGATCGCGCGCTGGCGCGTCCAGGCCGGGCTCGTATCGAGCCTCGACGTCGAGCAGGCGCGCACCCAGCGCGCGGCGACGGCAGCGACGATTCCCCAGCTCGAGGCCAACCTGGTCGCCACCACCAATGCCATCTCGACCCTGATCGGCGAACCGCCTGGCCGCGTCCACGCGCTGCTCGTCGACTCGGCCGAGGCAGTGCCGGTGCCGCCTCCGCTCGCGGGCTTCGAGGCGCCGGGCGAAGTGCTGCGCCGCCGGCCCGATGTGCGCGCCGCCGAGGCCGCGCTGCTTGCCGCCGCCGCGCGGGTCAGAGGGGCGCAGGCGCAGCTCCTGCCGCTGGTCCAGCTCGGCGGCATGATCGGTTTCCCGGGCACCGGGTTCGGCAACCTGTTCGACATCGTCACCGGCTCGCTGTTCGGTTCGGTCAGCCAGCTGATCTTCGACGGAGGGCGCACGCAGGCGCGCGTCGACAGCGCCGAAGCCGCAGCCCAGGGCGCACTCGCGGCCTGGCAGCTGTCGGTCCTCGGAGCACTGGAGGAGGTTGAGACGGCGGCCGTCGATCTCGAAAAGTCGGCCGAGCGCGTGACAATCCAGAACGAGGCTCTCGACGCGGCCAACAATTCGGCGCTGCTCGCCCGCAGCCAGTACCAGGCCGGTCTGACCGACTTTCGCAACCTGCTGACCTCGGAGAACGCGCTGCTGCAGGCACGCAACGCCGTGGTCGCCGCGCAGGCCGAGCGGGCCAGCGCCTTCGTCCGCCTGACCCAGGCCCTCGGCGGGGGCTGGGCGCCACACGACTATCCGCTGCCCGCCAGTGACAGGAATCGCTCATGAACGACAGCTCCACCCAGACCGCTGCCGACGCGCGGCCGCAGTCGCTCGACGAGTTCCTCGGCATAGAGGAGCGCCCGCGCTGGCGGCGGTGGGCCAAGTACTGGATCCCGGGGCTGCTCGTCCTGCTGGTCGGGCTGTACTTCGCTACGCGCGGCGGCGGTGATGGGCCCGAGTACATCACTGAGGAAGTGACCATGGGCTCGCTCGACGTCGAAGTGACGGCGACGGGTAACCTGAGGCCGACCAACCAGGTCGACGTCGGCTCGGAAGTCTCGGGACGCATCGACCGCGTGCTTGTCGACGTCAACGACCGGGTCGCCCGCGGCCAGGTGCTCGCCCAGATCAACACCGACGTGATCGAGGACCAGATCCGGCAGGCGCGCGCCAATCTCGATTCCGCCCGCGCGCAGGTCGCCCAGGCGCGGGCGACGCTCGATGTGGATTCGGCGCAGCTCGCCCGGCTGCAGGAGGTTTATCGCCTGTCCGACGGCAAGGTCCCGTCGCAGACCGAACTCGAGGCGGCCGAGGCCAACGTCGCCCGCGGGCGGGCCGCGCTGAACTCGGCGCAGGCCGCAGTCGTCGCGGCGCAGGCGCAGCTGTCGTCGGCGATCACCAACCGCGATCGCGCGGTGATCCGCTCGCCCGTCTCGGGCGTCGTGCTCGCGAGGCAGGTAGAGCCCGGGCAGACCGTGGCGGCGAGCTTCAACACCCCGACGCTGTTCGTCATCGCCGAGGACCTGTCGCTGATGCAGCTGAGGGTCGCAATCGACGAGGCCGACGTCGGCCAGGTGAAGGCGGGACAGAAGGCGACCTTCACGGTCGACGCCTATCCGGGCCGCCGATTCCCGGCGACGGTCGAGCGGATCGCGCTCGCCTCGAACAACACCGCGACTTCGACTCAGCAGCAGCAGGCGGGACAGCAGGGCAACGCCGTGATCGCCTATGAGGCGCGGCTGACGGTTGCCAATCCCGACGGCCTGCTCCGGCCCGGGATGACGGCGACGGCCAACATCGCCACCGACAGCACCGGGCGCGGCCTGATCGTGCCCAACGGCGCACTGCGGTTCGAGCCTGCGACCGAGGAGCAAGCCGGCGGCGTCCAGCTCGGCGGCGACGACTTCGGCCTCGAGCGCGAGGAGGTCCGTGCGACGATCGGGCGGGGCAGCCGCCAGACGGTCCATGTGCTCAAGGACGACGGCACGCTCGAGCCGATCGAGGTCGTCACCGGCCTCAGCGACGGCCGCCGCACGGTGGTCACGTCCAGCGAGCTCAAGCCGGGGATGAAGGTGGTCACTTCGGAGAAGGCCGCAAAGTAGTGGCGGGTGAGCCGATCATCGAGCTCGAGGGGATCACCAAGACCTTCGGCCAGGGAGCCGCCGCGTTCCAGGCGCTGAAGGGGGTCGACCTCGCGATCGAGCGCGGCGATTTTGTCGCGGTCATGGGGCCATCGGGCTCGGGCAAGTCGACCACGATGAACATCCTTGGCTGTCTCGACGTGCCGACCTCGGGCATATTCCGCTTCCTCGGCACCGAAGTTCAGTCGCTGACCCGGGATCAGCGCTCTTTGCTGAGGCGCCGGTATCTCGGCTTCGTGTTCCAGGGGTTCAACCTGCTCGCCCGCACGAGCGCGGTCGAGAACGTCGAGCTGCCGCTGCTCTATCGCGGAATCGGCAAGGCGGAGCGCCGCGAGGCGGCGCTGCGGGCGCTCGACCGCGTCGGGCTCGTGCCGTGGGCCGAGCACACGCCGGCCGAGCTGTCGGGCGGCCAGCAGCAGCGCGTCGCCATCGCCCGGGCGCTCGTGACCGACCCCGAGGTGCTGCTCGCCGACGAGCCGACCGGCAACCTCGATTCCGAGCGCTCGCGCGAGATCATGGAGTTCCTCGTCGAACTCAACGCCACCGGGATCACGATCCTGATGGTCACCCACGAGCCCGAGATGGCGGAATTCGCCAAGACGATCGTCTACTTCAAGGACGGGCTCGTCGAACGTATCGAGCGCGGCCACCGGTCGGGCGCGCCGCTCGGCGGCGCCGCGGCAGGAGCGCACTGATGTTCGGCACGACGCTGCTGCTGGCCTTCCGCGAGATCAGGCGCCACATCCTGCGCAGCTTCCTCACCACGCTCGGCATCATCATCGGCGTCGCCGCGGTGATCACGATGGTCACGCTCGGCAAGGGCGTCACCGCCGACATCGAGCGGCAGATCAGCTCGCTCGGCTCGAACGTGTTCTTCGTCTTCCCGATCCAGACCGACCGCGGGCAGTTCCGCCCGTTCGACGAACGCGACGTCGAGGCGGTGCGCGAGCAGATCGCCGGAGTCAATTTCGTCGCCGGCCAGGTCGAACGCAACGTGGTTGCGTTCCACAACGGGCAGGACTGGCGCAGCAAGGTCGAGGGCGTCAGCAACGAGTTCATGGACGCACGCGGCATCAAGATGGAGGAAGGCCGCCGCTTCACTCCGGCCGAGGAATCGGCGGGCGCCAATGTCTGCATCATCGGCCCGACGGTTCGCGAGGAGATCTTCCCGCCGAATCAGAGCCCGGTCGGCGAACGAATGCGGCTCGACAACGTCGCCTGCCAGGTGATCGGCGTCTTCGCCTCGCGCGGCACGGTCGGCGGCGGCGGCGACGACGACAACGCGATCTTCATGCCCCTCAACAACGTCCAGCGCCGCTTCATGGGCAACGACAACATCGGCTACATGGTCGTCGCCTACGATTCCTCGTACTCGAGCGCGGCCATGACCCGTGCACTGGTCGACCTGATGCGCGAGCGCCGCGTGCTGCTCGAAGGTCAGGCCAACGACTTCGACATCGTCGACACCGCGCAGATCAACGAGACCGTCGCCGCCACGGTCGGCACGATGACCGGCGTGGTCGCGCTGATCGCGGCGATCAGCCTGATCGTCGGCGGGGTCGGGATCATGAACATCATGCTCGTCTCGGTGACAGAGCGCACGCGTGAGATCGGCATCCGTCTGGCGATCGGCGCGCTCGCGCGCGAGGTGCAGCTGCAGTTCCTTACCGAGGCCGTCGTGCTGTGCTGTTTCGGCGGCCTCGTCGGCATCCTGCTCGCGCTCGGCATCTCGATCGCCCTGACCAGCGCGATCGACCTGCCGTTCCTGTTCGACCCGTTCATCAACGTGCTCAGCTTCGTGATCTCGGCGCTGATCGGGATCGTGTTCGGCTACTTCCCCGCGCGGCGGGCCTCCAGGCTCGACCCGATCGAGGCGCTGCGCCACGAGTGAGGGCGCTCAGGTGTCCTCGGCCATGTCGAACACGTTGGTCGGGAACAGCGGCTCGCCGAAGATGAAGCCGATCACGTTCGGCCGCCCGAGGTGGTCGATCAGCGCGGTGATCGTCAGCAGCAGCGGTACCGACAGCAATGCGCCCGTGACGCCCCAGATCCAGCTGAAGTAGCTGAGCGCAAACAGGATCAGCACCGGGTTCATGGTGAACCGCGCGCCGAGAATCGCCGGGGTGACGAGGTTCGATTCGACCGCGTGCAGGCCGAGATAGGCGGCGGCGGGAACCAGCCCGACGAGCGGGGCCTCGGCCGTGCCGAGCCCGAACAGCGTCAGCAGCGCAATCATCGCCAGCGGGCCGATGTACGGCAGGAAGTTGAGCAGCGCGGCGAGCCCGCCCCACATCACCGGGTAGTCCATCCCGAGCACCCATGCCCCGATCGTCACCACGACGCCGACCGCGAGGTTTATCAGGCCGACGGTGAAGATGTAGGAGGCCACCCGATCCTGCACGTCGCGCATGACTCGCGCGGCCTTGAGCGTTGCGCCGAAGTGCTGCCGTTCGAGCAGCAGCCGGCGGCGCATCCGCACGCGCGCCTCGATCATGAAAAACGCCATCAGGAAGGTCAGCAGCACCTCGAGCAACACGGTCGGGGTGGCGAAGGCTAGCTGCTCGAGCATCGTCGGGCCGGCCAGCACCACCTGCTGGCCGTCGTTCGATCCGATGATGTCGGCGACCTTCTCGTTGATCTGAGAGAACCACGCGATCGCGCCTTCCATCTCGCGGAAATGCTGGCCGATCTGGTCGATCATTGCCGGGATGTCGGCGAACAGCGTGAGCGCCGGGCGCAGCACCGCACTCAGCGCGAGCGCCAGGACCGCCAGCAGCAGCGCGAGCGAGAGGAACGAGGCGAGGAAGTTCGGCAGCCCGAGCTGGGCCAGCTTGTCCGCCAGCGGCGACAGCACGATCGTCAGGATGATCGCGGTCACCAGCGGCAGGAAGACGACCGAGCCGATCGACAGCACGAACGGCAGTGCCAGGAACAGGCCAATCGCCATCAGCACGACGAGCGCCGAGATCAGGCGCAATTCCTCGGCGGCGAACGACAGCGTCCGCCGGCGCTCGCGCGGTTCTGTGGCCGCCGGCGTGTCGGGCTCGGGCCGGGCGTTCATGACCGTGAGTCTCCCCCCACGACGCGCCGCTACTTGATCGGGGTGGTCTGGCCGCGACCTGCGGCCACCTCGTCCAGCTCCTCGAGAATCGCGCGATGCGCGGCCGGGTCTTCGATCGAGCGCTCCGGAATCGCGCCCTCCTCGATCATCGCCGTCAGTGCGGCGCGCGCGCGTCCGACGCGGCTCTTGATCGTACCGACGGCGCAACCGCAGATCTGCGCGGCCTCCTCGTAGGAGAACCCGCCCGCGCCCACGAGCAGCAGCGCCTCGCGCCGCTCAGGCGGAAGCGTCAGCAGCGCCCGGTGCATGTCGCTGAGGTGGATCGGCTCCTCCTGCCCCGCCGGGGCGGTCAGGATGCGTTCGGCCGCGGTCTCGTCGTATTCGCCGCGGAACCGGTTGCGCCGCATGTCGGTGAGGTACGCATTGCGGAGGATGACGAAGGTCCAGGCGCGCATGCTCGTCCCGGGCTCGAAGCGGTCCTGGGCCGCCCAGGCCTTGAGCAGGGTTTCCTGCACGAGATCGTCGGCGAGGTCGGGCCGGCCGCACAGGCCGCGCGCGAACGCGCGCAGGTGCGGCACGACCTCGGTGAGCTCACGCTTGAACGCCTGCTTGTCGGCGGCACTGCGTCGGGGCAGCTCCCGTTCGCTCGTCGTCATGGGTTCTCGTTGTCGAGCTTGGAGAGCAGGTCCTTGAACGCATCCGGTATCGGCTCCTCGACGACCGAATCGTAGAGTTGCTTCAACCCGGACGCCCATTCGGGCCCGCGCCTGGGCTTGCTGTGTGCCTTGCCCTTCACGGGCTTCGTCTTCCTGTCACCACCAACCATTCCCGATGAGTCCGCCCCACCCCTGTTCGTTTCCGCCAACTCACCCGTCATGTGCGATCTCCGTTGCATTCCCGCAGCGGCGATGCGCATTTGTGGCGCGATCGTGGAACGAAAGGTTCGCCGTCCGGTTCCCCCCTACTACGCTATGTAGGCAGGGGGGCAGCGAAATTGCAGAGGTGTGACGCCTGTGCAACTGTGCAGCGGCGGCTTCTGGACGCTCGACGGGAGTAAAGGGTGGAGCAGAGACCGGGCGGTCGCAGCACGACGAAGAGGTGGCTGGTCCGCTTCCCGCGGGCGATTCCCGTCGCCATCTTCCTGCTCATCGCCGCGATCACGGTGCTCAGCGTATTCGCGATCGAACGCGGCGAGGACGCCCGCGCAGCGGGTCAGCTGCGCACCCGCGCCGCGGCGATCGCCTCGGCGCTGGAGCGCCGCGCCGACGCCAGCAGCGCCTACCTGCGCGCCGGCGCGGCCTTGCTGGCGACGCTCGACGAGGTCCGCGCTTCGCGGTTCCGGCGCTTCGTCAGCGAGCTGAGGCTCGATGCGGACTATCGCGGAACCGAGGGAATCGGCTGGGCGATGGTCGTCTATCCGGACCAGGTCGCCGAGTTCAACGCGCTGATGGCGCGCGAGGCGCCGGGCCGTGTCACCCTGCATCCGCCGCCCGATGGGAGCGCGCCCTATGCGGTACCGGTCACCTTCCTGCACCCCGAGACCGAGCGGAACCGGCTGGCGCTCGGGTTCGACCTGTTCTCCGAGCCTGTGCGCCGCGCCGCGATGATCGAGGCCGAACGCACGACGCGCCCGACCGCCAGCGGCCGTGTCCTGCTGCGGCAGCAGGGAGGCCCTGAATCGCTCGGCTTCTTCATCTTCATGCCGGTGTTCGAGCAGGTGGCGGGGGGGCGCCGGCTCAAGGGCTACATCTTCAGCCCGTTCAGCGCGCCCGATTTCCTCGCCTCGGCGCTCGAGCTGGAGCGCGCAGACGGTTACGACGTGGCGCTCTACGACGGGCCGGCCCGGCGCGGCAACCTGCTCGCGCGGGCCGGAAGCGGCAGCGCGGCAGGCGAACGCGTGGTCGAGCGCGTCGCGATCGGCACCGAACCGTGGACGCTTGAGGTCACCGCGCTCGACGGCGGCGAGCTTTCGGGGCTGTCGATGATCACGATCATCTTCGGGCTGCTCGTCGCCGGCCTGCTGATGCTGCTCGTGCGCATGCTGACCCAGCAGGCGATCGAGGACGAGGCCTCGCTTCGCTGGTTCGAGGAGCAGGCCTCGATCCGCAACTCGCTGACGCGCGAGCTCAACCACCGGGTGAAGAACACGCTCGCCAACGTGCTCTCGATCATCGCGCTGACACGCAGGAGGGCCAACAGCCTCGCGGAGTTCGCCGACGGCCTCGATGGCCGCATCCGCGCGCTGTCGGCGACGCACGACCTGCTGACCCAGTCGGACTGGGGTACCACCCCGATCCGCTCGGTGATCGAGGCCGAGCTGTTGCCCTACGTGCAGGACAGCGACCACCAGGTCGACCTCCAGGGGCCGCTGATCGAGCTCGCGCCGAACGACGCGCTCTCGCTCGGGCTGGCGAGCCATGAGCTTGCCACCAACGCCGCCAAGTACGGCGCGCTGAGCCAGCCCGGCGGGCAGGTCAGCGTGCACTGGAAGCTGATTTCCGAAGGCCTCGTGCGGCTCGAATGGCAGGAGAGCGGCGGTCCGCCGGTGGCTCCGGTGCGCGGCCGGGGTTTCGGCACCGACCTGATCGAGCGGATCGTCGCCCACGAGCTCAAGCACGAGGTCAAGCTCGACTTCCGGCCCGAAGGGGTGCGCTGCGTGCTGACCATACCCGTGCGCCAGCCGACCCAGTTCTCGATGCGCGCGAGTCGCATGAGCGCCCGGGAGAACCGTCCGCCCGCCTCTTCGCCGGCGCCGACCCCTGCACCCTGAGAACCTGCCCGGGCAGACTGGACCGGTTATATCCTAACGTATACAGTGGTTCGCCATGCCGACCCGCCGCTCTGCGACCCTGCGCCTGCTGGCGGCCGCGCTGCTGCTCGCGGCTCTGCCGGGGTGCGGCGATGCCGGGCGCTCCGAACGTGGCCCGACCGTGCTCGCCGCGTCGAGCCTGCAGGAGGCGCTCGAGGAGGCCGGCCGCGTGTGGGCCGGCAAGGGCCGCCCGATGCCGGTGCTGTCGTTCGCGGCCAGCTCGGCGCTCGCCCGCCAGGTCGAGCAGGGCGCGCCGGCCGACCTGTTCGTGTCGGCCGACGAGGCGTGGATGGACGCGGTCGAGGCGCAGGACCTGCTCCGCGAAGGCACGCGCACCGACCTGCTTACCAACCGCCTCGTGCTGGTCAGGCCGAAGGGCACGTCGACGCGCGGGCTGGACGATCTCGGTGACGGCAAGCTCGCGCTTGCCGATCCGCAAGCCGTCCCGGCCGGCCGCTACGCCAAGGCGGCGCTGGAAAGCCTCGGGCAGTGGCAGGAGGTCCTGCCCAAGGTCGTCCCGGCCGAGAACGTGCGCGCCGCGCTGGCGCTGGTCGAGCGCGGCGAGGCGGCGCTCGGCGTGGTCTATGCGACCGACGCCCGGGCTTCGCGGGACGTCGAGGTGGTCGAGGTCCTTCCCGAGGACAGCCACCCTCCGATCCGGTACCCCGCAGCCGTTCTGGCCGCATCGGAGCATCCCGATGCCGAGAGCTTCCTCGTCTTCCTCGGCTCCGCCGAGGCGCGGGAGATCTACGCCCGCCACGGGTTCGGGATGGCCGAGTGACAGGCTGGCTCATGCCGGATGAGTGGAGCGTCGTCGCGCTCTCGCTCCGCGTCAGCCTGCTCGCTGTCGCGCTGACCCTGCCGCTCGCCTACGCGCTCGCCTGGCTGCTCGCCCGGCGCCGTTTCCCGGGCGCGATCCTGCTCGATGCGCTGGTGCACCTGCCGCTGGTCGTGCCGCCGGTCGTGACGGGCTGGCTGTTGCTGGTCCTGTTCGGACGCACCGGGCCGATCGGCGCCTGGCTCGAGGCGCAGTTCGGCATCGTGCTGGTGTTCCGCTGGACCGGCGCCGCTCTCGCTGCCGCAGTCATGGCCCTGCCGCTGATGGTGCGCGCCATGCGCCTGTCGATCGAGGCGGTCGACCGGCGGCTGGTCGAGGCAGCGCGCACGCTCGGGGCACGGCCCTGGCGAGCTTTTGCCACGATCACGCTGCCGCTCAGCCTGCCGGGCATCGCCGCGGGTGCGATGCTCGGCTTCGCGCGCTCGCTCGGCGAGTTCGGGGCGACGATCACGTTCGCTTCGAACATCGCCGGCGAGACCCGCACGCTGCCGCTGGCGATCTACAGCGGGCTGCAGCTGCCCGGCGCCGAGGCCCAGGTCGCGCGGCTCTCGGTGATCTCGATCGTGCTGTCGATCGGCGCGCTGGTGATCTCCGAGCTGCTCGTACGCCGCGCCGGCGGGAGGCGCGCGCATGTCCTTTGAAGTCTCGATCCAGCACCGTGTTGGCGAGCGGGCGATCAACCTCGCCTTCGTCTCCGAAGAGCGGCTGACGGCGCTGGTCGGGCCATCCGGCGTCGGCAAGACCACGGTGCTCAACTGCATCGCCGGCCTGGCGCGCCCGCAGCGCGGGCGCATCGCCGTCGCGGGCGAGGCCCTGTTCGACACCGGTCTCGGCCTCGACCTCGCGCCCGAGCGTCGCGGCGCCGGCTACGTGTTCCAGGACGCGCGGCTGTTCCCGCATCTCCGGGTCGACGCGAACCTGCGCTACGGCGAGCGTCTCGCGCAGTCTGGCCGGCGCTGGATCGGCCACGCCGACGTGGTCGAGTTCCTCGGCATCGGCCACCTGCTCGGCCGCTGGCCCGCAACCCTGTCGGGCGGCGAGACCCGCCGGGTGGCGATCGGCCGGGCGCTGCTCTCGGCGCCGCGCTTCCTGCTGCTCGACGAGCCGTTCGCCTCGCTCGACGCCGAGCGCGCTGAAGCGCTGATGACCCTCGTCGAGCGGATTCGCGACGAGCTGGCGATCCCGATCCTGCTGGTCAGCCACGACCGCGGAGAGGTCGACCGACTGGCGGGGCGGGTGGTGACGCTGCGTTAGGCGAGGGCCCTTCCCCATCGCAGGGGAAGGGGCTTGGCTCAGCGGCCGCCCCCGGGCGGACGCGCTCCCGGGGGAGGCCCGCCCGCGGGCGGGCCGAACGGCCGCGGCTCTTCGCCCGGAGGCGGCGGCGCACCCATGATCAGCACTGCCGGCTCGCCCTTGAGCTCGCGCATCGCGACGAAGATGTTGTTGAGCGAGCGCGTCTTCGGCGAGCTGCCGTACTCGAGGCCCGGCTTGAGCGCCTCGTCGGTATAGGGAGCCATCGCCGGATCGTTGGCGAAATACTTGTCGTAGGCCTGCTGGTAATCGAGGTCCTCCGCGACGGCCCGCTTCGCAACCTCGACAATCTTCTGGGTATAGGCGAGGTACCGCTCGAGGCCCGCCCAGGTATTCACGTGCCCATGGCCCTCGACCACCTTGTCGATCCCGGTCAGCGTGCGCACGAGGCCGCCGACGGTCTCCGGCGTGGCGACCATGCTGCCGCCCGAGCCGGGGTCGATCAGCGGGCCCATGTCCCACGCCATCACGTCCCCCATCAGCAGGACCTTCTCCTGCGGGAACACGACGAAGGCATCGCCGTCGGTATGCGCGGCGCCGAAATAATAGAGGTCGATCTGGTCGCGGCCGCTGCCGAGCGTGAGCCGGTCGTCGAAGCTCTGGCTGACCTTCGAGTTGTTCGGCATCGCTGCCATCCGCGCCGCGGTATTCGCCTGGACCACGACCTGGACCTTCCCGTCGAGCGCGGTGTCGATCTCGTCGTTGCTTCCGAGGTGGTCGGGGTGCGAGTGGGTGTTGATGATCATCGTCACCGGCTTGTCGGTGAACTCGCGCACCTTGGCGAGGATCGCCGCACCGTTGTTGCCGAGCTTGGTGTCGACCAGCACCACGCCATCGCTGCGCACGAAGGCGGTGGTGTTCCCACCGGCGCCGAAGATCTTGTAGACGTTCTCGGAGACCTTCTCCGTCTCGCCGATTCCCGGCAGGCCCTGCGCATAGAGGCCCGCGGCGGCAAGGCCGCCTGCGGCGATCGTTGCCAGGATTGCGATCCGCTTCATTATCACCCTCCGAAGAACACCCTCTCGACGAACCAGTAGGCGCCCGCCGCGATCACCACGGCCGATCCGCCGACCACGATCGCCGGTTCCGTCCTCGGCCAGCGGCGGCGCACGAGCGCCAGCAGCGAGGCGACGACGAGGACGATCGCGAGCTGTCCCAGTTCGACGCCGACATTAAACGAAAACAGCGACCAACCAAGCGCTTCTTGAGGAAGTCCGAATTCGCGCAGCACGCTGGCGAAACCGAAACCGTGCACGAGGCCGAACGCGCCGGCGACCCAGGCGCGCAGATCGCGGCCTTGTTCCTTGCGTTGCAGCAGGTTGTCGGTCCCGACCACGACGATGCTGATGGCAATGGCGGGCTCCACCAGCCACCCCGGTGGGTTGAGAATGTTCAGGGCGGCAAGGCTCAGAGTGATCGAGTGGCCGATGGTGAACGCGGTCACGATCGCGACCAGCCGGCGCAGCGATCCGCCGAGCAGCAGCAGGCCGATCAGGAACAGCACGTGGTCGGGCCCGATGGCGATGTGATGGATTCCGGAAGGGATGAACGTGCCCATCACCGCGAGCGCGCCGGCGGTCGTGCCGCGGTAGTAGGTCACCGGATCGCTCGTCGCCGAGAGGATGAACTGCTGGCGCAGGTCGCCGTCCTCGTAGATGTTGATGAAGGTCTGGTGGTCGGGGTCGGCCGGGAACAGGTTGGTATCGATCGACAGCGCGCCCTCGGGCTCGCCGGGAATGCGGAATTCGAGCTCGATGGCCTCGTTCGCGTCGACCACCGTCATCGCGCCCCACTCGGCTCGCGCGAACCCGTTCCGCTCGAAGGCGATGCGCGACGCGAGGTAGCGCTCGATCCGCGTCCGCTGCGCTTCGCGCACGACAGGGTCTAGCAGGGCCTGGGGATCCGCCAGCCCGAGAACGGGGGCGATGTCGGTCAGATGTACGCGAATCCGGCCGTCGACCGCGCCATCGCTCACTTCGAGGTCGAGATAGCTGAACGGCACCGGGTGCGCCGCTGCCGGCGCGGACAGCGCGAAAGCGAGGAGGACCGTGAACCAGCGTAGGACGAGCCTGGACATCGGGGCGAACGTGTCGCCGCGCCGGCGTCGATTGGCAAGCACTTGGCGAAAGATCGTTGTTGGGCCATGATCGATTCGTTCAGCGGAGTCGCGAGGCTCCGGCCCCTGCCGTGGGAGAGGATCCGGCACCGACCGGATCGCCGAAGGAGCAACCGCCCCGGAATCTCTCAGGCGTAAAGGACCGCGGCGGGGTGAACGCTCTGGAAAGCGGGCGGCGGTATCGTCGTCCCACCGAAGGGGTAAGCGCGCGATCCCGCGGATCGTTCGCCAAGCTCTCAGGTTTCCCGACAGAGGGGGCGCCGGTGAAGATGTCCGCCGCGGGCATCGCCGGCCATGTCGGGGAATGCCGCGATGAGCGACGAGGATCTCCAGCTGTTGCCGCTCGACGCCTGGCACCGCGCCCGCGGCGGGCGCATGGTGCCGTTCGCCGGCTATGCGATGCCCGTACAGTTCGAGGGCATCGTCGCCGAGCACGAATGGACCCGCTCTCGTGCAGCTCTGTTCGACGTCTCGCACATGGGGCAGCTCTTCGTCTCCGGCGAGGGCGCCGAGGCCGCGCTCGAAGCGTTGCTCCCGATCGACCTCGCCACGCTCGAGCACGGGGCGCTGCGCTATTCGCTGCTGCTCGACGACAACGGCGGGATCATCGACGACCTGATCGTTTCGCGCTGGCGGCAGGGGTTCTACCTCGTCGTCAACGGCGCCACCAAGCGCGGCGATGTGGACTGGATGCGCGAGCGCTTGCCGGGCGGGGTCACGCTGGAACTCCTCGAGGATCGCGCGCTGCTCGCGCTCCAGGGCCCCGCGGCTTTCGCGGTGCTCGAGCGGCACGCGACCGGCCAGTGGCCGCTGTCGGCGCTCACCTTCATGAGAGGTGGCCGGTTCGAGATCGCCGGGACCGCGGCCTGGGTCAGCCGCACCGGCTATACCGGCGAGGACGGGTTCGAGCTTTCCTTCGCAGCGACCGACGCCGAACGGGTCGCCGACCTGCTCTGCGCCGAGCCCGAGGTGAAGCCCGCCGGGCTCGGCGCGCGGGATTCGCTCAGGCTCGAGGCGGGCCTGCCGCTCTACGGCCACGACCTCTCCCGCGAGACCGACCCCGTCACTGCGGGACTCGCCTGGTCGATAGCCAGTCGCCGCCGCGAGCAGGGCGGCTTCCCCGGCCACGCGCGCATCGCCGCGCTGCTTGCCGAAGGCCCCGCGCGCCGCCGCGTCGGCCTGTCGATCGACGGCCGCCTGCCCGCCCGCGAAGGCGCGCCGGTCCTGAATGGCGAGGCGGAGGTCGGCCGCGTCACTTCGGGCGGCTTCTCCCCCACGCTCGGGCACCCGATCGCCATGGCTTACGTTGACAGCGCGCACGCCCGGCCCGGCACCTTGCTCGCGATCGAAGTCCGCGGCCGCATGCTCGAAGCCAGGGTCGTGCCACTGCCGTTCGTCCCCCACCGCTATCACCGCTGAGGAGCTACCGATGACCCGCTTTTTCACCGAGGAGCACGAATGGATCGAGGTCGACGGCGACAGCGCCACGATCGGCATCACCGATCACGCGCAGTCGCAGCTGGGCGACATCGTCTTTGTCGAAGTCCCGAAGCCCGGCACCGTGCTGCGCAAGGGCCAGGAGGCCGCGGTGGTCGAATCGGTCAAGGCCGCGAGCGACGTCTACGCGCCGGTCAGCGGCACCGTCACCGAGGGAAATACCGCGATCGAGGACAACCCGGCGCTGGTCAACTCGGCTGCCGAGGGCGAGGGCTGGTTCTTCAGGCTGACCCTGTCCGACCCGACCGAACTCGACGGCCTGATGGACGAGCCCGCCTACCGCGATTTCGCGGCCTCGCAGGGGTGACCGGACGAGACAGTGCCAGTTTGCCCCCGATCCCCGTCATCCCGAAACACGTTCGGGCTGACGGAACATAGGGGTGCAGGACGCGCCCGCAGAGTTTTCGAAGGACACGATCGCTGATGCGCTATCTTCCTCTGACCGACACCGACCGCGCGGCGATGCTCGAGGTCGTCGGCGCCCCGTCGATCGACGCGCTGTTCGCCGACGTGCCCGAAGAGGCCCGCCTTGCCGGTCCGGTCGAGGGCCTGCCGAACCACGCGAGCGAGATGGCGGTCGAGCGGCACATGACCGCGCTCGCCGCGAAGAACCTCGCCGCCGGCAGCGTGCCGTTCTTTCTCGGCGCGGGGGCCTACCGCCACCACATCCCGGCGAGCGTCGACCACCTGATCCAGCGCGGCGAGTTCCTGACCTCGTACACGCCGTACCAGCCCGAGATCGCCCAGGGCACGCTGCAGATGCTGTTCGAGTTCCAGACCCAGGTCGCGCGGCTCTACGGCTGCGAGGTCGCCAATGCCTCGATGTACGACGGCTCGACCGCGTGCTGGGAGGCAGTGACGATGGCTCGCCGCGTCACCCGGCGGAGGAAGGCGCTGCTCTCGAACGGCCTTCATCCGCACTACGTTTCGGTGGTGCGGACCATGGCCGGCTTCACCGAGGACGAGGTTGCCTACACGCCGCCCGCGCTCTCGGTCGAGACTGACCTCGAAGCGCTCGCCGCGGCGATCGACGACGACACCAGCTGCGTCGTCGTCCAGTATCCCGACATCCTTGGCCGCATCGCCGACCTCGCGCCGCTGGCCGAAGCCGCGCATGCCAGGGGGGCACTGTTCGTCGCCGTGGTGACCGAGCCCGTCGCGCTCGGCGCGATCCGCTCGCCGGGCGAGATGGGCGCCGACATCGTGGTAGGGGAGGGACAGTCCCTCGGTGTCGGGCTGCAGTTCGGCGGCCCCTACCTCGGCCTGTTCGCCACCCGCGAGAAGTTCGTCCGGCAGATGCCCGGACGGCTGTGCGGCGAGACGGTCGACGCCGAGGGCAAGCGCGGCTTCGTCCTCACGCTGTCGACGCGCGAGCAGCACATCCGGCGCGAGAAGGCGACGAGCAACATCTGCACCAACTCGGGCCTCTGCGCGCTGGCCTTCTCGATCCACCTTACGCTGCTCGGCGAGAAGGGCCTGCGGCAGCTGGCCGGGCTCAACCACGCCCTGGCCTGCGCCGCCGCCGAACGCCTGTCGCGGGTACCCGGCGTCGAGTTGGTCACGCCGACCTTCTTCAACGAGTTCACCCTGCGCCTGCCGCGCGAGACTCGTCCCCTCGTGCGCGCGCTCGCCGACCGCGGCGTGCTCGCCGGCGTCTCGCTCGGGCGGCTCTATCCGGACGGCGACGGCCGCGAGAACGGGCTGGTGGTGGCGGTGACCGAGACGGTCACGGCGGAGGACATCGAGGCCTATGCGTCCGCTCTCGAGGAGGTGCTGGCATGACCGTCAACCCGGGCGGCTGGCGCCCCGATGCGCCCAAGGTCGAGGCCGGCAGCACCCTCACCTACACCGGCAACCGCGCACTGATGCTCGAAGAGCCGCTGATCTTCGAGATCGGTACGACCGAGACAACGGGCGTCGATTTCTCCCCCCTCCCCTTCAGGGGAGGGGTGGGGGGGGAACAGGACGGAGCCTTGAGGGCTTCCGATAACCCCCTCTCCCAATCCTCTCCCCTGAAAAGGAGAGGGCCGACGGATCGCCTCGGCGGCCTGCATCGCGCTGTACCGATCGGTCTCCCCGGCCTCTCGGAACCCGAAGCCGTGCGCCATTACACGCGCCTCTCGCGGCAGAACTACGCGATCGACCTCGGGCTCTTCCCGCTCGGCTCGTGCACGATGAAGCACAACCCGCGCCTGAACGAGAAGATCGCGCGCCTGCCGGGCTTCGCCGACCTCCACCCGCTCGCGCCGATCGACACCGTGCAGGGCGCGCTCGCGGTGATCCACGAGCTCGGGCACTGGCTGGTCACCCTGACCGGCATGCACTCGGTGGCGATGAGCCCCAAGGCCGGCGCACACGGCGAGCTGTGCGGCGTGCTGGCGATCCGCGCCGCGCTCGAGGCGAAAGGCGAGGGCCACCGCAAGACGATCCTCGTTCCCGAGAGCGCGCACGGCACCAACCCGGCGACTGCGGCCTTTGCCGGCTATTCGGTCGAGGCGATCCCGGCGACGGCGGAAGGCCGCGTGGACCTCGCCGCGCTCGAGGCCCGCCTCGGCCCAGACGTCGCCGGGGTGATGATCACCAACCCCAACACCTGCGGCCTGTTCGAGCGCGACATGAAGGCGATCTCCGACGCGGTCCACGCCGCGGGCGGATTCGTTTACTGTGACGGCGCCAACTTCAACGCGATCGTCGGCCGCGTGCGGCCCGGCGACCTGGGCATCGATGCGATGCACATCAACCTGCACAAGACCTTCTCCACCCCGCACGGCGGCGGCGGTCCGGGGGCGGGGCCGGTGGTGTTCTCCGAGGCGCTCGCGCCGTTCGCCCCGCTGCCGTTCGTCGAGAAGACCGCCGAGGGCACCTACCGGCTGGTCGAGGAGGAGACGGTCGCCCACCGCCACAGCGACAGCTTCGGCCGGATGACCGCATTCCACGGGCAGATGGGCATGTTCACCCGCGCGCTTGCCTATATCCTCAGCCACGGCGCCGACGGGCTGCGGCAGGTCTCGGGAGACGCGGTGCTCAACGCCAACTACGTGCTGCGCAGTCTGGAGGACGTGCTCGACGCGCCGTTCGCGGCGGCGGGGCCGTGCATGCACGAGGCGCTGTTCAGCGACAAGGGCTTCGCCGAAGGCTTCTCGACGCTCGACGTCGCCAAGGCGCTGATCGACGAAGGTTTCCACCCGATGACCGTGTACTTCCCGCTGGTGGTCCACGGCGCGATGCTGGTCGAGCCGACCGAAACCGAGAGCAAGGCCGCGCTCGACCAGTTCATCGGCGCGCTGCGCCGCATCGCCGAGCGTGCCCGCGCCGGCGATCTCTCGCTCAAGGCCGCGCCGGTCGAGGCGCCGCGCCGGCGGCTCGACGAGACTCTCGCCGCGCGGCGGCCCAGGCTGGTGTGGACGGAGCCCGGACCGGCCTAGCGGAACAGCCGCGGCGCGAAGTCGGCGAGGTAGCGGCGCCAGTTGATCCAGGTGTGGCCGCCCTCGCTCTCGTTGTAGACGTGGGCGATGCCGTACTTGTCGAGCATTGCCCGGGTCGGCGCGACGGTGCCGTAGAGGAAGTCGTCCTTGCCCATCGCGTAGTAGACGAGGTCGAGGTCCTGCGCGGCCTTCCGGAGCGCCGCGTCGTTGGCGGCCTCGTAGGCGGTGACCTCGGCCTGCCCCTGCATCCCGAGGCCCATCGAG
This sequence comes from uncultured Sphingomonadales bacterium, assembly GCA_937898525.1. Lineage (GTDB taxonomy): Bacteria > Pseudomonadota > Alphaproteobacteria > Sphingomonadales > Sphingomonadaceae > Croceibacterium_A. Next base: position 52,387 of record CALCBC010000009.1, read on the forward strand.
AAGATCCCGATATGGTCGAACAGCTCGGGGTGGGTCAGGCCGAAGCGGATAGTGTGCGAACCGCCCATGCTGAGCCCGGCCATCGCCCGGTTCTCCTGGTCGGCGAGAGTGCGGAAGCTCGCGTCGATGTAGGGGATCAGGTCCTTGATCAGGTCGTCGCCGAAGTCGGTGTTGGCGAGCATGTTGCTGCCGGGCCGGTCGGGCGTGTGGCCGAACGGCATGACCACGATCATCGGCCGCGCCTTGCCCTCGGCGATCAGGTTGTCGAGGATCAGGTGGGCATGGCCGACACTGGTCCAGCTGTCGTAGCTGTCGCCCGCGCCGTGCACGAGATAGAGCACCGGATAGCGCTCGGCGTTGTTCATGTAGCCGGGCGGGGTGTAGACCATCGCTGCGCGCTTGTGCCCGAGCGATTCCGACCAGTACTCGATCTTTGAGACCGCGCCGTGCGGCACCTCCTTCCTCCAGGTCTGGAATTCGCCTTCCGGCCCCACAGGCTCGAAGGTCGAGTTGGTGCCGACGCGCTCGTGGCTGAACGCGGTCCCCTGCGGATCGGGCACGCGCACGCCGTCGACCTGGAAGTTGAAACGGTAGGTGTCGGGCGGGACCGGGACAGCGGTCGTCGCGGTCCACAGCCCGGTCGCATCCTTCGTCATGACCAGGCCGCGGGTGGTGCCCGGCTGGAAGCCCGTCGGGATCGCCTCGTCGATGTCGTTGCTCGTCACGCGCACCTCGTGCGCCTCGGGCGCGCAGAGGCGGAAGGTGACGCGGCCGTCGGGCAGCTGCTCGACCGATTTGTAGGGCGCCGGCGCGGTGAAGAACCCCTGTGGCAGGCAGCTTTCCGGCTGTGCGGCGGGCGCAGGCTGGGCGGATACCGGAAGCGGCACCGCGCCGAGAGCGAGGGCGGCCGCGGCAAGGGCGGCAAGGCGAGCAATTCTGGTCATGCATCTCTCCCCTGAAGCCGGCGCGTGCTTTCGCGCTCGACGATCGTGCACGTAAGCCGTTCGATGCCGGGGGCCGGGCGCTCGCCGGCGCTTGCCGCCGCGACCAGCATCGCCGCCGCGCGCCGGGCGAGCTCGGCGGTCGGCTGGCGGACCGAGGTCAGCGACGGCGTGGTCAGTCCCGCGAGCGAGGAATCGTCGAACCCGGCCACGGCAAGGTCGCCCGGCACAGACAGTCCGAGCCTGGCCGCAGCGCGCAGAGCACCGGCGGCCATCGAGTCGTTCGCCGCGAACAGCGCGGTCGGCCGCCCGGGGCGCTGCAGCAGCCGGGCGGCCTCGCGTTCTCCTGAGGCGGCGAAGAAGTCGCCCTGACCGATCGCCGCGCTGGCATCGGGACACCCGGCGATCGCCGCTTCGAACCCGCGGCGGCGTTCGGCCGCGGCGAGGTGATCGGGCAGCCCGGCAACGAACGCCAGCCGGCGGTGCCCGTCGGCGAGCAGGCGTTCGGTCAGCGACCGCGCGGCGGCGAAGTCGTCGACCGCGAGGCAGGTGCCTCGCCCCGGATCGGCGCCGGGCATCAGCCGGACGTAGGCGGTGCCGCGGCGGTCGAGTAGGTCGAGCAGCCAGCCGAGGTCGCACAGCGGCGGGACCAGCACCACACCATCCGGCGAAAGGTCGTCCAGCAGCGCCCCGGCCACGGCAGCGGCCCGGCGACGATCGCCGTAGCTCAGCATTTCGAGCACGAGGTGGAAGCCCGCGGGCCGGCAGGCCTGGGTGCAGCCGGCGATCACTTCGCCGATGTACTCCGGCACATGCGCGCGCCCGCCTGGCACGGGGTCTTCGCGACTCCCGGCGAGCAGCGCGATCGCGTAAGTCCGGCTGGTCCTGAGCGCCCGCGCGGCGCGGTGCGGGTGGTAGGCGAGGTCGGTCATCGCCGCCTCGACCGCTTCGCGCATCGCGGCATTGACCCGGCGGTCGCCGTTCATCACCCGGCTGACGGTCTTGAACGAGACCCCCGCCCGCGCGGCGACGTCCTTGATCGTCGGCCGTCGCGCCGCGCCGGCAGTTTCGCGAAGCTCCTCGTCAGCCGTCATTTGACAAGCCCAGTCCCCCGCCGCAGAGTTGAGACAACGTTGTCTCCAATTGCCGCAAAAGGCAAGCGAGCAGGGGAGGATCGGGTGCAGGCGAGGATGATCGGTCGGATCCTGGCTGTAGCGCTGCTCGGCGCCAGCACATGGGGGCTGGCCCGGGCGCAGGACGATGCCTTGGCCCGCGCCGAGGCGACCGAGGCGCAGATGACCGACGACGAGCGCATCGCGCTCACGCTCGGCTACACCGCCTCCACCATCCCCGGCCGCGACCCGCCGCCGCCCGAGGCGCGTCCCGGCGCGGGCTATGTCGCCGGCGTGCCGCGGCTCGGCGTGCCGGCGCTCTACGAAACCGACGCCAGCCTCGGCGTGACCTGGATCGGCGGTGCGCGCGGCAACGGCGGCACGCAGCTCCCTTCGGGCGTGGCCCAGGGCGCGACGTTCAACCCCGCGCTGATCGAGCGCGGCGGGCGGATGATCGGCGCCGAGGCGCGCGCCAAGGGTTTCAACGTCATGCTCGCCGGCGGCATCAACCTGATGCGCGACCCGCGCAGCGGGCGCACCTTCGAATACTTCGGCGAGGATCCGCTGCACGCGGGTCTGCTCGGCGGCGCCGCGGTGCGCGGCATCCAGTCGAACCACGTGATCTCGACGCTCAAGCATTTCGCGATCAACCCGCAGGAAACCGGGCGCGCGTTCATGAACGCGGTGATCGCCGAGGACGCGCTGCGCGAGAGCGACCTGCTGGCGTTCGAGATCGCGATCGAGCAGGGCAATCCCGGCGCGATCATGTGCGCCTACAACGCCACGAACGGCGCGCAGAGCTGCGGCAACCGCTTCCTGCTGACCGACGTGCTGCGGCGCGACTGGGGCTACCGGGGGTTCGTGATGAGCGACTGGGGCGCGGTCGACGCTCTCGACTACGCGCTCGCGGGGCTCGACCAGCAGTCGGGCTCGGCGATCGACCCGCTGCCGTTCTTCGGCGAACCGCTCAAGGCGCTCGCCGCGGGCGACGCGGCCTATGCCGAACGGCTGCGCGAGATGGCGCGGCGCGTGCTGTGGGCCATCTACGACAACGGTCTCGACGCCCATCCGCCGGCGATGGGGACCTTCGACGCCGAAACCCATGCCGAAGTCGCGCTCGAGGTGGCGCGCGAGGGAATCGTACTGATGACCAACCGCGACGGCATTCTGCCGCTCGGCTCGGGGGTGACGAACATCGCCGTGATCGGCGGCTACGCCGACGCCGGGACCCCGGTCGGCGGTGGCTCGTCGAAAGTGCTCGGCGACGATGGTCCCTCGGTCACGGTGCCGCTGTTGCGCGACGGGACCGCCGCGTTCGCCGCCATGCTCGACCAGGACTACAACCGCTCTTCCCCGCTAGCGGCGATCCGCGCGGCTGCGCCCGGCGCCGCCGTGCGCTACCGCGACGGACGCTACCCGAGCGAGGCGGCCCTCGCCGCAAGCCAGGCCGACGTCGCAATCGTCTTTGCCACGCAGTACCAGACCGAAGGCTTCGACCTCCCCGACCTCACGCTGCCGCACGGGCAGGACGCGCTGATCGAGGCCGTCGCCGCGGCCAACCCGAACACGATCGTTGTGCTCGAGACCGGCGGCCCGGTCCTGATGCCGTGGAAGGACAAGGTCGGGGCCATCGTCGAGGCCTGGTACCCCGGCGCGCGAGGAGGTGAGGCGATCGCCGAAGTGCTGTTCGGCAAGGTCAATCCCTCCGGCCGGCTGCCGGTGACGTTCCCGCAGTCCGAAGCCCAGCTGCCTCGGCCCGTGCTCGACGGATTGGACAGGGTGGAGCCCAACTTCACCGGCGCCGGCGCGCCGGGGCAGGCGCTCGACGTGAACTACGACATCGAGGGCTCGGACCTCGGCTACCGCTGGTACGCGCGTGAGGGGAAGGCGCCGCTGTTCCCGTTCGGGCACGGTCTGTCCTACACGAGCTTCGCGCACGAGGGCCTGACCGTCGCGCTCGAGGACGAGCGCCTCGTCGCCCGTTTCACAGTGCGCAACATCGGCCCGCGCGAGGGGGCCGACGTGCCGCAGGTCTACCTCGCCGGGGCCGCCGGCCGGCCGCTGCGCCGCCTTGCGGGCTTCGCCAAGGTCCCGCTGGCCCCGGCCGAGACGCGCGAGGTCACCGTCCCGCTCGAATGGCGCACGATTGCCGAGTGGCAGGACGGCGGCTGGCTCGTCGCGCCGGGCCGCTACCGGTTCGTGCTGGCGAAGGACGCGCTCGCCGACGGACCCGCGGTGGAGATCGAGCTTCCGCCCCGCCGCTTCGCGAAGTGACCGCAAAGGGCCAGATTGGTCTTGCGGCCCGTCAATGGTAGCGCTAACTCACTGGGCATAAGGCGCGGCAAGCGTCGCCACGGAGGGAGAGTCAGCAATGAAGCATCGCGCCATCCTGCTACTGGCGTTGGCCGGCGTGGCCGCCTGTTCGCCCGCGGCCAACGAAGCGAGCGCCGACGGAGACGCGAACTTCCTGTCGCAGCCCCTCGTGTCGGAGATCTACACCGCCGATCCCTCGGCGCACGTGTGGGACGGCAAGCTGTACATCTATCCCTCGCACGACATCGACGCGGGCATTCCCGACGACGACCTCGGCAGCCAGTACGCGATGCGCGACTATCGGGTGCTGTCGATGGATTCGATCGACGGGCCGGTCACGGTCCATCCGGTCGCGCTCGACATCAAGGACGTGCCGTGGGCCGACAAGCAGATGTGGGCCCCCGACGCGGCGCGCAAGGACGGGACCTACTACCTGTACTTCCCGGCCAAGGATAAGGACGGCGTGTTCCGCATTGGCGTCGCCACGAGCGATTCGCCGACCGGTCCCTTCAAGGCCGAGCCCGAGCCGATCCCGGGCAGCTTCTCGATGGACCCGAACGTGTTCGAGGACACCGACGGGCAGTTCTACATGTACTTCGGCGGCATCTGGGGCGGCCAGCTGCAGCACTGGGCGAGCGGCCGGCACGATCCCTCGATCGGCGCTACCGACCTCAAGCAGGACGACAAGCCGGCGCTGAGCGCCAAGGTCGCCCGCATGGCGCCCGACATGAAGAGCTTCGCCGAGACTCCGCGCGACGTGCAGATCCTCGACGAGAACGGCAACCCGATCCTCGGCGGCGACCACGACCGGCGCTTCTTCGAGGCCGCGTGGATGTACAAGCGCGGCGACACCTACTATTTCACCTACTCGACCGGCGACACGCACTTCATCGCTTACGCCACCGGCGACAATCCCTACGGGCCGTTCACCTATCGCGGCAACGTCCTGCAGCCGGTCCAGGGGTGGACCAATCATCACTCGATCGTCGACTGGAACGGCAAGACCTGGCTGTTCTACCACGACACCCAGCTCAGCGGGAAAAACCACCTGCGCAACGTCAAGGTGACCGAGCTCACGTTCAACGACGACGGCACGATCCAGACCGTCGACCCGTTCTTCGGCGACTGATCTCCGCGCGGGCCGCGGGAGGGCCCTCGAAGTGTTCCTAGGCATCGATATCGGCACTTCGGGGGTCAAGGCGGTCGTGCTCGACGAGCACGGCGCCGTCGCTGCGCAGGGGCTCGCCGCGCTGACGGTCCAGCGGCCGCAGCCGCTGTGGTCCGAGCAGGACCCCGAGGCCTGGTGGGACGCGACCACCGCCGCGGTCCAGGCGATCCCCGCTGCCATCCGCCGCGCGGTGCGCGGGGTCGGTGTCGCCGGCCAGATGCACGGTGCGACGCTGCTCAGCGCCGACGACAAGCCGCTGCGCCCCGCGATCCTGTGGAACGACGGCCGCGCCTTCGCCGAGTGCGAGGAGATGGAGGCCGCCGAGCCCGACTTGCGACGGATCGCCGCGAACATCGCCATGCCCGGCTTCACCGCGCCCAAGCTGCTGTGGGTCGCGCACCACGAGCCCGAAGTGTTCGCGGCCACCCGCACGGTCCTGCTGCCCAAGGACTACGTCCGCTTCCTGATGACCGGCGAGAAGGCGTCCGACATGTCGGATGCGGCCGGCACCCTGTGGCTCGACGTCGGCCGGCGCGACTGGAGCGACGCGCTGCTCGCGGCGACCGGCCTCGCCCGCGAACACATGCCGCGCGCGGTCGAAGGCACCGATCTCACCGGCAGGCTCCGCGCCGAGGTCGCCGAGCTCTGGGGCATGGGCGAGGTCCCCGTGGTCGGCGGCGGCGGCGACAACGCCGCGGGTGCCGCCGGCATCGGCGTGGTCCGCGACGGCGACGCGCTGCTCTCGCTCGGCACTTCGGGTGTGATCTTCGTCGCCACCGGCGAACTGCGCCCGAACCCCGAACGCACCGTGCACGCATTCTGCCATTGCCTGCCCGGCCTCTGGCACCAGATGGCGGTCCACCTCTCGGCCGCCTCGTGTATCGACTTCGCCGCGAAGCTGACCGGTGCTGCCGGCGCCGCCGACCTGTTCGCCCGCGCAGAGGCCGCCGGCCCGGCCAGCGGCCCGGAGATCTTCCTCCCCTATCTCTCGGGCGAGCGTACCCCGCACAACGACCCGCAGGTGCGCGGCGCGTTCCTCAACCTCGACTACGAAACCACGCCCGAGCGGCTCGCCCAGGCCGTGCTCGAAGGCGTCGCCTTCGCGCTCGGCGACGGGCTCGATGCGCTGCGCTCGGCGGGTACCGAGGTCTCGCAGCTGTCGGTCATCGGCGGCGGCGCGCGCTCGCGCTACTGGGGCGAAACGATCGCTGCCACGCTCGGCGTCGAACTGGTATACCTGCGCGGCGGCGAAGTCGGCCCCGCGCTCGGCGCCGCCCGGCTCGCACAGATCGCGGTCGACGGCGGCAGCCCCGCCGAAGTCTGCGAGTCCCCGCCCGTCTCGCACCGCATCGCGCCCGACGCCGAGCTCGCCGCGCGGCTTGCGCCCAAGATCGAACAGTTCCGCGCGGCCTACCCGCGTGTCACCCCGAAGTCCCACGCCAGGAGCGTATGATGTCCAGTTCCTATTTCGCCGATATCGCCCCGATCCGCTACGAAGGGCCCGACACCGACAACGAGCTCGCCTATCGCTGGTACGACAAGGACCGCGTCGTCGCCGGCAAGCGCATGGAGGACCACCTGCGCTTCGCGGTGTGCTTCTGGCACACGTTCTGCTGGCCGGGCAGCGACATCTTCGGCGCGGGCACCTTCGAGCGCCCGTGGCACGCCGGCGCCAACGATAACGCAGCCGCGCGCGCCAAGCGCGAGGCCGCGTTCGACTTCTTCACCCGGCTCGACGTGCCGTTCTACTGCTTCCACGACGTCGACGTGATGGGCGAGGCGCACTCGGTCGCCGAGCATCGCCGCAACCTCGCCGAGGCAGTCGATCACCTCGAGGCGCTGCAGGGCGAGACCGGCCGCAGGCTGCTGTGGGGCACCGCCAACCTGTTCAGCCATCCCCGCTACGCGGGCGGCGCGGCGACGAGCCCGGACCCCGAAGTCTTCGCCTGGGCGGCGATGCAGGTGCGCGACGTGCTCGAGGCCACCCACCGCCTCGGTGGCGCCAATTACGTGCTGTGGGGCGGCCGCGAAGGCTACGACACGCTGCACAACACCGATCTCACGCGCGAGCTCGACAACTTCGGCCGCTTCCTCAACCTCGTTGTCGAGCACAAGCACAAGATCGGCTTCACCGGCACGATCCTGATCGAGCCCAAGCCGCACGAGCCGACCAAGCACCAGTACGACTTCGACACCGCCACGGTGTACGGTTTCCTCAAGCGCTACGGGCTCGAGAACGAGGTCAAGGTCAACATCGAGGCCAATCACGCGACGCTCGCCGGCCACACCTTCGAGCACGAGCTGGCGACTGCCGCCGCGCTCGGCATCTTCGGTTCGATCGACGCCAACCGCGGCGATCACCAGAACGGCTGGGACACCGACCAATTCCCGAACTCGGTCGAGGAACTGACAGTCGCGATGATCGAGGTGCTGCGCGTCGGTGGCTTCACCACCGGAGGCTTCAACTTCGACTCCAAGGTCCGCCGCCAGTCGATCGACCCGGTCGACCTGTTCTACGGCCACATCGGCGGCATCGACGTGATCGCCCGCGCGCTGCTGACCGCGGTGGCGCTGATCGAGGACGGCCGGCTCGATGCGATCAGGGCCGAGCGCTACGCCGGCTGGGACGGCGAGTTCGCCCGGAAGATCGCCAACCTCGACCTTGCCGGCATCGCCGATCTCGCCGAGGCTGAGGCGATCAACCCCAAGCCGCGCTCGGGCCGCCAGGAGCGGATCGAGAACCTGATCAATCGGTTCATCTAGAGCAGCTTTCGCATGAAATCCCCCTCCCCGGCGGGGAGGGGGTAGGGGGAGGGGGAGCGCGGCGCAGCCGCGCGTCGGCACGGTGCCGAGCATCCCCCACCCGATCGTCCCCTCAAAGGGGAGGGCTGAGCTTGGCTCAGTTCTCGCGGGGCCCCTGCGCGAACGGACCGATCATGGTGCCGACGAACCCGTCGGCGATTCGCGTGCTCAGGTGCGTCGCATCGACGCGTGAAGCCAGCGTCCGCCACTCGCCGCCGGTCGAATAGGCGAAGTCGTAGCGCCCCCGGTCGATCGTCATGCGCAGCCGTACCGGCCCGGCGAGCTCGACCGGCGCTTCGGCCACCGTCATCCCGGTCCGCGGCTCCTCGCGCCCCGCGCGTCGCGCCACGCGTACCAGCGTGCGGCCGTCCTCGCGCACCACCGCGAGCGTCAGGAAGAAGTCGTCATTCTGCACTGCGGCCAGCCCGGCCATCTCGCCTTCCGCCGGATCGAAGCGCAGTTCGGTCTCGACCACCGCGTCGTTGTGCTGCTGTCGCCGTGCGACGAACGCCGGCTTGCCGAGATCTCCCAGGCCATCGTGGCCCGGCTCCAGCACCAGCGCGCCGTCGGCCAGCGCATAGGGCGCCGCGCGCATCGTCATCCACTCGAAGCCGAGCCGCGCGCCGTCGAACTCCTCGCGCACCGCAAGCGTGCCGGTCATCGGCGGCGTCCCGGGCTGCAAGGGTAGCGGGGCGGCGTTGACCAGAGGGATCGGCAGCCCCTTGCCGAGGATTACCGGCCACTCGCCGCTCCAGTCGACCGGCAGCATGAAGGTCTCGCGGCCGATGTTGTAGTAATCGTTGTCGTAGTCATACGGACGCGTGGCAAGGAACGTCGCGGCAAACCCGCCGCCGGGCAGCTCGACGATGTCGGCGTGGCCGGCCGCGCTTACCGGATCGGGCCGGTCGGCGGGCAGGTCGCGCTGGGTCAGGATCGGGTTCACCTCCGGCGGCGCGGGCGTGTAGGGCCCGTCGACCCGGTCGGCGCGAAACACGACCTGGCTGTGGTTGACGCTCGTGCCGCCCTCGGCCGCGCTCAGGTAGTACTTGCCGTTCCGCTTGTAGATGTGCGGCCCCTCGATCCACACCGGCTTCTGCGAGAGGTCGACGCCGCCGTCGACGATCATCTTCGGATTGCCGAGCATCTTCATCCCGACCGGGTCGAACCGCTCGATCCACAGCGCGCGGTGGCCGTCGTAGAGCGGCGGCCCTTCGGGCGCGCGGTTGTTGATGATCCACGCGCTGCCGTCGTCGTCGAAGAAGATCGACGGATCGATGCCCTCGACCGTCGGCAGCCACACGGGGTCCGACCACGGCCCGGCCGGGTCCTTCGCCGTGATCACGAAGTTGCCGCCGCAGTCGACGCAGGTGTTGAGGATGTAGAACGTGCCCTCGTGGTATTCGATCGCCGGGGCGAAGACCCCGCGCGAGAGCGTCAGTCCCGTGAAGTCGAGCATGCCCGGCCGGTCGATCGCGTTGCCGATCTGTCGCCAGTTGACGAGGTCGCGGCTGTGGAACACCGGGATGCCCGGGAACCAGCCGAAGGTCGAGGTCACGAGATAGAAGTCGTCTCCGACACGGACCGTGCTCGGGTCGGGATAGAACCCGGCGAGCACCGGGTTGCGGTATTCGCCGGGACCGACCGGCTCGCCATCGGTGCCGCGGTACTCGAACCAGTCGAACCGCGCCTCGCCGGCTTGTGCAGCGGGTGCTGCGACCACGGAAGCGAACCCGATCACGGCAAGGAGGGCCGACAGCCTCTTCCCCCTTCGACGAACTCCGGCCATGCTGCTCTCCGATTGCACCTCAACCGCCGCGATCCTATTATGTCTGAGTTATTTTGAAAGGACTTATCGTGATCGATGGCGCCATCCTCGTCGGTTTTCAGGACCTGCAAAGCGACAAGCGTTTCACTGCCGTGAACCCGGCGACGGGCGAAACGCTCGAACCGAGCTTCTCCTCGGCCGGTCCCGATGCGGTCGAGCAGGCGGCGGCGCTCGCGGCCGCGGCGTTTCCTGCTTACGCGGGCACGGATCCCGCGCGCCGCGCCGCCTTCCTCGAGGCCTGCGCCGAGGCGATCCTCGCGATCGGCGACGAGTTGATCGAGCGCGCGATGGCCGAGACCGGCCTGCCGCGCGCGCGACTCGAAGGCGAACGCGGGCGCACCGTCGGCCAGCTGCGGCTGTTCGCGCAGGTCGTGCGCCAGGGCGACTGGCTCGACGCGACCATCGACCCCGCGCTGCCCGACCGCCAGCCGCTGCCGCGGCCCGACCTGCGCCGCGTCAACATCCCGCTCGGCCCGGTCGCGGTGTTCGGCGCCTCGAACTTCCCGCTCGCGTTCTCGGTCGCCGGCGGCGACACCGCCTCGGCGCTCGCTGCCGGATGTCCGGTCGTCGTCAAGGGCCACCCCTCGCACCCCGGGACTGGCGAGCTGGTCGCCCGCGCGCTGATCGCCGCGGTGCGCGAGAGCGGCATGCCCGAAGGGACGGTCTCCTACCTGCCCGGCGAGACCAACGAGCTCGGCGGGGCACTGGTGAGCGACCCGCGGATCAAGGCGGTCGGCTTCACCGGCTCGCGCGCCGGTGGCCTCGCGCTGGTCCGGATCGCCAGAGAGCGGCCGGAGCCGATTCCGGTCTATGCCGAGATGTCGAGCGTCAACCCGGTGGTACTGATGCCGGCCGCGCTCGAGGCGAGGGCCGAGGCGCTCGGACCCGCGTTCGTCCAGTCGCTGACGATGGGGGCGGGGCAGTTCTGTACCAACCCGGGACTCGTCCTGGCCATCGATTCCCCGGCGCTCGACCGGTTTGTCGCCGCCGCGGCCGAGGCGCTCGCGGCGGCGCCGGGCGCGGTCATGCTGAGCCCCGGGATCCACGCCAACTACGAGCGCGGGGTCAAGGCGCTCGAGGGCCATGAGGCGGTCCGCACCGTCGCGCGCGGCTGCGTCGGAGAGGGGCTCAACCAGGGCACCGGCGCGCTGTTCGAGACCGACGCCGCCAGCTTCCTTGCCGACCGCGCACTCGGCCACGAGGTGTTCGGCTCATCCTCGCTCGTGATCCGTTGCCGCGATCTCGACGAGATCGTTCGCGTCCTCGCCTCGCTCGAGGGGCAGCTGACCGCGACGCTCCACCTCGACCCGGCCGACGAGGCCGACGCCGCGAAGCTGGTGCCGGTGATGGCCGGCCGCGCGGGCCGCGTGCTCGCCAACGGCTGGCCGACCGGCGTCGAGGTCAGCCCGGCGATGGTCCACGGCGGGCCGTTCCCGGCGACCAGCGACAGCCGCACGACCTCGGTCGGCACGCTCGCGATCATGCGCTTCCTGCGCCCGGTGTGCTTCCAGAACATGCCGGCGGCGCTGCTCCCCGAAGCGCTCGCGGACAGTAATCCGTGGGGCGTTGCGCGGCGGATCGACGGCAACCGCGAGGCCTCTCCCGCGTGACCGACCGGCCGGACCCCTCGCGCCGCATCCACGGGACGATCGCCCGCGACCTCGGGATCGAGATCGTCAGCGGCAAGCGCAAGCCCGGCGAAGTGCTCGGCGGCGAGATCGAGGCGAGCGCCGCGCTCGGCATCTCGCGCACCGCCTACCGCGAGGCGATCCGCATCCTCGGCGCCAAGGGCCTCGTCGAGAGCCGCCCCAAGGCCGGCACGCGCGTCCTGCCTCGCCGCCACTGGAACGTGCTCGATCCCGACGTGCTCGCCTGGACGTTCGAGGGCGAGCCCGAAGAGCAGTTCATCCGCGACCTGTTCGAGCTGCGCGCGGTCGTCGAGCCGGCCGCTGCCGCGTTCGCGGCGCGGCGCCGCACCGACGAAGACGTCGCCCGGATGCGCGAGGCGCTCGACGGCATGGCTCGCCACACGCTGGCTACCGCCGAGGGCCGCGCGGCCGACCAGCAGTTCCACCGCGCGATTCTCGCCGCCGCGCGCAACGAGCCGCTCGCGGCGCTCGCCAGCACGGTCGGCGCGGCGGTCCGCTGGACGACCAAGTTCAAGCAGCGCAAGCACGAGCTGCCGCGCGACGCGCTGCCCGACCACGAGCGCGTCTGCGAGGCGATCGCCGCGGGCGATCCCCGCGCCGCGCGCGAGGCGATGACCGAGCTGCTGCGGCTGGCGCTGGGAGACCTCGGCCTGACGCTCGAGTAGGAGCGATCGACGGTTACGGCGGCCTTGCGGGCAAGGCTTCCTTCCCCTCGATGGGGGAAGGGTGCCCTAGTGATTGTCCCGCGGCAGCCCGCGCGTTTGCGCGATCCGCTGGTACTCGTGCGCCCCCTCGAGGATCATCCCCTCGCCGAGCTGGCCGACGACCGAGCGCTGGATCTCCTGCCACGGGGTCTGCGAAGCCGGGAAGGCATAGCCGCCGGTCTGCTCGAGCTCCGCCCGGCGGCGCGCCAGCTCCTCGTCGCTGACCAGCACGTCGACCCGGCCCTTGCGCAAGTCGATGCGCACGCGGTCGCCGCTCCTCAGCAGCGCCAGCCCGCCACCTGCCGCCGCCTCGGGCGAGGCGTTGAGGATCGACGGGCTGCCGCTCGTGCCCGACTGGCGCCCGTCGCCGATGCACGGCAACTCGTGGACGCCGTCGAGGATCAGGTGCGCCGGCGGGCGCATGTTCACGACCTCGGCTCCGCCCGGATAGCCGATCGGCCCGGTCCCGCGCATGACCAGCAGCGTGTCGGGCGTGATCCCGGTCTCCGGGTCGTCGATCCGCGCGTGGTAGTCCTCCGGGCCGTCGAACACCACGACCGGCCCCTCGAAGGCATCGGGGTCGTCGGGGTTGGACAGGTAACGCTCGCGGAAGTCCTGCGAGATCACGCTGGTCTTCATGATCGCGCTGTCGAACAGGTTGCCGCGCAGCACGAGGAAGCCCGCGTCGGGCATCAGCGGGTCTTCGAACGGCCGGATCACCCGCTCGTCCTCGATCGTGGCGCCGCGGCAGTTCTCGCCGATGGTCTGGCCGTTCACGGTCAGCGCGTTCTCGGCGATCAGGCCCTGGCCCATCAGCTGCGCCACGACCGCCGGGACGCCCCCGGCGCGGTAGAAATCCTCGCCGAGATATTCGCCGGCCGGCTGCAGGTTGACGAGCAGCGGGATCTTGTGGCCGTGCGTCTGCCAGGTCTCGAGCGGCAGCTCGACGCCGATGTGGCGCGCGATCGCGGCGATGTGGATCGGGGCGTTGGTCGAGCCGCCGATCGCCGAGTTGACTGCGATCGCGTTGAGAAACGCCTCCTTGGTCAGCACATCTGACGGCTTCAGGTCCTCGTGGACCATCTCGACGATCCGCTTGCCGGTACGCCAGGCGACTTCCTGGCGGTCGCGGTACGGCGCCGGGATTGCCGCCGAGCCGGGCAGCGACATGCCGAGCGCTTCGGCCAGCGAGTTCATCGTGCTCGCCGTTCCCATCGTGTTGCAGTAGCCGGTCGAGGGCGCCGACGAGGCGACCAGGCGGATGAACTCGGCGTCGTCGATCTCCCCGGCGGCCAGCATCTGCCGCGCCTTCCAGATGATCGTCCCCGAACCGGTCCGCTCGCCCTTGTGCCAGCCGTTGAGCATCGGCCCGACCGAGAGCGCGATCGCCGGGATGTTGACCGTCGCCGCTGCCATCAGCGCCGCCGGAGTGGTCTTGTCGCAGCCGATCGTCAGCACCACGCCGTCGAGCGGGTAACCGTAGAGCACTTCGACGAGGCCGAGATAGCTGAGGTTGCGGTCGAGCCCCGCGGTCGGCCGCTTGCCGGTCTCCTGGATCGGGTGGACCGGGAACTCGATCGCGATGCCGCCAGCCTCGCGGATGCCCTCGCGGACGCGCTCGGCGAGCACCAGGTGATGCCGGTTGCACGGGCTGAGGTCCGATCCCGTCTGCGCGATGCCGATGATGGGCTTGCCCGAACGCAGCTCCTCGAGGCTGAGGCCGTAGTTCAGGTACCGCTCGAGATAGAGCGAGGTCATGTCGATGTTGTCGGGATTGTCGAACCAGGCCCGGCTGCGCAGCTTCGGTGTATCGGACATCGTCTTCATGCAACTCTCGAAGGGCACGCGGCGGGCTTGCCGCGTGGCGGATAACTCAGACAAAATAACAATCGAACAAAACGCCGCCGCGGTCGAGAAAAATCATCGCCTGACGTCCGAAAGGCTCGTTTCGAACGCCGCAAGGTCGCGCGGCGTGGCCATGCTGTGGTCGCCGGCGGTGCCGTGCTTGAGCGCCGCCAGTGCGAGACCCGTGGCAACCGCTTCTGCCGGCCCGCGGTCGATCCGCGCCAGCACGCCGGCCGCGAAGGCGTCGCCGGCGCCGATCCGGTCGACGATGCCGGTCACCTCCACGGCAGGCGCGGCGAACGCTCCGTCGCGGGTATCGATCCGCGCCGATAGCCGGTGGTGGTCCGCCGCGACGATCTCGCGCGAGGTCGAGGCGATCGCGGCGAGACGCGGGAAGCGCTCGAACGCCTTGCGCGCGGCCGGCTCGTCGCCCTCGAACGTCTCGCCGAGCACCAGCGACAGGTCGCGATGGTTGCCGAACATCAGGTCGGCGCCGCGCAGGTAGTCGGCCAGCACCGGCCCCGGATCGTCGCACCAGCGCGACCACAGCGAGCCGCGGTAGTTGCCGTCGAACGATACGCGCACTCCCGCCTCATGGGCGGCGGCGATCGCCGCGAGGCCCAGCTGGGCCATCCCCGGCCCGAGCGCGGGGATGATCCCCGACAGGTGCAGCCAGGCCGCGCCCTCGAGCGCGGCGCTCCAGTCGTAGTCGCGCACGGCCGCGAACACGCTGCCGTCGCGGTCGTAGATCACCGAGCCCGCGCTCGCGCCGGCGGCCGGCGTGTAGAAGTAGAGCCCGAGCCTCCCCGGCGCCCGGCGCACGCGGCTCACGTCGACGCCCGCCCGGCGCAGGCTCTCCAGGGCCGCGTCGCCGAGCGCGTCGTCGGGCACCGCCGAGACCATCGCGCTCGGTTGGCCGAGCCGCGCGAGCGCCACCGCGACGTTGCCTTCCGCCCCGCCGAAGTGCGCCCCGAGCCGCGATCCCTGCAGCAGCGCCTCGCCGTGCGGCGCCGACAGTCTCAGCAGGAGCTCGCCGAAGCACACGACCAGGCCGGAATTGCCGTTCACCTCATCGCTCATTCTTCGCTGCCCCCGGCACTTGACAGCCCCTGTCCGCTGGTGCTGTTATGATAGCGCTATCATAAGAATAGCGGAGCGGAGGGGGCCATGGAAGCGGATAACGGCGCGGCAGCGTCGGCGCTACCTCAGGACTGGGCGGCGGGCACCTTTCTCGGCCGCATCTCGACCGTCGGGGGCCCGAGCCCGGTGCTCCTCGTGCGCGGCGAGCTCATCGATATGTCGCGCGTCGCGCCGACCGTTTCGGCGCTCGTCGAGGCCGGCGATTTCAGCGGCACCGGCGGCACTTCACTCGGTCCGTGGGAGCCCGGCAAGGCCTCCCTGCTCAGCCCGGTCGACCTCCAGTGCATCAAGGCCTGCGGCGTGACGTTTGCCGTCTCGGCGATCGAGCGGGTGATCGAGGAACGCGCGCGCGGCGACTGGTCGGCCGCCGCGGCGATCCGCGAACGGCTCGAGGCGCGCATCGGCGGCTCGATCCGCGCGGTCGAGCCGGGCTCGCCCGCTGCCGCGGCGCTCAAGGACGCGCTGATCGAGGACGGCCTGTGGTCGCAGTACCTCGAGGTCGCCATCGGCCCCGATGCCGAAGTCTTCACCAAGGCTCCGGTGCTCTCGACCGTCGGCGCCGACGCCGACATCGGCGTGCGCTCGGATTCGACCTGGAACAACCCCGAGCCGGAGATCGCGCTGCTGGTGGACTCGCGCGGCAAGGCGGTCGGCGCGACTCTCGGCAACGACGTCAACCTGCGCGACTTCGAAGGCCGCTCGGCGCTGCTGCTCGGCAAGGCCAAGGACAACAACGCCTCCTGTGCGCTGGGCCCGCTGGTGCGCCTGTTCGACGACAGCTTCACGATCGACGACGTCCGCTCCGCGACGGTCACCCTGCAGGTCGAGGGTGAGGACGGCTACCGCCTCGAAGGTACCTCGAACATGACCGAGATCAGCCGCGACCCGCTCGAACTCGTCCGCCAGGCGCTGAGCGAGCACCAGTATCCCGACGGCTTCGTGCTGTTCCTCGGCACGCTCTTCGCCCCGGTGCAGGACCGCGACGAGCCCGGTCGCGGTTTCACTCACAAGGTCGGCGACCGCGTCGCCATCGCCAGCCCCAGGCTCGGACGGCTGGTCAACCGCGTGGTCACGTCGAAGGACGCCCCGCCCTGGACCGAGGGGATCGGCGCGCTGATGGCCAATCTCGCTCGCCGCGGCCTGCTCGGAGCCGGCGCGTGACGGGGGCGAGGTACCCGAGCCTTGCCGGCAAGCGGGTCATCGTCACCGGCGGCGCCACCGGCATCGGCGCCGCGCTGGTCGAGGGATTCGCCGGCCAGGGTGCCGAAGTCGCCTTCCTCGACATCGACGAACCCTCGGGCGAGGCACTCGCCGCCCGGCTCAAGGGGACGCGTTTCATCGCCTGCGACCTGCGCGACCTTGCCGCGCTCGAAGGCGCCGCGAAGGCCGCGATCGACGCGCTTGGCGGCGTCGACGTGCTGGTCAACAACGCCGCCAACGACGACCGTCACACGATCGAGGACGTCACGCCCGAGTACTGGGACGAGCGGATCGCGACCAACCTCCGCCACCTGTTCTTCATGAGCCAGGCCGTGGTCCCGGCGATGCGCGCTGCGGGCGGCGGGGTGATCCTCAACTTCGGCTCGATCTCCTGGCACCTCGGGTTGCGCGACCTGGTCACTTACCAGACCGCCAAGGCCGGGATCGAAGGCCTGACCCGCAGCCTCGCGCGCGAGCTGGGGCGTGACAACATCCGCGTGGCGACGATCGTCCCCGGCAGCGTCGCGACTCCGCGGCAGGCGCGGTGGTACACCCCGGCCGACGAGGAAGAGCTGATGGCCGCACAGTGCGTGCACGGGCGGATCCAGCCGTCCGACGTCGCCGCGCTGGTGCTGTTCCTCGCCTCCGACGACGCGCGGATGTGCACGGGACACGAATATTTCATCGATGCAGGGTGGCGATAGGATGGATCCCGTTTCGGTTCTCGCGGTCGGCGCGACGCTCGGCGAAGGTCCCGTGTGGATCGGCAGCGAAGTCTGGTTCGTCGACATCAAGGCGCACAAGGTCCACCGGTTCGACCCGGTCAGCAAGGCGCACAGGTGGTACGAGGCACCCGACCAGGTCGGCTGGGTCCTGCCGGCGGAGGGCGGCGGGCTGGTTACCGGGGTCAAGACCGGGCTGCACCGGCTCGACCCGGAAACCGGGGCGTTCTCGCTGCTGCACGATCCCGAGCCGCAGCGGCCGGACAACCGGCTCAACGACGCGGCCACCGACATCCACGGCCGCCTGTGGTTCGGCACGATGGACGATGGCGAATCCGAGGCGACAGGCCATCTCTACCGCTGCGTCGGCGGCCTCTGCGCCGATACCGGGCTGCCACCCGTGGCGATCACCAACGGGCCCGCGCTCAACGCCGACGGCACCGTGCTCTACCACACCGACACGCTCGGCCGGACGATCTACCGCGTCCCGGTCAACGACGACGGCTCGCTCGGCGCGCCCGCTCCCTTCGTCACGATCGAGGACGGCGGCGGCTATCCCGACGGACCGGTGGTCGATGCCGAGGGCTGCCTGTGGACCGGGCTCTATGCGGGCTGGAGCGTGCGGCGCTACGATCCCCACGGCAAGCTGATCGGGTCGGTTCGCCTGCCGACCGCCAACATCACCAAGATGTGCTTCGGCGGGCCGGACCTGAAGACCGCCTACGTCACCAGCGCGCGCAAGAACCTCGATGCTGCGGCCCTCGCCGCCCAGCCCGAGGCGGGCAACCTGTTCGCGTTCGATCCGGGCGTCGCCGGGCTGCCGGTAATGCCGGCGAAGATCACCGGGCTCGGCAGGACGGCATAGTGACTCCTTCCCCCTCGATGGGGGAAGGGCGAACAGGAACGCCAGGAGAGCGCCCTAGCTTCCGCGCGAGCTCGGGCGCCGGCGCGGCGCGGCGTCGGACTGGCGGCGGATCAGCTCGAATTCGGCCTGCACGTGCGGCTTGCGCGCGGTCTCGTCCTGCGTCTTGCGCGCGCGGATCTCCTTGACCAGCAGGTCGACCGCGGTGCGCGACATCTCGAACACCGGCTGGCGGATCGTGGTCAGCTCGGGCCAGATCGTCGTCGCCAGCGCGGTGTCGTCGAACCCGCAGACCGTAAGGTCGCTCGGCACGTCGAGCCCGCGGCGGTGGGCGATGGCGACTGTCGCCGCCGCCATGTCGTCGTTCGAGGCGAAGATCGCCGATGGCGGGTCGTCCAGCTCGAGCAGCTGCTCGGCCGCGTCGAGCCCCGAGCGGTACGTGAACAACCCCTGCGCGATCAGTTCGGGCGCCGCCGGAAGTCCGGCGTCCTTGAGCGCGTCCTTGTACCCCTGGAGCCGTTCCTCGCTCGCGGTCTGGCGCGGGTTGCCCTTGATGAACCCGATCCGCCGGTGGCCGAGCGAGGCGAGGTGGCGCGTCATCTCGTAGGCCGCGGCGTGATCGTTGATGCTGACCGACAGCGCCCAGTCGGGCGCGCGGCCCGTTGCCACGGCCACCACCGGGATGTTGCGCTCGTGGATCGCCTCGAGCACAGGCAGCGATTCGCTGAGCGGCGGCGTCAGCACGATCCCGTCGAGCCGGGCGCGGATCAGGTGGTCGACGGCGCTCTGCTCCTCGGCCTCGTCGTCGCATTTCTCGACGATCAGCTGGACGTTGAGCCGGCTGGCCTGGTCGAGGCTGCCGACAAGCAGCTGGCTCAGGTAGTTGAAGCTCGGGTTCGAGTGCAGCAGCCCGATGCGGATCTCTTCGCCGCCGGCGAGCGTGCGCGCCGCGAGGCTGGGCGTGTAGTGCAGCGCCTTGATCGCCTCCTCGACGCGCTCGCGCGTTTCAGGGCGCACGTTCGCCTCGCCGTTGAGCACGCGGCTCACGGTCATCGGCGAGACGCCCGCGCGCGCAGCGACGTCGCTGATTTTCGGCGCGTTGCGTTGCCGTCTGGATCCTCGGACTTCAGCCATCGGTTTCCCCTGCGCGGCGGCGGTTATGGCAACAGCCCGTAACCCGGCAAGCCCGAATGTTCCAGCGCGCCGGGGCTCGCACGCGGCGCACCCTCACGGATTGCCCGGCGCAAAGGGGAACGACAGGGCCTTGTAGTATTCGAGATCGTGCTCGGGAGGCGCGGTTCCGGCGGGTAGCGCGAGCCCGTTGACGCTCGTCCAGTAGGCGAGGCTCGCGTCGCGCCACCAGCGCGCCTCGCGCTCCTGGATCGCGAGGAAATCGGCGGTCTTCTGCCACCTCTCGGCATCGATGCGCGGGCGCAGCGCGTCCCATTCGCGGCGCATCTCGGCCACGTAGGCGACCCCCTCGTCGTAGCGCGCCACCAGTTCCTCCCACAGCGTGCGCCCGCTCTTCATGCGGTAGGTCCACGGCAGGTGGTGGAACCACAGCAGCTCGGTCTCGGGCGTGGTCGCCGGGTCGGCCAGCCGCGCCGCGAGGCTCGGCGCATATTGCGCGATCGCGTTGCTGCCGTTCGGCGTGCGGTCGAAGCCGATCCCGTCGCGGTCGGCGCGATGGTAGTAGGCCGGGTTCCACTCGGGCCGAGCGAGATCGTCGACCCACGGCCCTGGCCCGTAGTGATGCCCGGTCGCCATCAGGTGCGCGAGGCCGAGCGCGCCGGTGTAGTTCACCACCGCCTCGCGCGAGCCCATCATCATCCGCACCACCGGCTCGACCACCTCCGGGTCGGGCGAAAAGGTCTGCGCCGCCCATTCGCGGGCGATCGCTTCGGCCGAGAGCGACGGGTCCCACGCCAGCCGCCCGAACGCGTACCAGTTGGCCTGGTTGAAGGTCGATCCCGACCAGTCGCGCGAGCGGCCGACGTTGGCGACCCCGGCGATCCCGGTCAGCGCATGCCCCTCGGCGCTGCCGTCGATGACTTCGGCCACCGTCGGTCCGTCGCCGCGTACCTCGGTATTCGCGCCGAGCGCCTCGGTGAACAGCGGGCCGAGGTAGGCGAGGTGGGTCGCCTGCCCGAGGTATTCCTTGGTCACCTGCAACTCGAGCATCAGCGGTGTGCGCGGCATTGCTCCGAACAGCGGGTGGAACGGCTCGCGCGGCTGGAAGTCGATCGGCCCGTTCTTGACCTGCACCAGCACGTTGTCGGCGAACTGCCCGTCGAGCGGCCTGAACTCGCTATAGGCCTGCTTGGCGCGGTCCTCGGGGTCGGTGTCCGAATAGACGAAGGCGCGCCACATCACCACGCCGCCGTGCGGGGCGAGCGCCTGGGCGAGCATGTTCGCCCCGTCGGCGTGGGTGCGGCCGTAATCGCCGGGCCCCGGCTGGCCCTCGCTGTTGGCCTTGACCAGGAACCCGCCGAAGTCGGGGATCGCCCGGTAGATCTCGTCGGCCTTGGCCGCCCACCAGGCGCGCACGCGCGGATCCAGCGGATCGCCGGTATCGAGCCCGCCGAGATCGCGCGGCGCGCTGAACCGCGCCGAGAGATAGACCTTGATCCCGTAGGGCCGGAAAACCTCGGCCAGCGCCGCCGCCCTGGCGATGTATTCGGCGGTCAGGCTCTCGGCCTTGGCGTTGACGTTGTTGAGGACGATCCCGTTGATCCCGAGCGAGGCGTTGGCCCGCGCGTAGTCGGTGTAGCGCGGGTCCTTGTGGTCGGGCAGCGTCCACCAGTCCCACAGCGAGGCGCCCGCGTATCCGCGCTCGACGAACCCGTCGAGGTTGTCCCAGTGATTGAGCACCCGCAGGCCGATGCGTGGCGCCGAGCGCAGTTCGATCGCTTCGGCCGAGCCGCCGGCGTTGAGGTGCCGCAGCAGCGCGAACGCGCCGTAGAGCAGCCCGCGCTCGCCGTCGGATGCGACGACGACCGCCGGCCGGCCGTCGATTTCAGCGCGGCGCACGAGGTAGCCTTCCTCGCCCGGCGATTGCGCGATACCGAGCGCCGCCACGCGCGGGTCGGCGGTCGTCGCCAGCAGCACCCGGGCGACGCGCCCGCCGAGCCCGCGGCGGAGCTCCGCCGCGGCGGCCTCGATCACCGGGCTACTGCGCTCGATGAGGACTTCAGCCGGTTCGGCAGGCGCTTCCGGGTAGCGCAGCCACAGCGCGTAGCCGTCTTCCGCGCGTGCCGGCGAGGCGACCGTCAGCAGGCCGGCCGCAAGGGCCGCGAGGAGGCCAAAACCGCGCTTCATTCCGGCACTTTCCCTCTCCCGCCGTGGCATTGACAAGCCCCAGCCTTGCCGCGATGTTACCGCTATCACAGCCGCGGCGTGCTGGGCAATGCCGGGCGGGAAGGGGGAGGAGAGGCGGATGGCCGCGGAAACGACGGGCGGCGGAACGTCGGCAATCGGGCGGCGGGGATTCCTTCGACTCGGCGCGGGCGCCTCGTTGCTGGCCATGCTCCCGGCCGCCGCTCGCGCCGCGACCGGCGAGGCGGCGCCGCTCTACAAGGACCCGCGCGCCCCGATCGACCTGCGCGTGCGCGATCTGCTGTCGCGGATGACGCTCGAGGAAAAGGCCGCCCAGCTGATCACGCTGTCGCGCACCAAGCGTGACGTGATGGACGACGAACTGCGGTTCGACCCGGCTAAGGCCAGCGCCGCCTATCCCGACGGCATCGGCCAGATCGCGCGGCCGTCGGACCGCGGCGGCGCGGCGACGGCGAGCAACACGACCCAGGCGGTCAACCCGACGGGCCGCTGGCGCGCCCCGGCCGACACGATCGCCTTCGTCAACGCGGCGCAGAAATGGGCGCGCGAGCAGACCCGCCTCGGCATCCCGATCCTGTTCCACGAGGAATCGCTGCACGGGTTCATGGCGCCCGAGGCGACCAGCTTCCCGCAGGCGATTGCCTTGGCGGGCACCTTCGACACCGACCTCGTCGAGCGCGCCAGCTCGATCATCGGCCGCGAGGTGCGCGCGCACGGCACGACGCTCACGCTCTCCCCGGTGGTCGACATCGCCCGCGACCCGCGCTGGGGGCGGATCGAGGAGACCTTCGGGGAGGACCCGTTCCTCTGCGCCGAGATGGGCGTCGCCGCGGTCAAGGGCTTGCAGGGCGAGAGCAAGGAGCTCGCTCCGGGCAAGGTCTTCGCCACGCTCAAGCACATGACCGGACACGGCCAGCCGCAGGCGGGCAACAACGTCGCCCCGGCGATGCTCGGCGAGCGCGAACTGCGCGAGGCGTTCTTCCCGCCGTTCCGCGCGGTGGTCGAGCGCACGGGGATCGCCGCCGTCATGCCGTCGTACAACGAGATCGACGGCGTCCCGAGCCACGCCAACACCTGGCTGCTCGGCGACGTGCTGCGCGGCGAGTGGGGCTTCGACGGCGCGATCGTCTCCGACTACGCCGGGGTCGAAGAGCTGCACACCTTCCACAAGGTCGCCGCCGATCTCGGCCACGCGGCGCTGCTGGCTCTGCGCGCCGGCGTCGACTGCGACCTGCCCGACGGCAACGCCTACCGCACGATCGCCGACGAGGTCCGCGCCGGGCGTATCCCGATGGCGCTGGTCGACCGCGCCTGCGCGCACATGCTGCGCCTGAAGTTCCGCGCCGGGATGTTCGAGGCCGGGCCGGTCGATCCCCGCGCCGCCGCGCGGCTGACCGCCAATGACGAGGCGCGCGCGCTCGCGCTCGAGGCCGCCCGCAAGGCGATCACCCTGCTCAAGAACGACGGCACGCTGCCGCTCACCGCGGGCGCTCACAAGCGCGTCGCGGTGATCGGGCCGAACAGCGCGATCACCCGGCTCGGCGGCTACTCGTCGATCCCGCGCAGCTCGGTCACGCTGCTCGACGGAATTCGCGCCAAGCTCGCCGGCAAGGCCGAAGTGCTCCACGCGCAGGGCGTGTTCATCACCCGCGACGAGAACCGCTCGACCGACGACGTCCAGCTCGCCGACCGCGAGCAGAACCTGCGGCTGATCGCCGAGGCGGCGGAGGTCGCGAAAACCGCCGACGTGATCATCCTCGCGATCGGCGACACCGAGCAGACCAGCCGCGAGGGCTACGCTCGCAACCACCTTGGCGACCGCACCCGGATCGACATCGTCGGCGAGCAGAACGAGCTGTTCGACGCGATGAAGGCAACCGGCAAGCCGGTGGTCGTGGTCGCGCTCAACGGCCGTCCGCCGAGCTGGCCGAACGTGGTCGCGGGTGCCAACGCGATGCTCGAATGCTGGTACCTGGGCCAGGAAGGCGGCACCGCGATGGCCGACGCGCTGTTCGGCGACATCAACCCGGGCGGCAAGCTGCCGGTGACCGTGGTGCGCGAGGAAGGGCAGATCCCGTTCTTCTACAACCACAAGCCCTCGGCGCGGCGCGGCTACCTGTTCGCCGACATCAGCCCGCTGTTCCCGTTCGGCTTCGGCCTCTCCTACACCACGTTCGAGATGTCCGCGCCGCGGCTGTCGGCGCAACGGATCGGCGTTGCCGGCAGCGTGACGGTCGAGGTCGACGTCACCAACACCGGACAGCGCGCGGGCGACGAGGTGGTGCAGGTCTACGTCCACGACCAGGTCGCTTCGGTCACGCGCCCGATCAAGGAACTGAAGGCGTTCCGGCGCGTCACCTTGCAGCCGGGCGAAACGAAGACGCTCAGCTTCACGCTCGGGCCCGAGGCGTTCCGCTTGTGGGACATCGACATGAACGAGGTCGTCGAGCCCGGCCTGTTCGACATCCTCGTCGGGCCCAACAGCGAGGACCTGAAGTCGGCGACCCTCGAGATCGCCTGAGGACGCCCCAATGGCCAGGATCGTCTCCGCCCGCGTCATCGTCACCTGTCCCGGGCGGAACTTCGTCACGCTCAGGATCGAGACCGACGACGGGCTGAGCGGGGTCGGAGACGCGACGCTCAACGGCCGCGAGCTGGCGGTGGCGAGCTACCTCGCCGATCACGTGATCCCGTGC
The DNA here is from genome assembly GCA_937898525.1 of uncultured Sphingomonadales bacterium. GTDB lineage: Bacteria > Pseudomonadota > Alphaproteobacteria > Sphingomonadales > Sphingomonadaceae > Croceibacterium_A. The sequence continues at coordinate 76,702 of CALCBC010000009.1, forward strand.
CTGATAGGGCGCGACCCGGCGCGGATCGAGGACACCTGGCAGTTCCTCTACCGCGGCGCCTACTGGCGTCGCGGCCCGGTGACGATGAGTGCGATCGCCGCGGTCGACATGGCGCTGTGGGACCTCAAGGGCAAGGTCGCCGGCCTGCCCGTCTACCAGCTGCTCGGCGGCGCCTGCCGCGAAGGCTGCATGGTCTATGGCCACGCGAACGGCAGGGACATCGCCGAGACGGTCGACAACGCGCTGCGCTACAAGGAGGAAGGCTACAGGGCGATCCGCCTGCAATCGGGCGTTCCGGGCCTTGCCTCGACGTACGGCGTGTCGAAGGACCGCTACTTCTACGAGCCCGCCGACGCCGACCTGCCGACCGAGAACGTCTGGTCGAGCGAGAAGTACCTGCGCTCGGTCCCGCCGCTGTTCGAGGCCGCGCGCGAGGCGCTCGGGTGGGACGTCCACCTGCTGCACGACATCCACCACCGGCTGACCCCGATCGAGGCCGGCCGGCTCGGCAAGGACCTCGAGCCCTACCGCCCGTTCTGGCTCGAGGACGCGGTCCCGGCCGAGAACCAGGCCAGCTTCCGGCTGATCCGCCAGCACACCACCACGCCGCTCGCGGTCGGCGAGATCTTCAACTCGATCTGGGACTGCAAGCAGCTGATCGAGGAGCAGCTGATCGACTACATTCGCGCGACCGTGGTTCACGCGGGCGGGATCACCCACCTGCGCCGGATCGCCGCGTTCGCCGACCTCTACAACGTGCGCACCGGCTGCCACGGCGCCACCGACCTGTCACCGGTCAGCATGGCCGCGGCGCTGCATTTCGGCCTGTCGATCCCGAACTTCGGCATCCAGGAATACATGCGCCACACGCCGGAGACCGACGCGGTCTTCCCGCACGCCTACCGCTTTGCCGACGGGCTCATGCACCCGGGCGAGGCCCCGGGTCTCGGCGTCGAGATCGACGAGGCGCTGGCCGCGAAGCACGAATACCGCCGCGCCTACCTGCCGGTGAACCGGCTCGAGGACGGCACGATGTACAACTGGTGAGGGGGCGGGCGGATGGCGACGGCAGCTGAACTGGCAGGACCCCGGATCGGGCGCTACCGCTGGGCGATCTGCGCGCTGCTGTTCTTCGTCATCACCATCAACTACGTCGACCGCCAGGTGCTCGGCGTGCTCAAGCCGGTCATCGAACAGGACCTCGGCTGGAGCGAGGTCGACTACGGCAACATCGTCTCGGCGTTCCAGGTCAGCTACGGCATCGGCCTGCTCGTCGTCGGCAGGATGCTCGACCGCGTGGGTACACGCTGGGGGCTGGCCATGGCGATCGCGCTGTGGAGCGTGGCGGCGATGTTCCACGCGGCCGCCCGCACGGTGCTCGCGTTCATGCTCGCGCGCGTCACGCTCGGCATCGCCGAGAGCGCCGCGTATCCCGGTGCGGTCAAGGCCGTCGCCGAGTGGTTTCCGCGCCGCGAGCGCGCGCTCGGCGTCGGCATCCTCAACGCCGGCGCCAACGTCGGGGTCATGACCACGCCTGTCATCGGGTTGATGATCGCCGGGATCTACGGCTGGCAGGCCGCCTTTCTCGCCACCGGCGCGATCGGCTTCGTCGTCCTCGCGGGCTGGCTGCTGATGTATCGCCAGCCCGAAGACCACCCGCGCGTGACCGCAGCCGAGCGCGCATGGATCGAGCAGGACGGCGAGGACACGACCGGCAAGGTGCTCGGCTGGCGGCAGGCGATCCGCCAGCGCCAGGCCTGGTACTTCATCTGCGGCAAGTTCTTCACCGACCCGGTGTGGTACCTGTTCCTGTTCTGGCTGCCCGACTTCTTCGTCAAGACGCAGGGGCTCGACCTGTTTCCCAAGGGGCAGGAGGGCATCTTCGCCACCATCGGCCCCGCGTTGATCGGGGTCTACCTGCTCGCCGACATCGGTTCGATCATGGGCGGCTGGCTCTCGTGCCACTTCATCAAGCGCGGATGGAGCATCAACCGCGCGCGCAAGACCACGCTGTTCCTCGCTGCCCTGTGTGCCGTGCCGCTGCTGTTCGTGCTGCAGGTCGGCAACCCGCTGATCGTGGTGCTGATCATCGGGTTCGGGACGGCGGGGCACCAGGCGTTCTCGTCCAACATCTTCACGATGATCTCCGACCTCTACCCGCGCCGCGCGGTCGCCACGGTCGCCGGAATGGGCGGCGCGGCCGGCGCACTGGGCGGCATCCTGATCGCGCAGGCGACCGGGTGGACGCTCGAGCTGACCGGCTCGTACTGGCCGATCCTGATCTACGCGGGGCTGGCCTACCTGATCGCCTTTACCGTCATCCACCTGCTGGTGCCGCGGATGGAGCCGGCACCCGTCGCCCCGCTGGAATGAGCCGGCCGCTCCGCCTCCATCCCGACCGCCTGTTCCCGGCCGAACCGCGTACCCGCGAGATCGCGCGGAGCCTCTACGCGGGTGTGAAGGACCTGCCGATCGTCAGCCCGCACGGTCACACCGACCCGGCGTGGTTCGCCACCAACGAGCCCTTCACCGATCCCGCGAGCCTGCTGATCGTCCCCGATCACTACCTGTTCCGCATGCTCTACAGCCAGGGCGTGCGGCTCGAGGACGTCGGCATCCCGACCCGCGACGGGACGCCGGTCGAAACCGACCCGCGAGCGATCTGGCGGCGCTTCGCCGCGCACTACTACCTGTTCCGCGGCACGCCCTCGCGCGTGTGGCTCGACTGGGTCTTCGCCGAGGTCTTCGGGCTCGACGTCGTTCTGGAGGCAGACACCGCCGACCACTGCTTCGACACGATCGACGCCGCGCTGAAGACCGACGCCTTCCGCCCGCGCGCGCTGTTCGAGCGGTTCGGCATCGAGGTCATCGCCACGACCGAGAGCCCGCTCGACCCGCTCGATCACCACAAGGCGATCCGCGCAAGCGGCTGGCCGGGCCGCGTGGTCACCGCCTACCGCCCCGACCCGGTAATGGACCCCGAGGCCGAAGGCTTCGCAGACAACGTCGCCCGCTTCGGCGAGATGGCGGGCGAGGATACCGGCAGCTTCGCCGGCTACCTGCGCGCCCACGAAAACCGCCGCGCGTACTTCCGCGAATTCGGCGCCACCTCGACCGATCACGGCCACGTCCGTGCGACCACCGCCTGGCTCGGGCGGCCCGAGATCGAGGCGCTCTACGCCAAGGCTCTGGCCGGGACCTGCACGCCCGAGGAAGCCGACCTGTTCCGCGGTCACATGCTGGTCGAGATGGCGCGGATGAGCCTCGACGACGGCATGGTGCTGCAGATCCATCCGGGCGTGCACCGCAGCCACAACCCCGCGCTCTACGACCGTTTCGGCCCCAACATGGGCGCCGACATCCCGCTCGCGACCGACTACGTCGCCGCGCTCAAGCCGCTGCTCGACCGCTACGGCAACGACCCGCGCCTGACGGTGATCGTCTTCACCCTCGACGAGGACAGCTACAGCCGCGAGCTGGCCCCGCTCGCCGGGCACTACCCGGCGCTCAAGCTCGGCCCGCCGTGGTGGTTCCACGACAGCCCCGAGGGCATGCGCCGATTCCGCGAGCGGGTCACCGAGACCGCCGGATTCTACAACACCGTCGGCTTCAACGACGACACCCGTGCGTTCCTGTCGATCCCCGCGCGGCACGACGTCGCCCGGCGGATGGACTGCGCGTTCCTCGCCCGCCTCGTCGCTGAACACCGCCTCGACGACGCCGAGGCGCATGAGCTCGCCGCGGACCTCGCGTACAACCTCGTCAAGGCGGCGTACAAACTGTGACCCGGCGCCTGTCGAGCGCGCTTCTCGACGATCTCGCCCCCTCGGTCGAGCGGCCCCGCTACGCCGGCGAGGAGCTGGCCGAAGGCGTGGTCCACCTCGGTCTCGGCGCGTTCCACCGGGCGCACCAGGCCGTGTTTCTCGACGAAATCGCGGCGCGCGGCGACATGCGCTGGGGCGTCGTCGGCGTCTCGCTGCGTTCTCCCGCCGCGCGCGACACGCTCGCGCCGCAGGACAACCTCTACACCCTCGTCGAGCGCGACGCGGCCGGCGAACGGGCGCGGATCATGGCACCGCTCGAGCGCGTGTTGGTCGCGCCCGAGGCGCCGCGCGCCGTGGTCGCGGCGATGGCGCAGCCCTCGGTGCATCTCGTCACCGTGACCGTGACCGAGAAGGGCTACGGCCTCGCGCGCGGCCGCGGCGGGCTCGATGCCGCCGACCCGGGCATCGCCGCCGATCTCGCCAGCCTCGGGCAACCGCGAACAGCAGTCGGCCTGATCGTCGCCGCGCTCTACGCCCGGCGCGACCGCGGGCTGCCGCCGTTCACTACGATCAGCTGCGACAACCTGCCCGGCAACGGTACGCTGTTGCGCGAGGCCGTGCTCGAGCTCGCCGAGGCGCACGACCGCGGCCTCGCCCGGTGGATCGGCGACTACGGCGCCTTCCCGAACTCCATGGTCGACCGCATCGTCCCGGCGACGACCGCCGAGGCGATCGAAGCCCATGCCGCCCGCTACGGCTACCGCGACGACGCGCTCGTCGAAACCGAGCGCTTCTGCCAGTGGGTGCTCGAAAGCCGCTTCGCCAGCGACCGGCCCGACCTCGCTTCGGTCGGCGTCACGCTCGCCGCCGACGTCGCGCCGTGGGAAGAAGCCAAGCTGCGGCTGCTCAACGGTGCCCACTCCGCGATCGCCTACCTCGGCGGGCTCGGCGGCATCGAGCACGTCCACGAGTTCGTCACCGCCGCCGACCGGCGCGCGCTGATCGAGCGGCTGTGGGACGAGAGCGCCGGGACGCTCGACCCGCACGCCGGGATCGACCTTGCCGGCTATCGCGCCGCGCTGCTCGAACGCTTCGCCAACCCCGCGCTGCGCCACCGCACGCGGCAGATCGCGATGGACGGCTCGCAGAAGCTGCCGCAGCGCCTCGTCGCCCCCTGGCGCGTCCGGCTCGAGCGCGGGCTGCCGTCCCCGGCGATCGAGCTGGCCGTCGCCGCCTGGATGGCCTGGCAGCGCGGCGCTGACATGGCTGACCGCTCGTTCGCGGTCGACGATCCGCTGGCCGAGACCACCGCGATGGCTTGGGCCGTCTCGCCCGAGCCGGCGAGCGCCGCCGCGCGCCTTCTCGGCCTGCGCGAGGTGTTCGGCGACCTCGGCGAACGCTGGCCCGAAGCCGTCCCGCGCGTCACCGCCTGGCTCAGGCGACTCCTCGAAGCCCGCAGCCTCGACGACGTGGTGCCGGCGATCGTCGGGGAGGCGGTTTCGTGACCCTGCCGGGATTCCTCGTCCGCCCGCTGCTGCTTCTCGCTGCGACGCCGGCGTTGGCGGTCGCGGCAGGCCCCTCTCTGGCGCAATCCCGAAGCGGCCGAGCTTCGTGGCCATCGCCTGAGGTTCACCGCATGGATAGCGATGCGAAATGCCGAGCAGGTGAACTTCTGGATTGCGGCCGGCTCGGGCCGCCTGGTCGAAGGCGAAGCACCCGTCGAGCGAGATCGGCTCCTCAAGGGCGGCAACACCAACCGGGTGGCCGTTCTCCGGAAGCCGGGGGTGGACGCCGGTGCTGCTCGAAATCGGCCCGATCGACGATCGAGCCGGCCACCTCAGCTACGGCTTCAACCTCGAAGGAGGAGGCGACATCTGGGTCTATGATCCGAAGCTGGAAATCGTCGCGAACCGCTCGCCTGACACGACCGACGAGGACCTCTTCCTGATCGGTCGCGTGCGCGACTGAGCCGGAGGACCCGGGCGGCCCGGCGCGAGATCGCCCGAAAAGAGGGACAGTCCCTCTTTTCTCCAGGTCGAAGGCCGCGCCAACCCTCTCCCCCATTGCCCGCCGGTTTCGCACGTCTTACGCTGTGGTCGCGGAGAGGATGGGTCATGACAAAACAGATGGATGTTAGCGATCCCGGCCGGCGCGCGTTCCTTGGCGCGGCGGCCGTGGGGACGACGGCGATGCTCGCGGGCGCGGTCGCCCCGGGCACTGCGCGGGCGGCGGAGGGGCCCGCCCCGCAGGTCGACTTCCCCGACACGCCCGGCTCATTCGGCGGCGGCCCGGCCGGGACAAACAACCGCGCCGAGATCGACCTCTACGACTGCGAGGTCGAAGGCGCCTGGCCCAAGGACCTCGACGGCGTGTTCTACCGCGTCGGGCCCGACCCGCAGTACCCGAAGGACCCTAAGTACGCCTCGGACATCATGTTCGATGGCGAGGGCCACGTGTCGATGTTCCGCATCAAGGACGGCCACGTCGATTACAAGACCCGCTACGTGAGGAACCAGCGCTGGAAGGCGCAGCACGCCGCGCGCCGCTCGCTGTTCGGGATGTACCGCAACCCGTTCACCGACGATCCGAGCGTCAAGGGCCTGAGCCGCGGCACCGCCAACACCCAGCTGTTCCTGCACCACGGCAAGCTGCTCGTGTTCAAGGAGGACAGCCCGCCGGTCTACATGGACCCGCTGACGCTCGAGACGATCGACGACTACTACACCTTCGGCGGCAAGCTCGACAGCGAGACCCACACCGCGCACCCGAAGATCGACCCGCTGACCGGCGAGTTCTTCGGCTTCGGCTACGAGGCCAGGGGGCTGCTGTCGAAGGACATCTTCGTGTTCTCGACCGACCGCGAAGGCAACGTGAACTGGAGCGTCACCGTGCAGGCGCCCTACGCGGGCATGATGCACGACTTCGTCGTCACCCAGAACCACGTCGTGCTCTACCTGACCAACATGGTTGCCGACATGGAACTGCTCCAGCGCGGCGGTGTGCATTTCAGCTACGATTCGCGGATGCCCTGCTACATGGGCGTCCTGCGTCGCGGCGGCGACGGCAAGGACCTGCGCTGGTTCACCGGCCAGAACCTGTTCTGCACCCACGTCATGGGTGGCTGGTCCGAAGGCGACAAGGTGATCGTCGACTGGGACGGGGGCGAGGGCAACCAGTTCCCCTTCTTCCCCAACAAGCACGAGCCGTTCGATCCGGCGAAGGCCACCGGGCTGCTGCGCCGCTTCACGATCGACCTGTCGAGCCGGACCAACGACCGCTACCAGACCGAGACGATCTTCCCCGAGGTCTCCGGCGTGCTCGCGCGGCAGGACGACCGCTTCCACACGCTCAAGTACCGCTACGGCTATCTCAACGGGGTCGGACCGCGCGGCGGCTGGTGGATCGTCGACCACCAGGAGAAGACCACCCAGCTGGTCTCGGTGCCCGACTACCAGCTCTCCGAGATGACCTTCGTCCCGCGCCGCAAGGACGCACCCGAGGGCGACGGCTACCTGATCGGCATCGGCTCGAGCGTCAAGGAGAACGGCCGCTCGGACCTGATCCTCGTCGACACGAAGGAGCCGCAGGCGGGCCCCGTCGCGCGGGTCAAGATGCCGTTCAAGGTCGTCGGCCAGGTCCACGGGTTCTGGGCCGACGCGAGCGACATCCCGGGCGCGGCGGCGACATGAGCTTCGCGGGCTGGGCGAGGGCGCTGGCCCTCGCGTGCGCCGCGCTGCTCGCAGCCGCACCGGCAGCCGCGCAGGAGGCCAGGCGCATCGCCATCAGCTTCGACGACATCCCGCGCCACCCGGGCGGCTTCATGACGCCCGACGAGCGCGCCGTCCGGCTGATCGCCGGGCTCGCCGAGGCGGGGGTCGAACAGGCCGCGTTCTTCGTCACCACCGGCAACCTCGGGGACGACTACGGCAAGGGCGGCGAGGCGCGCATCCGCGCCTACGTCGCCGCCGGGCACGTGATCGCCAACCACTCGCACAGCCACGGCTGGCTGTGGAACGCCGATGCGGCCGGGTACATCGCCGACCTCGACAAGGCCGAGGCCTGGCTCGCCGGCCGGCCGGGCAAGCGCCCCTGGTACCGGTTCCCCTACCTCGACGAAGGCCGCGATCCCGAACGCCGTGATACGCTGCGCGCGGCGCTGCGCGAGCGCGGGCTCGCCAACGGCTACGTCACGGTCGACCTGTGGGACTGGGCGATCGACAACCTTGCCACCGCCGCCGTGCGCGAGGACCGCGCGATCGACCTCGATGCGCTCCGCGACCTCTACGTCGAGACGATCGTGCAGGGCGCCGAGTTCTTCGACCGCACCGCGCGCGAGACGCTCGGCCGCTCGCCGGCGCACGTCCTGCTGCTGCACGAGACCGACCTCAACGCGCTGTTCATTGCCGATGTCGTCGCCGGCCTGGAAGCCGACGGGTGGAGCATCGTCCCGATCGACGAGGCCTATCGCGACCCGATCGCGCAGGTCGAGCCCGACACGCTCTACCTCGGCGGCGGCCGCATCAACGCGCTCGCCGCGGCGGCCGGGCGCGATCCCGACACCCTCGTCTACTCGCGCAACGACGAGGCCGAGCTTGAGCGCCTGTTCGAGGAGCGGGTCATCGTGAAGGGCGGCGAATGATCGCCCGCAGATTCCGCCTGGCTGGCGGACTGGCTTTCGCCGCGCTGATCGCCCCGGTCTCGGCGCAGGTTGCCGCCCCGGCGCAGGTCGACCACGCGCGCATGCTCGCCGCCGATGCGCACCCCGGACAGTGGATGAGCGTCGGCCGGACCTACGACGAGCAGCGCTTCAGCCCGCTCGCGCAGATCAACCCCGAGACTGTCGGCCGGCTCGGCCTCGCCTGGTACGCCGACATCAACACCGAGCGCGGGATGGAAGCGAGCCCGCTGGTCGTCGACGGCGTGCTCTACAACGTCCAGCCGTGGAACATCGTCACTGCCTATGACGCGAAGACCGGGCGCGTGCTGTGGACCTACGATCCCGAAGTGCCGCTGCGCTTCGGCCGGCTCGCCTGCTGCGACATCGTCTCGCGCGGGCTCGCCGCGTGGAACGGCAAGATCTACGTCGCCACGCTCGACGGCCGCCTGATCGCGCTCGACGCGAAGACCGGCGCGCCCGTGTGGTCGGTGCTCACGGTCGACAACTCCAAGGGTTACACGATCACCGGCGCGCCGCGGGTGTTCGACGGCAGGGTGCTGATCGGCAACGGTGGGGCGGAGATCGGCGTGCGCGGCTACGTCTCGGCCTACGATGCGGAGACCGGCGCGCAGCTGTGGCGCTGGTACACCGTGCCCGGCAACCCGGCCGACGGGTTCGAGAACGCGGCGATGGAGATGGCCGCGAAGACCTGGACCGGCGAATGGTGGAAGGCCGGCGGCGGCGGCACCGTGTGGGACAGCCTCGCCTACGATCCCGAGCTGAACCTCGTCTACGTCGGCACCGGCAACGGCTCTCCGTGGGCCTGGAAGTGGCGCAGCCCGGGCGGCGGCGACAACCTGTTCCTCGCCTCGATCGTCGCGCTCCGGGCCGACAGCGGCGAATACGTCTGGCACTACCAGACCGTCCCCGGCGAACAGTGGGACTACACCGCCACCCAGCACATGATCCTCGCCGACATCGAGATCGGCGGCCGGCTGCGCAAGGTGCTGATGCAGGCGCCGAAGAACGGCTTCTTCTACGTGCTCGACCGGGCAACCGGCGAGCTGATCTCGGCCGAGAAGATCGTCCCGATCAACTGGGCAACCGGCATCGACAAGGCGACCGGCCGTCCGATCGAGAACCCGGAAGCGCGCTACGGCGTGACCCCGGTGATGGTCTCGCCCGGCGCAGGCGGGGCGCACAACTGGAACCCGATGGCGTTCAGCCCGCTGACCGGCCTCGTCTACGTCCCGGTGAGCGAGACCTACATGGCCTACGGGCTCGCCGAGAGCTGGGACCCGGCACGCGGCGGGCTCGGCACGAGCTTCACCGGCTTCGACGCCGAGCGCAAGGCGATCGCCGAGTACGCCGACGCGCACTCGAAAGGCTGGCTCTCGGCGTGGAACCCGGTGACCCAGCGCGAAGTCTGGCGCGGCCCGGTCGAGCAGAAGGGCAGTGGCGGTGTGCTCGTCACCGCCGGCAACCTCGTGTTCCAGGGCACCATCGGCACCACCTTCGTCGCCTACCGCGCGGACACCGGCGAGAAGGTCTGGGAAATGCCGGTCCAGCAGGTCCCGATCGCCGCACCGATCGCCTACGAGGTCGACGGCGAGCAGTACATCGCGGTCAACGCCGGCTGGGGCGGCGGGCTCGCCCACGTCGAACGCTCGAACTACAGCCAGCTGTTCCTGTCGAAGCCGCGCCTCCTCGTGTTCAAGCTCGGCGGAACGGCCAGGCTGCCGCCGCTGCCGCCGGAATCGATGCAGGTCCCCGAACTGAGCCCGCCGCCGCCGCTGACCGGGACGCCCGCGCAGGTCGCCCTCGGCGAGCGGCTCTACGGCGAGAACTGCGCGCTGTGCCACGGCACCGCGGCGCGCGGCGGGGTCAAGGACCTGCGCCACATGACGCCGGCGACCCACGCCGCGTTCCTCGACATCGTGCTTGGCGGCACCCGCGCCGCCAGCGGCATGGCGAGCTTTGCCGACACGCTCTCGCGCGAGCAGGCCGAAGCGATCCACCACTACCTGATTTCGCGCGCGCACGAGGACTGGGAGGAATGACCCGATGCTGAAATACCTGACCGCGCTCGCTGCCGTGGTTCTCTTCGCTGCCATGCCGGCGCGAGCCGAGGTCACCTACGGCCCGGATTACGGCAAGGACCGCGCCGAGATCGAGGACCTGATGGCGCGCTACCTGTTCGCGATCGATTACCACGACTGGGATGCCTACGTCGCCACCTTCGCCGAGGACGGCGAGATCACGTTTGCCAGCGGCAGCTTCAAGGGCCGCGAGGTGATCCGCGAGGCGGTGACCCGTTTCGCCGAGGGCATCGGCCGCTTCTACCACACCGAGGACGGCCAGCCCGCCAAGCTCCGGCACATCGTGCTGCAGACCGTGATCCGCGTCGAAGGCGACCGCGCCTGGGGCCGCTCGCAGTGGCTCGAGATGGCCAACCACGGCCCCGGCGACGAGCCCAAGATCGGCACCTACGGCGTCTACGAGGACGAGTTCACCAGGGTCGACGGCCGCTGGCTGATCGCCCGCCGCAACGTGCTCAACGAGTTCATTCCCAACCGCAGCTCGGGTCCTGCAAACCCCGTCGCCGAAATGGACGCCGAGGCCGAAGCGGCGCGCTAGCAAAAAGAGGGACAGTCCCTCTTTTCGAGGGAAGCGCCGCCCCTCTGGCCCGCGACGCCGCGCGGAAAAAGAGGGACTGTCCCCCTTTTGACCCCGATGGCGCTATCCTCCGACGGCACCGCGCCGCACATACCGTTGCTCCGGGGCCGGCGCGGCCGGGCTCCCTTCGCGCGCGAGCGGTATCGCGACATGAACCGTGGTGCCCGGGTTCCCCTTGCCGACGCCGCCGCCTCCTGGCCGGCGTACGCGCGCCGACATCGCCGGGATATCGCAGCCGACGCGCAGCCGCTCGCCGAGCTGCGCGCCAGCCGGCGCGGCAATGCCCTTGCCGTTGTCGCGCACCACGAGGTGCACGCTGCCGCCGAAGCAGCGCACGTCGATCGAGGCCTGCGTCGCGCGCGCGTGCCGCTGGACGTTGCCGAGGCTCTCCTGGGTGATCCTCAGCAGCGCGCGCCGCACCTCGCCGGGCAGCGCCCTGGCCCGCTCGTCGATCTTCACGCGCGTGGCGATCCCGGTCCGTCGCTCGAATCCCGGGATGTATCGCAGCAGCATCGTCCCGAAGTCGTCCGCGAGCAGTTCCGAGGGGTGCAGCAGGTAGGTGAAGGTGCGGACTTCGGACGTCGCCTCCTGCAGCGAATGGCAGACCTCTTCGAGCAGCGGGTTCAGGTCTTCGGGCAGTTGCCGGCCAAGGCTGAGCAGGTTGAGCTTGGCGGCGACGAGGTGCTGCGCGGTCGAATCGTGCAGCTCCTCGGAGATCCGGCGGCGCTCGTCCCTGCCCAGCGATGCGAGCCGCTCCTGCAGCTCTGCGACCTCGCGCCGGGCCTCGACCCACTCGGTCACGTCGCGGAACACGCCGCTGACGATCGCCGGATTGCGGACCTCGTCGGATTCGGCGTGCATCTGCAGCACGAACCAGCGCGTCCGCCCCTCGCGGCACAGCCGGAACTCGACCGCCGGCCACGGCCCGCCGTCGCCGAGCACCGCGCCCAGCGCTTCGCCGACCATCGCCTGGTCCTCGGGATGGATGGCGTCGATGAAGCCCAGCGGCGTGACCGCCGCGTCGGCATCGAGGCCGAACAGCTCGCGGCAATTGTCCGACAGCCACAGCCGCGCCTGGTCGGCGTCCCATTGCCACAGCGCGGTGTCGGTCGCGCCGGCCGCGAACTGCAGCCGTTCCTCCGACTGCCGCAGCAGCGTCGCCGCGCGGCGCCGCTCGTCCATCAGCGCAGCGAGCAGCATCAGCGGCGTCGAGGTCGCGGCGAGAAAGATGTGCAGCGAAGCGATCTCCTCTGGTGGTGACAGGCCGACGAACGGCCCGTGGAGCCGGACCGCCTGGGCGACAATCCCGGCCGCGACCGTCAGCAGTGCCAATGCCGTGCCGCCGACCCCGAACCGCGCCGCGGCCCACAGCAGCAGCGGCAGCGGCGCCAGGTAAGCGGCGGGCCACAGCTCGAGGTCGATCGCCCCGCCGAAGACGAAGAAGCTGGTCGCGAACAGCGCTGCGGTGACCGCGGCAGTCTCCAGCCGCAGTGCCACAGGCGCTCGCCGCCGGCCGGAGAACCGGCCTTGCGCCAGCAGCACCACGAGCGGCGGAAGCGTGATCGTGAAGAAATAGCCGGCCGCCGTCCATTGCAGCCACCACAGCCACGGGTCGTCGAACCAGCCGATTGCGACCTGCAGGCCGATCACCGCGAGATTGACCGCCGCCGGGATCGCGATCCCCGCCACCGCGATGAACAGCGACAGCGAGGCCGCCGTGTCGAACGGCCGCTTCGCCGTCGCCAGCCACCGGATCGCGAGCGCGCTCGCCAGCGCGACCGCGAGGTGCCCGAGCAGCTGCACGCCGGCCGCGAGCGGCGGTGCCTCGGGCAGCAGCAGGGCCGTTACCGCGAAGTGGACCGGCACGATCGCGGCGAGGAGCCACCACCGGCGCGGTGGCAGCACCATCAGCACGGCGAGCAGGAATCCCCGTGCGGGCCAGACGAGCGCCCACCCGTCGGGCGCGAAACGCAGCAGCATGCTGAGCACGATGCACGCGAAGTATCCGGCGGCGATCGCCGCCGCTGCCAGTCCAGGTCGGGCTACTGGGCCCATCCGAGGCCACTCCCCTCGCACCATGCGGGGTGCCCCTATTGATCAACGGCTGGCGGCGAAAAGCGGCGCGGGGCAGGGTGTCCCGTTTCAGGCCAGCTCGTGGACCTGCTGCACGATCGTCTGCGCGAGCTTCTCGTTGACCTCGGCCAGGTGGTCGTGGCGCGCCTCGTAGCTCGCCATCCCCTGGCTCATCGAGCGCAGCTCGGTGCCGAACGCACGCAGCTCGGCCTCGGGGATCAGCGCCTCGATCGTCTCCCAGCGCGACCAGCCTTCGCGGGGCGCCATGCCGAGCATCCGCGCGCGGTGGCTCGAAAGCGCCGAGGTGATGCGCGAGGTCGCGCTACCCGGCGAATGGATCGTCACGTGCGAGATGGGCTCGAGCAGGTACGGCGAAGCCGCGGCAAGCGCGGCGCTCATCGCCATCCGCCCGGCGGTGCGGAAGGCGAGCTCCGAGCTGTCCACGCTGTGGAACGAGCCGTCGACCAGCGCCACCGCGACGTCGACCACGCGGCACCCGAGCGGCCCCTTGAGCATTGCATCGCGGATGCCGGCTTCGACCGCGGGGATGTATTGCCGCGGGATCACGCCGCCGGTAATCTTGTCCTCGAACGCGAAGCCCTCGCCGCGGCCGAGCGGGCGCAGTTCGATCACCACGTCGCCGTACTGGCCGTGCCCGCCCGACTGCTTCTTGTGCCGCCCGCGCTGGCTGACCGGCTTGCGGATGGTCTCGCGGAACGCGATCGAGCGCGGCCCCACCGACACGTCGACCCCGTAGCGGCGCCTGAGCCGCTCGAGCGCGATCTGCAGGTGCTCGTCGCTGAGGCCGTGGAGCAGCGTTTCGTGCGTCTCCTCGAGCGTCTCCCACGACAGCCCGGTATCCTCCTCGACCAGCTTGTTGAGCGCCGCCGACAGGCGGACCTCGTCCTTGTGATCCTTGACCGCGATCGACAGCGCCGAGTTGGCCCGCAGCGGCGCGGCGGGTGTGGCCGAGGAAACGGGCGCGCCGATCCCGAGCCGGTCGCCGGCGCCGATCGAATCCGCCTTGGCGATCCCGACCACCTCGCCCGGGCCGGCCTTGGCTAGCTTGCTCGTGGCACCGCCCTGGATCGCGAACAGCGAGCCGGTGCGCTGCGTTCCGCCGTCGGCGCCGCAGAGCTCGGCGCCTTCGCTGAGCGTCCCGCCGAACACCCTTGCGAAGGCCAGCCGGCCGATCGCGTTGCCGTGCGAGATCTTGAACACCTCGACCGCCGGCCGCTCCTCGCCGAGCCGGGCGGCGGTCGTCGCCGGCGCGGGGGTGTCGTGGCGCAGCGCCTTGAGCAGCCGGCGCACGCCGAAGCCGTTCAGCGCCGAGCCGAGGAAGATCGGCACGATCAGCCCGTCGGCGGTCTCGCGCTTGAGGTCGCCGAACACCGTGTCGAGATCGGGCACCTGGTCGGTCAGCAGCTGCTCGAGCAGGTAGTCGTCGTGGTCGGCGAGATGCTCGAGCATCTTGAAGTGCGCCGCGCTCTCGACCTCCTGCAGCTCCTCGGCGATCGGCACCTGCGCCGAGGGCTGGCCCGGCCGGTACTCGTACGCGCGGTCGAGCGCGAGGTCGACGAACCCGGTCACCTGCTCCCCGCGGGCGATCGGGATCTGCCGCGCGACCAGCGGCGGCCGGCTCATCGGCTGCAGCGCCTCGAGCACCTCGTCGATCGAACCGCGTGCCTTGTCGACCTTGTTGACGAAGATTGCGTGCGGCACCCCGCTCGCCTCGAGCTCGCGCAGGATCGGCTCGGCCAGCGCGGCGCGCTCGGGCTCGGGGCCGATCACCACGAGGGCAAGGTCCGCGACCCTCAGCGCGGCGGCGGTGTCGGCCGCGAAGCTCGGCGAGCCCGGCGTGTCGAGCAGCACGTAGCCGTCGCCGCCCCAGTCGAACCGCATCAGGTTGAGCTCGGTCGATCCGCCCCGCGCGCGCGCCTCGGCGCTCGAATCGCCCTGCGAGGTCCCTGCTTCGACCGATCCTAGTCGGTGAATGGCGCCGGCGGCGTGAAGCAGGGCTTCGGCGAGACTGGTCTTGCCGGCGCCGGCCGGGCCTACGAGGGCGATCGCCCGCGTGCCTTTCCCGATGGCATCCATGTTCTTCCCCTTTGGTTGCCTCCCGTCCGCGAGAGTCCAAAGGCGATCCCGGCGCGCAGGATCGGCCGATCCGCACGCGAAGGCAAGACGCTTTGCTTGCGAAGCGTTGGCGCGTTCAGGGCAGCGGGAAGGCCCGGATCACGAACGGGCCGGGGTCCTTGTCGCGTAGCGCCGGGTCGAACAGGTAGCCGATCTTGCCCTCGGTCGCGTAGCCGACGTTGCCGACCCGGGTGACGCCGGGCGAGGAGTCGAGCCCGGTCTTCACCGGCGTGATCGTCGCGCTGTCGCCCTCGACGTCGACGTAGGTCACGCGGTTGCCCGGACCCTCGGCCTGCAGGAACCGGTTGCCCGACACGTGGCGCAGGCCGTCGGGCCCGTTGACCGGCTCCGACAGCGCCAGCGTGGTCAGCCCGGCATAGGCGCCGTCGTCCCCGCGCTCGACCCGCTGGACCGTGTGCTGGCGAACGTTGTTGACGTACATCGTCCCGTCCTCGGCGAAGGCGATGCCGTCGACGCCGACCAGCGCCGGGTCGGCGGCGAACAGCGCCAGCTCGTCGGCATCGGGCGCGAGCGCGAAGATCCGCCCGCCGGCGGTCTCGGTGGCGTAAGTCGTGCCGTCGGGGCCGATGGCGATGTCGTTGCACGCGAACGGCCCATCGCCGGGCAGGTCGTAGCTCGCGCTGAGCCGTCCGGTGGCGAGGTCGAACGCCTTGAGCGAGGAGTTCGCCCCGGGCTGCGGCGGGCCGCCGAACGGCGGGTTGTTGCATGCCCATAGCAATCCGCGCGCGTCGTCGGCGAAGACCCCGAACAGCGAGGTCAGGCCGTTCTCGGCGCTCGGCTCGATCCACGGCTCGGCGCTCGTCGCCCCGGCCGCGGCGCGGTAGATCGTGCCCGGGACGCTGCCGACGTAGATGTTGCCGGCCGCGTCCGAGGTGATGCTCTCGGGATGCACGCGGCTGCCGTTGATGGGAATGTCGGCCGGCTGCTGCGCCTGGATTGCCGGAGTGCAAGCCGCCATCGCGACCGCGGCGAACAGGGCCGCCGCGGCCCGCCGTGTACCGATCATCGTCATCCTCCTGCCGGCCGTGTCCGCCACGGCGAGTGCTTCGCCGTCCATGATAGGCAAACCGGCGCGGGTGGGAAGCCTGCGACTCAGTTGTCGAGCCGCCACTGCCCCGGCGTGCAGCCATAGCGCCGCTTGAACGCGCGCGTGAAATGCGCGGCGTCCTCGAATCCGTTGGCGAAGGCTATCTGCGCCGCGCTGGTCCCGGCGCGGCGCGGATCGCGCAGGTCCGCCGCCGCGCGCTCGAGGCGCCGGTTCCACAGGTGCCCGGCAATCGAGTGGCCGACGGTCTCGCGCATCAGCTGATCGAGCCGGCGGCGGCTGATGTTCTGCTCGCGCGCGACGTCCTCGGCGGAGAGGCCGCCCGTGGCGAGGTTGAGCTCGATGAACTCGATCGCTCGGCACACGCGCCAGTCGGGCGCCTGCGAAAGCTGGCCGAGCGGCCCGACCACGCCGAGCAGGTGCAGCATCGCGTCCATCGCCGCCGCCCGCTGCGTGGCGTCGAGCTCGGCCGCTTCGGCAAACAGACGGCGGAGCGTGTCGGCGAGCAGCCGCGTGCCCGGCTCGCTGCCGGGCAGGGCGTTGGCGTAGAGCCGCTCGAGCTGCGGATGCCGGCTCAGCGTAGCGCGCCGCGGCAGCCGCAGGAACACGATCGCGGTCGTGTCCTCGCCAACGAGGCGGAAGGCGCTCGATTCGTCGATCAGGCACACGTCGCCCTCGGCCAGCTCGCACTGCCGGCCGTGCTGGCGCACACGGGTCGATCCGTGCGCCTGCATCATCAGCGAGACGTGCGCCGAAAAGCTGCCCGATGGCGGGCGGTAGCTGACCTCTACCGGCGCGGATTCGATCGCCACGAGTTCGCCGGCCGCGAGCGGCATGCGGCGGATCGTGCCCTGCTGCAGCACTTCGCCCGGCAGCTTCAGCGACAGGCCGGGAAAGGCCCGCGCGGCGGCACCCGACCAGACGATCGCGCGCTGCGCCTGCTCGATCGTGCTCAGGTCGATCAGCGGCGGCAGCCGACCGCCCGGACTGTTTCCAATTTCGGCAAGCGAGTCTGCCAGTTCGGTCAACGTCCCGCACCCCCCGGGGCGGTATGGAAGCCAATACCGCGACCCGTTCGCAACGAGACGGGCGCGCGCCGCAATGGTCAAGGGGAGAGTTGAGGAATCATGACGTACCGAGGCACTCGTGCGGCCACCGTCGTGGCGCGCGCATCGATTCTGGCGCTCGCCGCCGGCACCGCGCTGGCAGCCGCCCCCGCCGCGGCGCAGCAGGAGCCCGCCGCACAGCCCCAGGGTGACGACGCGATCATCGTCACCGCGCAGCTGCGCGAACAGAACGTGCAGGACGTCCCGCTGTCGATCAGCGCTGTCAGCGGCGAACTGCTCGAGCAGCGCAGCCAGACCACGCTGACCGACATCACCGCGCAGATGCCGAGCCTGCTGCTGCAGCGAAACCCGGCGGGGCAGGGCAACTCGGTGCGCGTGTTCATCCGCGGCGTCGGCCAGTCGGACCAGAGCCCGTCGGTCGAGCCCGGCGTTGGCACTTACATCGACGACATCTATTACGGCACCGTGCTCGGCAGCGCGTTCGACCTGACCGACATCGAGCGCATCGAGGTGCTTCGCGGCCCGCAGGGCACGCTCTCGGGCATGAACACCCTCGGGGGCGCGATCAAGATCTATTCGCGCAAGCCCGAAGGGCACGGCGGCTACGTCGAGGCGACGATCGGCAATCTCGGCCGGCGCGATATCAAGGCCAGCGCGGACTTCACGGTGGTCCCCGACGCGGTGTTCGCGAGGATCACGGGCGTCACGCGCAATCGCGATGGCCACGTGACCCGCTACGACTACGCCTGCCTCAACCCGAACGACCCGGACGTGCTCGACGGCGACCTGCCGAGCCTCGCTTCGGGCGGCAACTGCAAGCTCGGCGAGATGGGCAACCAGGAGATGTACGGCCTGCGCGGCTCGCTGCGCATCGCGCCGGCCGGCAGCCCGCTCGAGATCAACCTCTCCGCCGATTATACCAAGGACACCTCGGAAACGCAGGCCTCGGTGCTCATCGCCAGCGCCGAGTCCGCCAACGCCGGCTCGGCCGCGCCGGTCGACCGCTCGGGCCTTTCGGTGCCGTACCAGGGCGTCGCCTACGACGACCGCTTCGTCACCTACGGCCCCTATCGCCGCGCCAACGCGGTGCTCAACGATCCATACGCGAGCTACGCCAACTTCTACGATCCGGGCGTGATGTACTCGGCGATCGCGGCGCCTCCCGGGCCGCCGTCGGAATACGTCGCCGGCGATCCGCTCGGCCCGTTCATCGCGCCGTCGGCGAACGGGGCCGAGGCCTGGGGCATCGCCGCGACGATCGATTACGAGATCGCCGAGAACCTCGCGCTCAAGTCGATCACCGGTTACCGCCACATGTTCAGCCACACCGGCTCGGACAACGACCACTCGCCGGTGGTCTTCATCCAGGACGAATCCGATTACACGCATGAGCAGTTCAGCCAGGAGCTGCGCCTCGCCGGGCAGTTCCTCGACGACCGGCTCGATGTGATCGTCGGCGGCTACTATTACGATGCCTCGACCCGCTACGACGCGCGCATCCACACGCCGTTCTCGGGTTTCTGCCCGGCGGCGACGCCCTGCTTCTCGTTCATCAACGACGATACCGCCGATCTGACGAGCTACGCCGGCTTCGCCAACGTCGCCTATGCGGTGACCGACTCGCTGGTCCTCGAGGGCGGCATCCGCGTGACCCACGAGAAGAAGGAATATCTCTACAACCGGCTCAACCCGGACGGGAACGGCGACTACTTGCCGCTCAGCAACCCGAGCAACCCGCTGACCGGCTTCGTCGGCACCTACGAGGAGACGATCACCGACTACCGCGCGGTGGCCTCGTACAAGATCGCGCCCGACGTGATGGTCTACGCGCAGTTCTCGACCGGCTTCAAGGGCGGCGGCGTCGCCCCGCGACCCTACGTCTACCAGCAGATCCGCCCGTTCGGCGCGGAGAAGCTCAGGGCCTACGAACTCGGCTTCAAGTCCGACCTGTTCGGCCGCATCCTGCGGCTCAACGGCAGCGTGTTCCAGATGGACTACGAGGGCTACCAGGGCACGCCGACCACCTGCCTCGGTCCCGACGACCAGCCGCTGCCGATCGACGGCGGCGGCGTGCCCGGGCTGTGCGGCCAGTACCTCAACATCGGCGACGCGCGCGTGCGCGGCTTCGAGCTCGAGACCACGCTGCGCCCGGTGCCGGGCCTGTCGATCGACGGCGCGATGAGCCTGACCGACTTCGAGTTCACCTCGATCAACTACCCGACCACGGCGATCGTCGTCGGCGCCAACCGGCCCGGCATCGGTGAGTGGAAGTGGAGCCTCGGCGCGCAGTACGAAGCCGATCTCGGCGGAAACTGGGGTTCGCTGACCCCGCGCGTCGATATCTCCTACACGCCCGGGTACTGCGGCAACTTCACCTGCGACCCGAACGTGACGGTCGAAAGCTACACGCTCGTCAACGCCCGGCTCACCTGGCGTTCGGCGGACGAGGACTGGTCGGTCGCGCTCGAGGCGACGAACCTGTTCGACAAGTTCTACTACCTGAACAAGTTCGCCACCTTCTACGTCAACGGACAGCCCGGCCGGCCGCGCGAGGTCGCGGTCACCGTGCGCCGGAACTTCTGACCGCGGACGAAGGCCCGGGAGCGCCCGCGCGCGGCGCTTCCGGGCTTTCCTTTCCGCGTGCGGGCTTTATCCGTTGGCGCCACAGGAAGGACGGGACCGAGGCATGATCGAAACGGCGCGCCGGAGACTGACGCGTTCGGCGCTGGGCGTCGCGGCACTGGCGCTGTGCATGACGGGCGTGGCGGCGCAGGACACCGCGACCGTCGTCGACGGGCAGGCGCTGCGCAATGCCGACGCGCCGGCCCACGTCGGCGACTGGCTCAGCTACAGCCGCACCTGGGACGAGCAGCGCTTCAGCCCGCTCGACCAGATCAACGACGAGAACGTGCAGGCGCTCGGCCTCGCCTGGTACGCCGATCTCGAGACCTTCCGGGGCGTGCAGGCGAGCCCGCTGGTGATCGACGGGGTGCTCTACAACGAGAGCATCTACAACGTCGTCACCGCCTACGACGGCAAGACCGGCCGCGTGCTGTGGACCTACGATCCCAAGGTCGGGCCCGAATGGGCCCGGCTCGCCTGCTGCGGCCCGTCGTCGCGCGGCATCGCCGCGTGGAACGGCAAGCTCTACATCGGCGCGCTCGACGGGCGGCTGATCGCGATCGACGCGAAGACCGGGCGCGAGATCTGGACGGTGCAGACCTTCCCGCCGGGCCACGAATATTCGATCACCGGCGCGCCGCGGGTCTACGACGGCAAGGTGGTGATCGGCAACGGCGGCGCCGACTACGGCTCACGCGGCTTCGTCACCGCGTGGGACGCCGAGACGGGGGAGAAGGTCTGGAAGTTCTACATTGTCCCCGGCGACCCCTCGAAGGGCCCCGACGGCGAGGCCTCCGACAGCGCGATGGCGATCGCCACGCCGACCTGGTCGGGCCGCTGGTGGGAAATGGCCGCGGGCGGCGGCGGCAACGCGTGGGACAGTTTCGCCTACGATCCCGAGCTCAACCTCGTCTACATCGGCACCGGCAACGGCAGCCCGCACATGTGGTACTTCCGCAGCGAGGGCAAGGGCGACAACCTGTTCCTGTGCTCGATCGTCGCGGTCGACGCCGACACCGGCGAGTATCGCTGGCACTACCAGGAAGTGCCCGAGGAGGACTGGGACTACACCTGTACCCAGCCGATGGTGCTGGCCGATCTCGAGATCGGCGGGCGCACGCGGCAGGTGATCATGCACGCGCCGAAGAACGGCTTCTTCTACGTGATCGACCGCGCGACCGGCGAGCTGATCAGCGCCAGGAGCTACGTTTCGGTGAACACCTGGGCGAGCCACATCGACATGGCCACCGGCCGCCCGGTGCTGATGCCCGGCGCGCACAACACCACGACGCCGCACCTGATGTCGCCGAGCTGGATGGCGGCGCACACCTGGCACCCGATGAGCTACAGCCCGATCACCGGGCTGGTCTATTTCTCGGCGCAGGAGCAGGGCGCGATCTACGCCCGCGCCGAGGACGGCCAGTACCGCTACGTCAAGGGCCGCAGCAATTCGGGCCAGCAGTTCGGCAACGAGCCCGAGCTGCGCGCAAGGCTGCAGGCCGAGGCGGTGGCCAGCGAGAAGGGCTACCTGCTCGCGTGGAACCCGGTGACCCAGAGCGAGGCCTGGCGGGTCGACTACGGCATCCCGGGGTCGGGCGGCGTGCTCGCCACTGCGGGCAACCTGCTGATCCAGGGCACGATCAACAAGACGCTGGCGATCTACCGCGCGAGCGACGGCGCGAAGCTGTGGGAGATGGACATCGACCAGGCACCGGTCGCCGGGCCGATCACGTACATGATCGACGGCGAGCAATACATCGCGATCAATGCTGGCTGGGGCGGCTCGCCGGTCTACAACCTCAACCGCAACGGCCCGTTCCGCACCGGTACCGCCAAGCTGCTGGTGTTCAAGCTCGGTGCCAGCGGCGTGACGCTGCCGCCGCCCCCGCCGCCGAGCGAGCTGCCCGCCCCGCCCCCGCTGCGCGCAACCGAGTCGCAGGTCTCGCGCGGGCGCGAACTCTACAACCAGAACTGCGTGCGCTGCCACGGCGAGAACGCGATCGGCGGCGTCAAGGACCTGCGCTTCATGACTCCGCAGGGCCACGCGCGCTTCGCCGACGTCGTGCTCAAGGGCATCCTGCAGGAACGCGGCATGGCGAGCTTCGCCGACGTGCTCACGCCCGAGGACGCCGAGGCGATCCATGCCTACCTGATCGCCCGCGGCAACGAGGACTACGCCGACGCCGCGGCGAAGGAGAGCTGAGCGGATGAGCCACCCGCTTCCGTCATGCTGAAACAAGTTCAGCATGACGAACGGGGTTAGGGGAGAGTGTGACGATGAGTTTGACCCGCAACCTGCTGGCCTCGCTGGCGGTGTTCGCCAGTGCCGGACTGACCTCGCCCGCCCTGGCCCAGGCTCCCGGCGAGGACAGCGCCGTGCGCGTCTACGAATGCGACCGCGCGTGCCTGATCGGCCACCTGCGCGATCACATGAAGGCGCTCGCCGCGCGCGATCCGTCGCAGGTGCGGCTCGCGCCGAACGTCCGCTTCACCGAGAACAACGTGTTCATCCCGGTCGGCGAGGGGCTGTGGGGCACGGTCGACAAGGTCGACGCCACCGGCCTCGAGGCCGCCGACCCCTCGACCGGCAACGCCGCCTGGTTCGGCTCGGTGGTCGAGAACGGCCGCCCGGCGATCTACGCCGTGCGCATCCATGTGAAGGATGGCGCGATCGACGAGATCGAGAGCGTGGTCCACCGCCGCACCGCGCTGCCCGCGCCGTTCGGCGACGTCACGAAGATGGTCCACGACCCCGAGTTCGAGGAGATACTCCCGCCCGAAAGTCGTCGCCCGCGCGAACGCATGCTGTCGGTCGCCGACGGCTACTTCAGCACGGTCGAGCTCAACGACGGCCAGGTGCTGACCGAGTTCACCGACGACTGCGCCCGGCTCGAGAACGGCATCTCGACCACTGCCCCGACGCCCGGCGCCACCGGCGGCAACGCGGCCTCGATCGCCTCGGGCTGCCGCGAGCAGTTCGAGCTCGGCATCTACCGCATCAACAAGCGCGTCCGCCGCGACTTCTTCATCATCGACGAGGAGCGCGGGGTCGCGGTCGGGCGCGGGTTCTTCGACCACGCCAACGAGTGGGACCGCTATCTGCTGACCGACGGGCGCGAGATGCGCACCGCGCTCAAGTGGCCCAACTCGATCACGCTGCTCGAGGCGTTCCGCATCCGCGACGGCAAGATCTCGCGCATCGAGGCGGTGTTCACCTACGTGCCGTACTTCATGCACAACCCGTTCTGGGGCCCGCCGTCCGAACCGCCCGCCGACGCGCCCGACCCGGCCGCGTGCGACGCGGCCTGCGTCGAGGCCAACACCCGCGCGGTCATGGCGGCCTATCCGGTGCGCGGCCAGTGGGCTTCGCTGCCGTGGGCCGACAAGGTCGGCTACGCCGAGAACAGCGTCGGCATCCGCGTCAACGAGGGCATCTGGCAGGGCGTCACCGCGGTCGACGCAAAGCCGCTGGTCATCGCCGACGCGACGACCGGCAAGGGCGTCTGGATCGGCCGCATGGAAGAGCATGGCCAGCCGGCCTGGGCGGCGATCACGGTGACCAGCAACGGCCCGAAGATCGCCGACATCGACGCGCTGATCCGCCGCAAGGAATACGGCCCACCCTACGTCGAGCCCACGGCAGCGCCGACTTATGCCGTGGTCCCCGAACGCCGCCGCACTCCGCGCGCCGACATGATCGCCGGCGCCGACGCCTTCTATGCGGCGATGAACGCGCACGACGGCCAGGCTCCCGGCAACCTGGCGCGCAACTGTACCTGGTGGGTCAACGGGCAGAATGTCGGCCCCTGCGCCCCGCCGTTCACCGGCCAGCAGCTCGCCCGCATCAAGCAGGTCCGCGACCGCGAAGTGCTCGCGGTCGACGAGGCCCGCGGCCTGATCGTCTACCGCACCTTCGAGGACCTGCCTGGGACCGCCGGCGGCGAAGGCGCCTATCCGCTGACCTACCAGGTGGTCGAGCTGTTCCGCTTCGTCGACGGCAAGATCGAACAGGTCCAGGCGTTCACCTCGGAGCTGCCCTACGGCATGAAGCCGCACGACGCCGTCGACTAGGGTTCCTCCACCACCCCGCTGCGCGGGGGCGGTCCCCATTGCCTCGCAATGGAGAGGAGTCTTTGAGGGTCCGGATCCTCCCTGTTCCGCGAAGCGGAATGGGAAGGGGGACCATCCGCGTAGCGGATGGTGGAGGGGTTTCGCCCCCGCTTGCCCCGACGATACCGCTACCATAAATTCGCCCCGATCCCGCGAAGACGGGACACTCGGGGGAGACCGACATGAAACGGTTCGCATTCGCACTGGGCGGCGCGTTCGCCGCCCTGCTGCTCGCGTCGGCCGCGGCGCAGGATCTCGACATCATCAACGACCCCGCTGCGCCGCAGGTCAACGGCGCCTCGGGCCGGCTGCGCGACGATCCCGGTGTGCAGGGCGGCAAGGCGCTGCGGGTCACCGTGCGCTCGAAAGGCGCCAACCCGTGGGACGCCGCGGTCGAGAGCGCGATCACCCAGCCGGTCAAGGCCGGCGACGAGCTGCTGCTCGCGTTCTGGGCCCGGCTCGAGAAGGTCGAGGGTGGGGCGACCACGACCACGCTGCCGTTCAGCGGGATCCAGCTCGCCTCCGCGCCCTACACCACGCTGCTCTCGGCCCCGGCCGAGGTCGGCCCCGAGTGGAAGCTCCACGAGGTCCGCGGCCGGGCGGACGCCGACCACGCGGCAGGCGCGCTCAAGGTCGCGATCCACCTCGCCACCGCGGCGCAGACGGTCGAGTTCGGGCCGATCTTCGTGGTCAACCTCGGCCAGTAGCAATCCCGCTCCCGCTTGCGGGAGGGGTTAGGGGCCAGTAGCAATCCCCCTCCCGCTTGCGGGAGGGGTTAGGGGTGGGCCAGTGAATCTCTTGCGCAAGTGGCCCACCCCCGGCCCCTCCCGCAAGCGGGAGGGGAGATCGCCGGCTTAGAACCCCACCTCCACCGCC